>NZ_JACVWA010000012.1:0-394572 GCF_020658275.1 Clostridioides sp. ES-S-0190-01 | reverse complement strand
GAACAGCAGTCCCAGCTGTACAAAATGATTTAGATAATGTAAGTGTGTTAGTTAAGGCAGGAGCAGTATCTGAAACAACTGCTACAGATTCAGCAAAAAATACAACATTTGAAGTTAAAAAATATGTCGTAGCTCCAATATCAACAATAGGAAAAATATCTTCTGGATTATCAAGTTTATTTAATATATTGAGATAAATAATTAAATATAAGTAAAAAATAGTTTCAAAAAATGTAAATCTTCTTGTATATATTAATATTGGCTGTAGGATTTTTAAAATAATTTTCTTACAGCCTTTTAATATACAAGATTAGTAAATCTTAAGTAAATATTTAAATAAAAGTATTTATAAATATTTATACCTAAAAGTAAGATAAGTATAAAAATTAAAATATTGTATTGTAATTTTGAATCTTAAATAAAATTTGTGACCTTATAGTATTTTAAAACTTCACATAATTTTCACATGAATTCTCTATTAAATTCACACACAAGAGTTATTATATAAACATAGAAGATAGTAAAAACTAGCTTAAAAACATAATATAATACCCTATATAGATAGTGGCAACTCTCCCTCACATCCTCAATTGTTGCCACTATTTTAATTTTTTTGTAAAAACACAACAACAAAAAACTCCACCATACAGTGGAGCTCTTTCAACTTTCATTCAATCTCTTAACTTTTATCTAAGCACTAAGCCTTAAAACAAACAGAATTTTTACCTTCAAGCTCTCTATTTATCTTAGCAACCTTAATCTTAATCTTGTCCTTCAAAGGGATACACCCTATATTGCTTTCACTTCTCACATTAACACTTCCAACAAACTTACCAGAATCATTATAATACTTTGCAACACCAACAATATCTCCCTTATTGATAGGATAACTCATGCTCTTAAACACTATCTTAGGATTGATATTCTCATTATCTGAAACAACACCATATAAATCTTTATCTACTTTAACCTTTATCTTAAAATCATCAATACCATCGATACAAGGAGTTTCTATAGTATCTCCCTTATGAGCTATCTTCTTAGAATGGAAATTATCTTTACCATACTTCAATAAACTAGCAGAAGAAGAAATTCTACTCTTCTTATTACCATCACCAAGCACAACACCTATTAATCTATGATTTCTTTCATTTTTAGCATCTTTAGGAACCATCATAGAAAATGCAAAACAATATCCAGCATTATCTGTATAACCTGTCTTTATTCCATCTACACCAGGAACTGAAACAAGTAGAGGATTTGTATTGTAGTGTGTAAAATCCTTTTTAGTATCATTATAAACTTGCATAGTAGTTATTCTAGTAACCTGACTTTCATAATGGTCATACATATACTTTCCAAGAGTAACTATATCATGAGCTGTTGATATGTTTTCTATAGGAGGCTCTTTACGTTCTGGGTCAGTATATCTAGGAAGACCATTTGGATTAAAATAATACGTATCATGCATTCCTATTTCTTCAGCTTTCTTATTCATCATATCTACAAAACTCTTTTCATCTTTACCAATGTATTTTGCTATGGCCATAGCTGCATCATTTCCAGAAACAAGCATAAGACCCTGCATAAGCTCTCCTAGAGGTATTTCATCTCCATCTTTAAGCTTACAAGTAGAACCTCCAACAGAAGCTGTAGACTTGTCTATTTTTACTATATCAGTTTCTTTAACTTGATTCTTATCTACTGCCTCTATTGCAAGTAAAAATGTCATCATCTTACTTAAGCTAGCTAGAGGCATTTTTTCGTCGCTATTTTTTTCAAATAATATTCTTCTAGTATCTTGGTCTATAAGCAATGCCGCCCTTGACGAATTTGGGACTGGTGGATTATCTGCAAATGAGAATCCAGGTGTTATAAATGTAAAAATTAATGCAAGTATTGCTAAGTATTTTATTTTTCTTTTCAAAATTTCATCCTCCATTTCATATACTAATTATGTGCGCAAGATAGGAACTATCAGTTTTATTTATTTAGATATTCATTAATCATATCTATTATATAAGCAATTTCCTCATCTGGTATCGAAATATTAAAGTAAGCTTCAGTTGTTTTAAAAGCTTCTCGTATTAATTCATATAATTTATAATTTTTACCAATTAAATCAGTAATGTTATTATATGGAAAAGTTGTATTTTTAAAACATCTTTCTATCATAAAAGAGCAGTGTAATATATATCCAAGTTTAAATTTACTCTTAAGGTCTTTGTCTATTAACTCTATTATTGAAAATAATGATGAATTAACATAGTTGAATAATTTAACTGAGTCCAATAATTCTAAGTTCTGAGACATAAAGTTTATTATTAAGCTGTTATATGATAGATTTGTTTCCTTTATATTAGTAAT
Source organism: Clostridioides sp. ES-S-0190-01 (assembly GCF_020658275.1). Taxonomy (NCBI): domain Bacteria; kingdom Bacillati; phylum Bacillota; class Clostridia; order Peptostreptococcales; family Peptostreptococcaceae; genus Clostridioides; species Clostridioides sp. ES-S-0190-01. The sequence goes on along the minus strand of NZ_JACVWA010000012.1, from coordinate 392,205 downwards.
AATGTTGGCATTGAATGTACCTTCTATTATCTTGTTTAACATATCAAGCCCATATCCATTTAGAAGTTCTTCTATGTGTATAAATGGAGTGTTAGCAACATTAAAGTCTACACTACCAACAACTGCTAAAATTTTAGTATTACTAAATTTATTCCTATACATTTTAAAACTCTCTATATTATGAGGAACTAAGTTAATATTGTATTTATTAATATTTTTAAGTGAAGAATTTATAAAGTCTGCAACTTTCATAGCTGAACCATAACCTGTTATACAAGTAGTTATTATAACATAATCTCTTGATTTTTCAGGGTAATCTATTTCTGATGAGTCAATTGCAGCTCGTCCAATATATGGATTTAAAGAGCTTAAAGAGTTAGCTAACTCATCTAAGGTCATTTCCGGTAGAGTACTTTTTCTTACTGCTTCCAAAACTATTGGAGTAGACACCATTTCAATAGAGCGTGTTTTAATCTTTGTCTTTTCTGAAATAAGTTCTCCAAAAGCTATGAGAGAGCCCATATCTGTTAAAAGGAGTACTCCCTTACCTTTATCACATTCTTTTACCAATTCTATAGCTTTGTCAAGTATAGTACTTACTTTCACATCCAAAGGCATATCAATTGCATTACAATGGTTTGTACCAAGTAGTGAATTGGCTACATCACACATACTGCTAGCTGTTGAATTTCCATGAGCAAGTATTATAACTCCAATACTTTCAGTGTGATTATTAGGCTCAAGGTATGTACTATTTAGAAACATAGATATAAATTTTACTTCATCTTTGGGTAAAGATATCTGTAGGTCATTTTCAATTATACTTAAAACTATTTTAGCTATATTTAAATCTTTCTCTAAGAAAATTTTATCATTATATAGATTGTACTTAGGATTATATGTATCCTGGTTTATATTTTCTATTAGAGCACTTATATGCATTGAAAGAGCAACATAAGTCTGTTTTGTATATTTATTTCTAGATATTTTTTCAGCTTCTTTTAAAGAGTGTTCAACAGCATAGTAAATCTTTGGGTTGATTACTTTAAAAATCTCATTACTTGTATAATCAGAATGAGTCACTGATGATACTGAAAGTAATTTTGTAGAGTATTTCTCCATATAATTTATAAACATACTCCTTATATCATTTTCTAGATAAGGAATCTCTGTAGAGTATCTAAATCCATTGTTTGATGTATCTATATTGTATTTAGATAGTTCTTTTGTATACTCAACTTCTAAGTTATTACCATTGAATTCATAAAAAAGCATATAATCAAGTTCTGATAATTTGTTTAAATTACTGCGATTTTCATTCAACTTTAAAAGACCAGTGTAAATATAGTCAGGAACAAGAGACAAGTCTATTTCTATGTTATCTTTTAATTCAGTCTTATAATTTAAAAATGCTCTTGCACTCATAAGTTGTATATCAGACTTAAGTTGACCTATATTACCAAAACAGTCATAAAGTAGTAATGATTTAATTACATCTTTATGAACTCTTATAGTTGCATTAGTATATTTAGATTCTATAATGAAGAAATACTTAATGAGAGATAATCTTTCTTTTAAGGACCTATCCTGTAAAGCAGGTAGGTTAATTGTAACAGGAATTCTTCTTAGAAAAGTTCCAAGTAAGGAAGACTGTATATCTTCTGTTGTAGCACACACAATAAAGACTGTAGCGCTGTGTACGACATCAGATTCTCCTAATCGTCTGTATATACCTTTATCCATCAAAAGAAAAAGCATCTCTTGACCTTCTGGGGGTAATCTGTGTATTTCGTCTAAAAACAATATACCACCATTAGCCTGTGCAACTATCCCAAATTTATCCTTGTTAGCACCAGTAAAAGAACCTTTAACATAACCAAATAAATTACTAAGAAGTAAGTTAGCATTTTCTGCGTATTCAGCACAATTAAATACTACAAATTTACTTTCAGAAGAAAAGACTTTGCTTTCTATAGCATATTTGTACATTGTTTCAGCAAATGTACTTTTTCCAACACCAGTAGGCCCTATAAGTAATGTATTAAGACCTTTTGGAGGGTAAAGTATGGCAGATTTAGCTTTTTCTATAGCTAATTTAAGGCTAGAATCATATCCAAGTAATGTTGAGAAGATATCCTCTGAATCATTTTTAGTTGATTTAAATAGTTCATTACAATTGCTTATAGAATATTCTGAGCTATTTAAAGTACGACCAATCAAATTTTCAATAATACCAGCATGTAAAAATAAAATAGGTTTACCAGATATTTTTACAACTTTCTTTTCATTGTATAGATTATTTAATTCTTTACTAGTATTACTTCTATCAAGAGATGAATTGTTAGCAACTTCAAGAGTAGTAAATCCTGTTTTCTCTGATTGTAGGTCTTTTAAAGTTATATTATTACATAACTTATGTAGTGATAATAAAACTTTATCTTTTCTTAACATATAGTACTCCCTTTCTTTATATTTAAGTTATATAAAATATATTATAATATATATTTTATATTAAAATAAGGTTTATAGTGGATATTTTGTATTTTACTTTTTAATATGTTGTTTTGTGTAGTAGTTGGTGTTAAAATAATAGTTGCATTATATGAGATATGGATTTTTATGGATTTACATAAGGCATTATGTTGTTATATTAGATAAGTATAAACTTTGTAATGTATGTAGCACTTTTATTTAATGTTCATATAAATATAAAAACTAATTATTTAAATAAACATAAAAATTAATTATTATCTTATGAGCAATTTGCAAGTGTACAGATTTAAAATTATAGTTATTGTAAATCATAAATTATAGTAGATTTTAAAGTATTCAATGAAGAATTAATAAAATGAATACTAGGTGGAGAGATAATTTTTTATTGAAACAAAAATAATGAAAAGAAAAATAAGCTTATAAAATTTAAAGAGGTTATATATCAATGGTTGAAAGTGTCTATGAAATATTAATTCAGCCATTTTATGGTGTAAATAACTTTATAATTTATTTTTGACAAGCATAAAAAACAAATTTTTTCATAAAATCTAAATATTGGATATTAATTATTTAAACTAGTTTAAATAATTAATATATTGTAATAAAATATGAATAATATTATAAAAGAATGGGAGATATGTTTTGTGGATATAGATAGAATTTTAAATTTTTCCTCAAATGCAGGTAAAGCTATGTTGCAGAGTGGAGGAGAAACTTATAGAGTTGAAGAAACGATAAGTAGAATATGCCAATCTTTTGGTATAGAGCATGTAGATGTATTTGCAACTCCAACAGCTGTAATGGCATCTGTTTTTGTAGATGGAAAACTACACTCAGCAATTAAAAGAATAAGTTCAAGAAGGGTAGACCTAAACTTAGTTCATGAAGTTAACTCATTATCAAGAGCAATCAGTATAAATGATTTAGATATTGAGTTATGTGAGAGGATTTTAGATGAGATAAGTGAAGACAATTATTATTCAGATATAGTAACAATAATTTTTGCAGGTATTGCAGCAGCAACTTTTTCTATATTATTTGGAGGAGATTTAAAAGAATTTATAGCTGCGTTTATGGTGGGAATAATGACTAAATTTGTTATTATGTACTTAAATAAGTCTTCACTAAACGATTTTTTTGTAAATGCAATAGGAGCAGTTGTCATAGCTTTTTGTTCCATTGTGATTCTAAAGCTTGGATTTATAAAGACTATGGACCATTTAATAGCAGGAGCAATAATGCTTTTGGTTCCAGGGCTTGCTTTAACTAATGCGTTAAGAGACTTGTTAGATGGTCAATTGATATCTGGTCTTGCAAAGTTGGCAGAAGTATTTTTTGTAGGTGTATCCATAGCAGTAGGAATGTTTTTGGTACTAGGATTATACTTCAAGTTAGGGGGTATATAAATGAAATTGTTTATAGAAGTAGTAGCAGCTTTTTTTACAGCCTTAAGTTTTGGAATTCTATTTAATATGAAGGGAAAAAACTTGATAATATCAGGTGTCGGTGGAAGTATAGCATGGTTTTCATATAAGTTTTGTTTGAATATGGGTGTATCAGTAAATTTGTGCTTTTTTATAGCTACAGTATGTTTTGCAATATATTGTGAATTATGTGCTAGGATTTATATGACTCCATCTACAACTTTAAGTGTCTGTTGTCTTATAATCCTAGTACCAGGTTATGGAATATATAACACTATGTATTCTGTTTTAACTAATGACTATATTAAGGCAGTAGAGTATGGGGTAAGTACATTATCTTGTGCAAGTTCGATTGCATTGGGGTTAGTATTTATAACCACAGTATTTAGGAAAGTTAATCTATATGGAATAGTTTCAAAGATAAAAAATAATGAAAAATATAAGAAGAGCATAAATAAAATTAAACCACAGAAATAGAAAAAATTGACTTTTATGCCAAAGGATGATAATATAATAACATAAAATAGAATAAGAATATCTTTTATTAAATTAGATATTCTTATTGTCATAATATTAGTCACGGTTTTTTATTTCAACAAACCGACAACTTGAATCACAGATGTAAGTTTTAGAACTTGTTTTGTATTAACAAATTTGTATTAATGTAGAAACCTTAATTCTAAATTAAAAGGGGGAAGATTCACAATGGAGAAGCTGTCAGAGAAGAGGAGAGTCAAGGCAGTAAGTATGGAAACCTTCGTATTTATTGTACTTTTGGCGGTAGGATTTGGCTATGTAGGCAGTATCATGGGTGCAGGAATGATGTTCAAAGTAATAATGAGTACAGCACATGCACTTTTACTAGAAACAGTATTTTTGATAATGGCAATGGCAGTCCTTGCAGGTGCACTTAGTGCATTACTTTCAGAATTTGGAGTAATATCTTTAGTAAATAAGATATTTAAGGGCCTTATGAGACCTATATGGGGCTTACCTGGTGCTAGTATAGCAGGAGTAGTGGCAACTTATTTATCTGATAACCCAGCTATTATACCATTCGCTAAAGACAAAACATTTACACAATACTTTAAAAAATACCAAATACCTGCTTTATGTAACTTAGGAACAGCTTTTGGTATGGGACTTATTGTAACAACTTTCATGATAGCTCAAGGTAAAGAATATGTATTACCAGCTATAATTGGTAACGTTGGAGCAATAATAGGTAGTATTATTAGTGTTAGAATTATGTTGACTTTTACTAAAAAGTATTATAATTATGACCCTAAAATTGATAATGACAAACAAGCAAATGGAAAAGGTGAAAAGATTGAAGAGTTTAGAGAAATAAGAGATGGTAATGTATTCCAAAGAGGATTGGATGCTATACTTGAAGGTGGTAAGCTAGGTGTTGAAATGGGTATGGCTATAATACCAGGAGTTTTAGTAGTTTGTACATTAGTTATGTTATTAACTTTTGGACCATCTACAGACCCTGCTACAGGTCAAGCTGTTTACACAGGAGCTGCATATGAAGGTATAAAATTATTACCTGCTATTGGTGACAAAATCAGTTTTATAATAGAACCATTATTTGGATTTACTTCACCAGAAGCAATAGCATTCCCTGTAACTGCATTAGGTGCTGTTGGGGCAGCAATATCTCTAGTGCCAGAATTTATAAAATCAGGTGCTGTAACTCCTAATGATATAGCAGTATTTACAGCAATGGGTATGTGTTGGAGTGGATATTTAAGTACACACATTGGTATGATGGATGCTTTAGATGCAAGACCATTAGCTGGTAAAGCGATTCTTTCGCATACAATAGGTGGTTTATGTGCAGGTGTATGTGCCCACTTTATATTTATGCTTGTTGGATAGGAATGTTTTAAAAATCAAATATTAAGATATTATAATTTATTAGATTGAATCAAATTAACAATTTAAATATGTAAAAATTAAATTAGTGATTTAAATATATAAAGGTGCTGTTTTGAAATAGAGATTTATTTTCATTTTAAGACAGCACCTTTTAGTAATTTGAAGGTATTAATTAAATGTATTGATTGAATTTATTATGATAAAATTGTATTATATACATTAGAGTCAATTTAAACAGTAACAGTAAGGAGGAATTGCAGTAAATGAAAAAAGAACGACTACATCATGAAGACTTAAAAGAGTATGATTATGATGAAGATGACTATCTCAGTAAGAAAATAATTATTAAGGACTTTATAAAAACTATATTGGTTATGATAATTGCTACTGGAATATCAGTAGCTTTTAAAAAAGTAGGTTTTAATGAATCTAATATTATTTTAGTGTATATATTAGGTGTATTATTTGCTACAAGTATAACACATGGGTATTTTTTTGGAATACTTTCTTCAGTAATAGGAGTGCTATCATTTAATTTTTTCTTTACACACCCATTATATACTTTTATAGCTTATAGAAAAGATTATCCAATGACCTTTTGTATTATGCTTTTGGCAGCAATTATAACAAGCACTTTAACTTCTAGAATAAAAAAAGAAGTAAGACTTTCTCATAAAAGAGAGAAAATGATAAGGTTGCTTTATGAAAATAATAAAACACTTCTTAAAGCAAAAAATAAAAATCAAATAATTGAATTTTGTGGGTCTAATTTGGTGAACATGTTAAATAGAACTGTTATAGTAACTATTGCAGATGGTGATAATAATCTAGGTAAGCCAAGTATTTATATTTGTAATAATGATGGAAGTGAGAATATATTCCACTCAGTATTAGAAAAGGAAGCTATAAAAGAGGCTTTTAGAACAGGTGAACCAGTTGGGATTGGAACAAAATATTGTAAAAATAGTAGTGCTTACTATTTTCCTATAAAAGGTCAAGAATCCAATGTTCTTGGTGTTATAGGTATTGCATGTTTTAAAATTGATATTATTACGGAAAATGAAAAGATATTGTTAGAAGCAGTTTCAACACAGGTTGCATTAGCAATTGATAGAGAAAACCTATTTGAAAAGAATAAAAAAGCTAATCTTGAAACAGAACGAGAGAGATTAAGAGGAAACTTACTTAGATCAATTTCTCATGATTTGAGAACTCCACTTACAAGTATACTAGGTTCTTCTTCAACTATACTTGAAAATGATGACATAATAGATAAAGAAACTAGAGTAGAGCTACTAAAAAATATATATGAAGATACAAGTTGGTTAACACACTCTGTTGAGAATATACTTAGCATGACCAGAATAGATGAAGGAAAATTGGATATTGAAAAACGTCCAGAGGTTGTAGATGAAATAATTGCGGAATCTATATTAAGAGTTAAAAAATTTGCCAATAGTAGAGAGATACAAACCAATATACCAGATGAAATAATAATAGTTCATGTGGATGTATTATTGATAGAGCAAGTTTTAGTAAACTTAATTGACAATGCTATAAGACATACACCTAAAAATTCTAAGATAGAATTAACTGTAAGCAAAGAAGCCGAAAATGTATTATTTGAAGTGGCAGACAACGGAAAAGGAATACCAAGTGAAGATATTAAGAATATATTCAATAGATTTTATACAAAGAATAAAGCAAGAAATCTTGAAAGAAGAGGGATTGGTCTTGGTTTAGAAATATGTAAGTCTATAGTACAAGCTCATGGTGGAGAAATTATTGCTTTCAATAATCCTTCTGGAGGAGCTACATTTAGATTCAGTATACCTTTAGATAAAGGGGAGGTGAAAGACGAATGGAAGTAAAGCCGTTGGTTTTAATTGTAGAAGACGATAGACCAATTTGTAAATTTATAAAAGTGTCTCTGGAAACTCAAAACTATAGATGTGTAGAAACTGACAATGGAGGCACAGCTATATCACTTATACATTCTCTTGACCCAGATTTAATAATTTTAGATTTAGGTTTACCAGATATTGATGGAATTGAGGTAATAGGTAGAGTTAGGGCTTGTGCTAAAAATAATAAAATAATTGTTGTTTCAGCAAGGGAGCATGAAAGAGATAAAGTTGAGGCTTTAGATGGCGGAGCAGATGATTATTTAACTAAACCTTTTAGTGTAACAGAACTTTTGGCTAGAGTGCGTGTGGCCCTTAGAAATAAAGTTCAACAAGGTAAGATAAATAGTGACGTTCCTACCACCTTTGAGGTTAAAAATCTAAAGATAGATTATGAAAAGCATCTTGTATCTATTAATGGTGAGGAGATACACTTAACTCCAATTGAATATAAACTTGTTGAATTAATGTCTAAGTATTCAGGGAGAGTTTTAACACATAAATTTATAATAGATAAGGTCTGGGGTAATTACTATGAAAGTGAAAACCAATCCCTTAGAGTTTTTATGGCAAGTATAAGACGAAAAATTGAAAAAAATCCTGCTCAACCAGAGTATATTTTAACTGAAGTTGGAGTAGGATATCGCATGACAGATGAATAAGTATCAAATTAAAAGTATTAGTTAATCTAAACTAGTAATATTTTAACTAAATATAAATAGCCATGTATTTTATAATAAGTAGGAGGAAAGCCAGCCTATTAATATTATATTTGCATGGCGATTTTTAATACAAAAACTATATTTTAATAAAGACTATATTTTTATTTAAATAAAATATATTTCAAATTGAGCTTTAGTTAATTTGATATTTCTTTTTTATAAATAATTTTTATATATAAAATATTTTACTTATTAATAAATATTTTTTAATATAAAAAAGTTACTATTTTTATCTTTTTATAATGGTCTTTATGATATTATTAATATAACTATAATAACAACACTGTAATTCATTGTAGAATGTACTTTTTTAGCAATGAGAACTTATGTCTTTTTAAATGGGTAAAGCAGTTTGATTTTTCATAATATAAATATTTATTTAATAGTTATGTAAATATTTATACTATATATTGAATGAAGATATGAGTATAAAATATAATTTTTATAATGTAAAACTTGCTTAGAACTAAGTTAAGGTATGAATAACAAGAATTATATGAAGATTAAAAAAATAGTATGTACAGCAAAAGATATTTATGATAATTTAAGTTTTAGAGAGCCTCAATGAGTAATATGATAATGAGCTCTATTTGTCAAAAAAGATGATGCTATTGTATTCTTTTTTTTTATAAAAAAGTACAATAGCATCATCAAAGGTACATCAAAACTTGACATAGTTTCAAGAATTTAAAAAATTGAATAAAAGGAGTTATACATAAATGAGTGTGAGAAACTTAGTAGATGAATTAGATGAAATTATATATGTTTCCTCCTTGGATACATATGAACTTTTATATATTAATAAAAATGGGAAAAGGCTATTAGGGCTTGATGATATTTCTCATAGAAAATGTTATGAAGCATTACAAGGAAGAGATTCTCCTTGTGAATTTTGTACTAACTCTTTTTTGAAAGATGATGAATATTACATATGGGAAAATACAAACACTGAAATAGACAGACATTTTATATTAAAAGATAAATTAATTGAGTGGGAAGGCAGAGCTGCACGACTGGAAATAGCTCTTGATATTACTGATAAGGAAAATATAAGTAAGTCGATAGAAGAAAAATTAGAAATAAAAGAATTACTAGTTGGGTGTATTAAACATCTTATAACAGAAACTAATTTTTCAGATGCTATAAATCTTGTATTAGGCAGTATTGGGAAATTTCATAAGGCTGATAGAGCATATATTTTTGAAGTGTCAGCAGATGGTAAAAAGATAAATAATACATATGAATGGTGTAATCAAGGGGTTGAGGGACAAAAACAATTCCTTGAAGATATTGATATTGAATCACTAAAAAATTGGTTTTTATTATTTCATGAAAAAGGTTTTATAATAGTAGATAATATAGAAAGTTTAAAAGAAACACAACCAATTGAGTATGAAATTTTAAAACCTCAAAATATTGAAAGTTTAATAGCATCTTCATTAAAGCAAGATGATAAAATTATTGGATTTATTGGAGTTGACAATCCACAGAGAGCTGTTAAGGACACATCTCTTTTGACTTCTCTATCTTATTTTTTATTGACTGAAATGAAAAAGAGAGAAGTAGAAAATAAATTGAATCATATGAGCTATTATGACTTTTTGACTGGGGTTTACAATAGAAATAAATATATTAAATACATAGATAATTTTTACAGCAATAAAGCTAAATCTATGGGGGTTGTGTTTATAGATATAAATGGATTAAAAGATATCAATGATAACTTTGGACATGCTAGTGGCGATTCTGCTATTGTATCAACCTGTGTAATTATAAAAAAATACTTTCATTCCTATAATATTTATCGTATTGGTGGAGATGAGTTTGTTGTGTTATGTGAGGAAATTTCAAAACAACTATTTGAAGAAAAGGTTACTTGGTTAAGTGAGGAGTTTAAAGATACTAGGGTATATAGTGTAGCAATAGGAAGCACTTGGAGTGAAGATAATATAAATATACATATGTTGACTAAAATTGCTGACGAGAGAATGTACCAAGATAAGCAAAGATATTATGAAAAAAATAAATTAAGGACCAATAAATTAGAGGAGATAAGCAATTTAAATGATTCAGAAAAAAGAATTTTATCTACATATGAAGATTTAGAGACTAAAGAATCTTTTGACAGTATAACAAGTGATGGATATTCCAAAACTTATGAAAAATTAGTTTATAATACATATGATATTATCTTAGATATTTGCTTAGAGAAAAACTTAATTACTCCAATCTATCAATCAGAAAACAATATTTTTAAAATTTCTGTAAAAGAGAACATACAAAAAACATTTTTATACATTAGAAACTATATAGTTCATCCTGATGATAGAGCTATATTTTACTCCAATCTTTATTCAAAGTTTCTTGATGATTCAAAAAATAACAAGCAAGAGGACTTAAAGTTGAGTTTTGAATGTAGATGTTTAGGAGAGGATAAAAGGTACTATTGGGCATCTATGTGTATCCTAAATGTCATCAGTAAAAATAAATTTGGTGAAAATCAGACGCATATTTTGCTTTCTATTAAAAATATAGACCATATTATGCAAATACGTAAAAGGCAAAGAGATATATTGACAGGGCTATATAATTACGAAGGCTTCTGTCAACAAGCAAACTTATTACTCAAAAAACATCCTAATAAACATTATGTTGCTATAATGATGGATATAGATAAGTTCAAGGTAATTAATGATATTTATGGTATTCAAGAGGGAGATAGGGCATTAATATATATTGCAGAACTGATTAAAAAAAATATTACTTCTAAGGGAATCTGTTGTCGTATGTATGCAGATGTGTTTTGCATTTTTTATGAGTGTTATCATGATAAAGAGGTAGATAAATTAATTTATAAGATTACAAAAAATTTAAGTATAAAGCAATTTGAATATATGTTAGTACCATGCTTTGGAATTTATAGGATTTTGGATAATAATATATCAGTTACAAATGCCTGTGAAATGGCAGGATATGCACATAAAAATGTAAAGAAGCAAAGTATAAGTCATCATATGTTTTACGATGAAGCTATGAGGAATGATGCAATTGAAGAAAAACAGATGGAAAGAGAAATGGAGTATGCATTGGAAAATGGACAGTTTCATGTATACTTACAACCTAAGTATAATCTTGAAATAAATGAAATTGTAGGAGCAGAGGCCTTGGTTAGATGGATACATCCAGAAAAAGGTATAATACCTCCAAATAAATTTATATCACTATTTGAGAAGAATGGGTTTATTATTAAACTAGACATGTATATATGGGAGCAAGTATGTACTTTGATAAGAAAATGGATAGACTTAGGTCAGAAGCCAATACCGATTTCTGTAAATGTATCAAGATTACATTTGTATAATCCTCAATTTAGATATATTGTTTTAGGTCTAATAAATAAATATAATATACCAAAATCATTTTTGGAATTAGAACTTACAGAAAGCTTATTTATTAAAAATATAAAGCTATTTGCCAAGATAATAGCAGAGCTTAGAACAGATGGTATTATATTAAATATGGATGACTTTGGCTCGGCATATTCTTCATTAAATATGCTAAAAAATATAAATATTGATACATTAAAGATAGATTGTGGATTTTTCAATGAAAAAGAAATTACAGAAAGAGAAAAAATTGTTTTAAAGCATACTATAGCCATGGCTAAGGACCTAGAAATGGATGTAGTTGCAGAAGGTGTAGAAACAAAAGAGCAAGCAGAATTTTTAGCTAGTTTGAATTGTGTTGTAATTCAGGGATATTACTATTGTAAGCCTATTCCAAGTCTAGATTTTGAAAGTTTACTTTATAATCATCAAGATAGTAAACTAATAACTACTTAAAATAATATACTTTATTTAAATGTAATATATTCTGTGATAGGTTGTCTAAATTAAATGTAAGATAGTCTGTATATATTCAGTCAATTAATAATTCAAGGTTGAAATATATACAGGCTTTATAGTATTTAAAATTTAATTTTTAAAGATTTTTATTCTAAACGCTTGTATAGAACTTCTTTACCGTAAATATAGAATGTGAGATAATAAATTAAATAAAAAATAAAAAGCAATGACATTATAATTTTTTAGTAAGTACAATATGGATGGATTAGGAGCGAAGTTTATGATAGTGGGTATTATAGGTCCTTCAGACTCTGGCTTTAAGATAAAGGAAGACTTAAAACAGATAGATAGCAATTTAGAAACTAAAATATATGTAAGAGAAAAAGTAGTAGATACGGTAGAAGTTATTTCAAAATGTGAAGATGAATGTGATGCTATTATATTTACAGGATGTGGAGTCTATGAGTTTATAAAATCTAAACATGAAATAAGTAAACCACATTCATTTGTTCCAAGAAGTGGGACAAGTATAATGAAAGCATTTTGGGCAATAAAGAGTGAAAATATAAAGCTAGATAAATTTAGTATAGATGTAGTTGATAGATATGTTGTAGAAGATGCACTTAAAGAGTTTGATATTGAAGCTACAAGTATATTTTGTAGGCCATTTTCTTTAGAAGTAGGAGAATCTGAACTTGCAAAGTGGCATATACAATTGTTTGAAGAAAATAAGACCGAGATAATGATAACTGGTTTTGGAGCAGTGTACAATGAGTTAAAGGAAAGAGGTTATCCTGTATTTCGGCTACAAGCAACTATACAATTAATCAAAGAAAGTTATGAGAAAGTGAAGAGTGAATATGCTCTAAGTAAGGCTAGATTTTCTCAAATTGCAGTAGAAATATTGAGTCTAATAGATTATAAAGAGAAGATAGAAAACTATTATTCTGATATGATAAAAAAATCAGATATGGATAAGCTTGTAGTAAACTATGCAAGAAGTATTCAAGGTTCTTTATTTTCGTTTGGAAGAAATGATTATGTGGTATTTGTTCATAAAGGTGTAGCTGATAATGAGTACAATTATGATAAATTATTTAAGTTAAAAAGAGATATAAAAGACATGGGATTTTCTCTTAGTATAGGTATTGGGACTGGAGTAACTGCATATCAAGCTGAAAATAATGCACATAAAGCATTGAGACATTCAATAGATTCAAAAGAAATTGGTATATATTTAGTAGATGAAGATGAAAATATAAGAGGTCCTTTAGCCTCAGAAAATGAATTAAATTACTCCTTAGTATTGTCTGATGAAAAAGTAATAGAAATATCTAAAAAAACTGGAATGAGTTGCGAATCAGTAGCAAAAATTATAGCTATAAGTGAAAATAGAAAAAGCAAGATTTACGATTCAAAAGAATTGGCAGAATATCTAAATGTAAGTGAAAGAAGTGCAAGGCGTATACTGAATAAAATAGTAAGTGCAAATCTAGGGAGAATATGTGCTAAAGAAACTAGTATTGGTGGAGGTAGACCAAAGAATATTACTGAGATATTGTTTTAAAATATTATATAAGATTGTATGAAGTGTCATATAAAATACTAAAACCTATGTAAATCAACTTTTTAAAATAGTACTTATAGAGTTGAAAATACATAGGTTTTTAATTATGAGAGTTAAAGAGTAGTATTGTATAAAAGTATTTATATTAGTGATAGTACTCTAATTTATCATTAATTTTTTACAATTCATCATTTAACTTAATCATATGATAAACTATTTTAGCAGTATCATATAATTCATCTATATTTACATATTCATTAACTGTGTGTACGTCATACATCCCTAAACTTAATATAGCACAATTATATCCAAGATTAGCTAGTATATTTGCATCACTACCACCACCAATTATCATTGGATTTGGAACAACACCAACTTGTCTTATTGCTTCCTCACTTAATTTAAAAACATGACTGTCTCTACTAAGTTCAAAACTTGGATAAGACATATTATGTTCAAAAGTGTAAGTAGTATTAAATTTAGATGCAGCATCTGAACAACATTTTTCCATATGATTAAGTTCATATTCTAAAGTTTCAGGGATATGAGACCTGATTTCAGCAGTCAATGTAACCTTATCAGTTACTATATTTGTAGCTCCACCACCTTCTATTTTACCTATATTTGAAGTTGTCAGAGAATCTATTCTACCTATATGCATATTACTTATAGCATGAGAGGCAACCAATATAGCATTTATACCTTTTTCAGGTTCTATACCAGCATGTGCTTTTTTACCATCAAAAGATATTTTTATAGATTCTTGTGCAGGAGCCTTATATGCTATAGAACCAATAGCTCCACCAGAATCTAAAATCACCATATCCTTGCAAGGTAAGTTATCAGGGTTAAAGTTTTTAACACCATGCATACCAGCTTCTTCACAAATTGTAAAACATAGATATATATCTCTATGTGGTATTTTTTCTGTAATAACATGTTCTAGAGCTTCTAGGATAGCAGCTATACCAGCTTTGTCATCTGCACCAAGTGTAGTAGTTCCATCACTTCTAACTACATTACCATCTAGTATTGGATTTACACCTAAACAAGGTTGAACTTGGTCCATATGAGCACATAAACAAAGAGGTCTACTTCCTTCTTCTCCTTTTATATATGCGATAACATTTCCCGTATTACCACCATATTTTTCACCAGCATCATCTATAATAGCGTCTATATTTCTTTCTTTTAGATAGTTTACTATCCACTTGGACATTTCTAATTCTTGATTAGATGGACTGTCAATCCTAACCATATCCATAAAGTTATCTATAAGTCTATTTTTACTTAACATAAATCATTTCTCCTTTTAGAAAAATTTAAATAAATTACATACTATAAGAAGGGAATATTCCAGGCCCTAATGGAATATTAAACACCATAAATAGTATCAATAGTATAGTCCATACTATCAAGAATGATATAGAGTATGGTAGCATATTAGCTATTACAGTACCCATACCAGCATCCTTATCATACTTTCTTGTAAATGCTAGTATAATAGGGAAGTATGGGAATAAGGGGCTAAGTGGATTTGTTATACAGTCACCTATACGATAAGCCATTTGTGTAAGTGCTGGATTGTATCCGACCATCATAAACATTGGTACGAATATTGGTGCAAGTATAGCCCACTTTGCAGATGCACTTCCTATAAATAAATTTATAAAGCATGATAATATAATAAATCCTATCAATAATAAAGGACCATTTATTCCTGCTGATTTCAAAAACTCTCCACCTTTTACAGCGAGTATCAAACCTAAATTACTATTTGTAAATAATTGCAAAAACTGTGAAGCAGCAAATGCTAGTATTATATATCCACCCATATCACTCATTGCACCAGCCATTATAGAGACAACATCTTTATCCTTTTTTATCTTACCTATAGTTTTTCCATATACAACACCAGGTATAAAAAAAGCTAAAGCTATTATAGGTACCATACCTTTCATAAGAGGAGCATTATTTGATAATAAATCTCCTGTTTCTGGGTCTGCTAAGAATGGTTTTTGACCAATTACACTAAGTGCTATCATAATTGCTGCATATATTAATATACTTATACCAGCTTTTTTAAGCCCTTTTTTTTCTACATCACTAAGGCTACCATCAACATCTAACTCTGCATTTCCTTCGTATTTACCAAATCTAGGAGCTACAATTTTTTCTGTTACCCAAGTTGCTAACAATATTAATACAAAAGTTGATGCTATCATAAAAAATAAGTTCATTGTTGCATTAGCTTCAAATCCAGAATCAATCATCTGAGCTGCTGGTACTGTAAAGCTTGCAGCAAGTATATCGTTAACACTTATCATGATGTTTGCTGCAAATCCTAGACAGACTGCGGCATATCCAGAAAATAAACCTATAAGTGGATGTCTTCCAACACCAAGATATACAAGTGCAGCCAATGGTGGGAATAGTATTGTACCTGCATCTGATGCAATATTTGCAAGCATACCTATAGTCATTACAACAAGAGTTACTTTTGTTTCAGGAATTTTGCTTACTGATGCCTTTATTGTTGCTGTCATAAGTCCAGTTTTATCACAAACACCAGCGCCTATCATAGTAACTAAAACTAGTCCTAAAGGTGCAAAGCCTTGAAAATTACTAACAATATTTCCTAATAAAATCTGAAGTTGTTCTACAGTTAATAAATTTACAGCAGTTATAGTTTCGCCAGTACCAGGATGAACTACTGATATACCCATAGAACCGATTATGCTAGATAGTATAAGTAAAAGTACACATAATCCTAGAAATATTGTAACTGGGTCTGGTAGCTTATTACCAACAATTTCTATTCTGTTTAATGTTCTGTCAAAAAAGTTCTTCTTTTTAACTACGTTATCATTCATAATATCCTCCCTATGTTTTTAAAATATAATATTGAAAATAAGTATTGTGGTCAAATTTATAATATAAATTATGACTGTCAATTTAAGACGTGTCCACAATGTGTCCTAAAAAAAGTATAAAATAAACTTTTTCCTATGTCAATGTAATTTTCTGAATTTTCTGGATGAGTGATGTTAATTAAATATGCTTTAAGTAGATTAATGACGAATTATATCTAAGTTATTTGTATTATATATATACTTTAAAATTAATTTTAAAACAAAACTTTATAAAAATCTAGTGGAATATTAAGTTAGTAAAAGAATAAATTAATAAAATACAAAACTTTATAACAACTCAAGTGGAGTATTTAGGTTAGAACTAAAAAATAATATGTAAGGGGATAAATTGTCATAAGGTTATATGAAAAATATAAAAAGATTAAAGAATCGTAGAGAAATAGTAAAATACACAAGTTTATATTATGATGAATATAACCTATGTAGGAGCTCTTTTTAATGACTTTTGTATATGAGAATGATATAATATATTCTAACAATAAGTAAAGAAATATTAAAATAAAATTAAAAATATTAAGTTATTTATATGTTTTTGTAAACTAGATAGTAATATTATTATATTTTTATAAAAAATATATTGGAAATATAATCAATTTATATAATTGGAAATTATTGGGTTAATTTTAATAGAAAAATGAAAAAATATGAATAATAGCTCTATATGATAGTTAAATCACTCTTTAAATTAATAAATAATGTGAGAGTTCATTTATAAGTGTATCAACAGTAGTTGAATTATAGAAGTATTAAAATAATTCATGAATAAGAGTGTGGAATGTACAAGGGAGGTAGGATGTTAGAAACAATATTAAAGAATTTTAAAGCAAAGAAGATGAATTTGTATAAATCTGAAATTAGATTGAGAAATTATAGATGTTTCTGCGGTTTGTCATTATTAGGACTCACTATTTCAGCTATGGTGTTTGTATTTGGATTGATTTTATCAGAAGTTGTTACTTTTAATATAGAGTTTTTTATTATACTTGGATACTTTTTTATTCTTTATATTATTTCTAAATTTTACTTAAAAAAACACTTTCAGCATATAACGCTTATCTTTTATTTGGCATTAACTCCAGTTATGATAATGGGTATTTTGATGGGAACTTTTCTAGATAAAACAGAACCATCAATCACAATTATGGTCTTTATATGTGTACTTCCTTTATTCATATTGGATAAACCATGGAGAATTACTCTCTACATAACAGGAACTGCTATAATCTATGGTATTTGTTGCTTTATAGCAAAGGATATAAATATGTTTATGGCGGATTTAGTTGATTTAGTTACTTTTTATTTTTTATCTGTGGGTGTTAACTTTTTTATTCTGAATGACCGTATCGAAAGTGTAGAAAACTACATTAAATATAGAACTAAATCAGAAATTGATTTATTGACAGGTATATATAATCGAGGTGCTGGCGTTGAAATGATTGAACATCTTATGGACGAAAAAAAGTATGGAGCTTTTATTCTTATCGATATAGATGATTTTAAATATATCAATGATTCCTATGGTCATATTGTAGGTGACCGTTATTTACAAGCTGTAGCTGATAATATAAAGAATATTTTCTATGATAGTGTAGTTTTAAGATTAGGTGGTGATGAATTTGCCATCTATGCTAAGGATTTAAAGAATGAGGAGAATTGTAAAATACGCTTTGAGAAATTATTTGATGCATTAGATAATATGGAAGATTTATCACAGAATGAATATGTATTTCATATTAGTTTAGGATGTTCAATTTGTGATAAAAACATTGCTAATTTTGAAGATTTATATAGTAAGGCAGATGAAGCTCTTTATGCAGCAAAGGAAGCAGGAAAAGGGTGTTATCGAATAAACTGATTTAATATTTTATCATGATTTTTATGTATATGTAATATATAATTTTTAAAAAGAAAAACGGTAGTTTCAGCTGGAATTTTGAAACTGCCATTTTTCTTTTCTGATTTTTTTGTAACTGGAAGCCAGACTTCATGTTCTGCATTTTGTAGGTATGAATTTAAGTAAACTTCTATATCTGAAATATTTTCTACATATTTATAACTAGAGTCAGGAAGCCACTCTGTTCAAATTCAACGTTCTAAATATTGTATGCTTTCTACAAAAATGGTAACCTTGTAAATATTACAATAAGTAGCATCAGTAAATATCTATTATGTTTACCAATGCTATTTTTTGCAAATTTATAGTATAAAGTGCTAACTGTAATATCAAGTTTTTATTTTTCAAGGTATGCTTTTAAAGCAAGACCAATAAATTTTGATGCTCCAACTCCATATTTATTATCGTTAACCTCAATAAATACAGGGTTTGATATATAATTTTCAGACATAATAGGCCAATAATTATCTCCCATATCTATTCCATTATTAATTTTATTAGTAAAAGAAATCAGTTCTTTAACTAATTCTTGGACATCTAAAGATGCAACATCTTTACTTAGATTTTTTGTAAGTTTTCTTGTAATATCATCACCTTTTTTAATAAGGTTAAGTACTTCTGATTGAGAAATAGTAGTACTGTTAGATAAAAAATTTTGAAAGTTATTTTCCATAGCCTTTGTGTATTTTTCAAGACTTCCAAACTGCTTAATTGCCATATTTGCTATTTCATTTTCATATGATTTGATTTCTGAAGTTATTTTATCAAAATCTTCAATGCTTTCAGTTTGTGCGACAATCTCATCAGTGTGAGATTCTTTGAACTCAGTTAAAATATGAAAATACTCACTCATATTAAAATCTTTAAAATCCACACATTTATCTACTTTTATAAGTTTATTAAGTAATTCTAATAGAGCATTTAATCTATCTCGCTTTATTTGGATTAGTTCTCTTTGATTTTTAAATGCAGTTAGACAATCAAATTGAGGATTTTCCATGATTGCTTCAATTTCTTTTAATGTGAAATCAAGTTCTTTAAAAAATGTAACTTTTTGTAGAACTTCTAATGCGTTATCATCGTATAATCGTAATCCATCAGTAGTTATTTTTGTAGGTTTAAATAAACCAACTTCGTCATAAAACTGTAGAGTACGTATACTGACACCAGTTAATGAAGAAACTTGTTTTAATGTCATCATTTCAACTCACCTTCTTTCGTACCCTAATAATTGAGAGTTAGCTAATATTTTTTTATAAGAAATATACAGTATTTGTAAATGCTATCTCTAACTACTAATGTATGCTATTACTATACATGAGGATGAATATATTTGTTATATTTTTTCTAAATAAATATTGAGGGCTTTACGAAGGAAAAGAAAAGATGGTATAGCTTTTAAAGCATATACCACCTTTGTATTATAAAAAGAATACTTAATAGACCTATAAAGTTTTGTCGTGTTTTTCTAAGAATGTTAAGTATTCTTCTTTAGTCATAACTGGTGTAAAGGCATCTAATATACCTTTAGTCTCTTTAGCATTATCAAAAAGAAGGTCTATAACTGTAAGTGCCATAGCCTTAGCAGGTACTATGTAAGCTAAGTCTTCATCAATTATTTCAAAATCTCTTGTATGAAGAGCACCTTTTACACCACCAATCATAGGGTGAAGGGTAGGCATTATATGAGATACATCTCCAAAATCAAATGAACCAGTGAAATCTCCACCATCAATAATTTTTCCTTTTAAACCTAAATCTTCAAGGTTATTTTTAAATAAGTTATCAAGGTTTTTGTATCTTAATATTGGTAGATACCCAGGAATTTCAGTTATTTCAACATCAGCTCCAACCGCCATTCCACCAGCCATCAATGCTTTATTTATTCTTTTATTAGCATCTATCATGCCGTTTATAGTTCTAGCTCTTACATATGATTCCATATGAACATCAGCAGGAACAACATTTACTATATCTCCACCTTTTGTGATGATAGGATGGAATCTAACTCTTTCAGATTCTTTAAAAGTCTCTCTAAGTGCATTTACATTATTTATAGCAAGCATTGCTGCATTTAAAGCATTTATTCCATCATGTGGAGCAGAACCAGCATGAGATTCTTTTCCTATAAATTTAACTTTTTTGCCGACAAAGCCATTACTTTCAGGACCAACTAGAGCCTTATCTTCTCCTAAATCTGAAGAGTGAAACATCATAGATATGTCTATATCATCAAAGTAACCTCTTTTTATTAGTTCTTGTTTTCCACCAAAGTAAGTTATTTTTCCTTCTTTTTTCAATTGTTCCCTGTATTCCAATTCAATAAATTCTTCAGCAGGAGTAGCCATAAATGATATTTTACCATCTAAATGTTCTAAAACCCCACTTTTTACTAAACCAATAGCTGCACCTAACATTCCAGCTATTTGTATGTTATGTCCACAAGTATGAGATGCACCTATTTCATTAGAATCTTTGTGTTCTTTGCATGATATACCATCTAATTCTCCAAGTATAGATATATGAGGACCTTCTTTACTAGAATTTGCATCTGCCTTACATCCTGTAACAGCTATATTTTTTTCGACAGATAAGTTTAGTTCTTGTTCAAAAAAGTTTGAAACAGCTTCTGTAGTTTTATACTCTTTATATCCATATTCTGGGTTTTTGTAGATTCCATGACCTATTTCTAATATTTTTTCTTTATTTTCATCGATAGTCTTTATTACTAGAGATTTTAATTGTTCTTTATTCATAATAAGTTCCTCCTATATTTTACCTTGAATACTTAAAACTATATGAGCTATACTTGCACATGCAAAGAATATAGTTGTAAAGACAACAAGTGATATTATAACTATTTTCCATGACATTTCCTTTAAAGCTTCTATTTTGTTTCCAACAGAAATTCCTGCAAAAGCTAATAGAGGAGTTGTTATAGCCATAAAATTAATATTATTAGTGTTAGTTAAGAATACTTCAGATGTTGGGCTATATGGCATACTAAGTAAAAGACCTATTATAGTTGCAAATCCAAAAGCAGGAAATATTGATTTAGGAAATAAATCCTTTATAATCATAGCAGCCATAGCAGCTAATATTAACATTACCATTCCAGGAAAAGCTGTTACTATAGATGTACCAACACTAATTCTTTGTCCTATAAGAATTATAACTCCAATAATAGACATAACCAATAATTGATATGAACTTTTCTTTAAATCTAAATTAGCAAACATTTATTAGCACTCTCCTTTTGTAGTTTTTGTTTTGTCAGTTTTTTTACTTCTTGAAAATTTAGGTTCTAAAATTTTGTACATAAAATTAGTAAATGGTAAAGATACAAAGACCAAGAATATAATTCCTGTTATACTAGACATCATATTACTTGTTGCTGCATAGGCAAGTATTGTATCTGCCATTTCTGGAGGTACCATGGTAGAAAGTGAGCCAGCAGCAGCAGTCATCATACTTCCACTACCAACACCACAAGCCATTCCTAAAGCATATGGATGAAGGCCACTATAAATTGAGACTGAGCCTAATACGCTAAAATATATAGTACCAAGAACTGTACCCATTAAATATGTACCAAGTACGCCACTACCTTCTGGAGAATTTATCCCATATTTTTCAGATATAACTCCTAAAGATGGTTCACGGCTTATACTTGCAGTAGCTCCAATAGCTTCTCTTTTCATACCAAATATTAATGCAAGAGGTAATGCAACTATTGGTGCAAGTATGTGACCAAATTCTTGAGCAAGAAATGCAGGTCCAGCTTGAATTATCTTATCGATGTTTGGGCCAACTGTAGTCCCATATTTTATACCAAGCATTACTAGCGCAATTCCAACAACTTCACCAGCAATATTGATTTCTTTTTCTCCAATAACTTTTTTAAGTGCTTTAATTTTTTTGCCTAATAAGTCAGGTGTTATTATAAGTCCGATTATAACTGCATAAAGCATTGGAAATAGTATTATAGAAGCTGAGCCAATAGCTAATGTTCTTTGTCCTATAAATTCACATACTACTACTAAGATTAAGCAAGTTAAAAAGACTTGAATAAAGTGTTTTTTATTAATTTCCATGATTGCCTCCCTAAAAAAATAAATATTGTACTTATTTGAATTTGAAATAGAAAATACGTTTTCTTGAATATAATACGTTTTCCTAAATTACATAAAATTATATAGTAAAATTGTTTTTCAAATAAGTTTAAGAACTGTCAATAACATGTCCTTAATTAAGGATAAATCAAAAATTTAACATTGTCAACGAAAAAATATGTAAAATATTACATAACTTCAAAATATTAACATATAAATTTATTTATTAAAAATTTACTTAAATATTGTATGAATAAAATATAAAAAGCTTTAAAATAAATAATATAATTATAGAAAATAAAGATAAATATAATAATCTTAGTAGGTGATAATAGATGAAAATAAATAGATTAACAGAAATAATAGTAATACTATTAAATAAAAAATTAGTTACTGCTAAAGCATTGGCTGAGAGGTTTGAAGTTTCTACAAGAACTATATATAGAGATATAGAAACTCTGTCTATGTCAGGAGTACCAGTATATATGACTAAAGGCAAAGGAGGAGGAATATCTTTAATAGAAGAATATTCTATAGACAAAACTATATTGTCAAAGGAAGATAAGGAGAGTTTAATAATAGCACTTCAAACATTACAAGCAACAAAGTATCCAGAAATAAATTCAGTAGTAGATAAAATTGGCTCAATATTTGGAGAAAGTAATTTTGCAAACTGGATTGAAATAGATTTTACTGAATGGGGAAGTAATTTTAATGAGGATGATAAATTTACAAAAATAAAAAATGCTATTTTAAGACGCAATACTATAAATTTTGATTATGTAAATAGTTTTTCAAGTCAGACAAATAGGACTGTTGAACCGATGAAGCTAATGTATAAAAGTAAGACTTGGTACTTGTATGGGTTTTGCAAATTAAAGGACGATTTTAGAATATTTAGAATCAGTAGAATGAAAAACTTAGTAGTAAAAGAAGACATATTTTCAAGAAAGATAATTGAAGAGGCATACTTAGATGACTCTAAAATAATTAAAGAAGATACAGTAACTCTGAGGCTAAGATTTAAGGAAAAGATGCTCTATAGAGTTTTTGATGATTTTAACAATGATTTAATAACTAAAAATGAAGATAATACATATGATGTAATTGCAGAATTCCCAATTGGAGAGTGGATTTATGGATATATCTTATCTTTTGGAGATAGTGTTGAAGTACTTGAACCTAAATTCATTAGAGATAATGTTATAAATAGATTGAAAGAGATGCTTAAGATGTATTCCTTATAAGTTACTATTACTAAATTTAATTATATTAAAATATATGACATATAGATGTCGTATTTTATAAATTATAATTAAATTAAAGAAACAGATAATCAAAAGCAATCAATAAAGCTAAAGTGAGGTATAAAGTATGGATTATGAAATAGTACATATAAGTGAAAAAATAGTTGTGGGTGTATCAAAAGAAACTACAAATAACAACGGACAAGCAGTAAAAGACATAGGTGAATTATGGAAAAGCTTTATGGGGAAGGGTATCTATAATGCTATAAAAGGTAAAAAAAATGATAAAACAATAGGTTTATATACAGACTATCAAGGTGATTTTACAAATCCATATAACTTTGTAGCATGTTGTGAAGTAAATAGTGAAGATGATAAGGACAACAACTTAAGTGAATTTAATGAAAAAGATATTTGTGGAGAGTTTGTTATAAGCAAAGTTATACCAGGTGGTAAATATGCAAAATTCACTATAACAGGAGATATACAAAAGTCAGTAGGAGAATTCTGGTTTGAGTTTTGGAAAATGGATTTTGATAGAACTTATATAAGTGATTTTGAAGAATATCAAAATAATACATATGATATGAATAAGCAAGAAGTTCATATTTACATTGGAATAAGATAAATTCATTGATAAATTTTAATATATAAAACTTATTATAGGAATAAACAAGTTGATAATCATGAGGGAGTGTACTATACACTCCCAATTTTTATTTTATCTTTAAAAGTGATAATATTGTGATTTCTTTAAGTATACAATTTTTGAATAGTTCACAAAATTATCTATAATCGTTTATAATCAATATTTTGTTCATAATTTAAATCTTCCTTTAGCAATATGTAAGAATTTATTAATTAATAATAGGATATAAATTTAATTATAGTTCAGCCGATAATAGATGTATATTATATAAATATTTTCAATTTATTATATATCTATATAATTGGTTTTTGACAACTTTTTACGTTTTTGTGTTTTTTACGTTTTTATGTGATTATGTTTTTAATAACTCGTCAAAATGCAAAACATATATTACAATAGATATATAAGTTTTTTAATTTATAAACTGTATTAATAAAGTTGAATATAGTATAGCATGAATATGTACTTTTATTTATAGATGAAATGTATTTATTATGTAGGGAAAATAGTCAGTAAGTATAAACAATGACTGAAAAATAATAGCATTTATTGTTACAAGTATGGAGGAGTTAGTTTTATGGAAAATAAAATTTTAATAGTAGATGATGCTATTTTTATGAGAATGATGATTAAAGAAGCTCTGAGTAAAAGTGGCTACGAGAATTTAGTAGAAGCAAGTGATGGAGAAGAAGCTTATAATATGTTTAAAGATGAAATGCCTGATTTGACATTACTTGATATTACAATGCCTAAAAAAGATGGTCTAGAGGTATTAAAGGAAATAAAAATGTTGGATTCAAATGCTAAAGTGGTGATGTGTTCTGCAATAGGGCAAGAAAATATGATTGTGGAAGCTATAAAGCTTGGAGCACTAGATTTTATAGTAAAACCATTTAAAACAGAAACATTGGTTAAAGTTGTAAATAATGCCTTAAAATAAAGGCTGTAAATACACCTTTATATAGTAAAAATACATAAATGTAACAATAGAGGGAGGGGTTTATATTATAAATTATTCACAACTTGATAATATTCATATAGATGCTCTTAGAGAAATTGGTAATATAGGCTCTGGGAATGCAATTACTGCACTTGCATCCATGATAAATAGTAAGATAGAAGTATTAATACCCATGGTCAAGATACTTAAATATAATGAAGCTACAAATTTACTTGGAGGTCCAGAAAACAAGGTTGTATGCATTCTACTTGATATGAAAGGCGATATTAATGGGATGTTTATGTTTTTGTTGGATGAATCAATCACTAAACTTATGCTTAATTCTCTTTTTAATAAAGATGAAGCTTTCTTAGACGAAATTACAGGTATTGAAATTTCTGCAATCAAAGAAATAGGAAATATTATGGCAAGTTCTTATGTAAATGCTATTGCATCTATGCTAAACATGAACATAAGTATTTCGGTTCCAGATATGTGTATTGATATGGTCGGAGCTGTGTTGAATGTTCCTATGATAAGATTTTCTGATGTTGGGGACAAAATTTTATTTATAGAAAATAAATTTAAAAATAGCGATAATTATTTTATTAGCCACATATTGATGATTCCAGAAATGGACTCGCTTAAAGACATATTAGTAAGATTGGGATTATCAGTATGAGTAGAGAGATAGTAGTAAATATTGCAGACATGAAAATAGTGTATAAACCAAATGTTTTGGTTACTTATGCACTTGGTTCTTGTGTAGGAGTATGTTTAATAGATAAAACAGCAGGAATTGGTGGAATGTTACATGTTATGTTGCCATATAGTAAAGATGCTATTCACATTGAAAATAAATATAAATTTGCTGACACAGGAATAAAGGAACTTATTAAGTCTATGGAGCATATAGGTGCAAATAGGACATATATAAAAGCAAAAATAGCTGGAGGAGCCCAGATGTTTTTAGGAAATAGTAATTCATCAATTGCAAGCATAGGGTATAGGAATGTTGAAGCAGTAAAAAAAACTCTTTTAAGCTTAAAAATTCCAATAATAGCAGAAGATACAGGAATGAATTATGGAAGAACAATACGCTTTTATACTGAGACAGGCGATTTAATTGTAGACTCAATAAATAAAGGAAAGAAGAAAATATAGATTATTTTTATTTAGAAGATATTTAAGGGGGAGGTATTAAATGAGATTTCCAGATGACCCATATTTAGGTTATGAGTTAGTAGATGAGGGGATTAAGTACCTAAAATTTAAAATGGACGAACAGAACTTTGGTATTGAACTTGAAAAAGTCATAGAAATTGTTGGGAATCAGGAAATCATATTTATTCCAGAACTTCCAACCTATTCAAAAGGAATAATAAATTTGAGGGGAAAAATTATCCCGATAATAGATATGCATTTGAGACTGAGGAAAAATAATTTAAATACTACTGATTATGTATATATAGTAATAGCCGGATTGGAAAATTTAGTAGTGGGATTTATGGTTGATAAAGTTGAGGAGATAATAGATTTAGAAGAAAATCAGATATCACCTCCACCAAGGGTTACTCTTGAATATTCAGATTATTTTGTAAGTGGTATTGGAGAGATAGACAATCAAATAATTACCTTGTTAGATTTGAAGAAGCTTTTGACTGATGAAGAAGAACTTTTGATAGATGAATTGCTTTTTAAATACAATTAAACTACCATGTAACACAGATATATAATTTAGTGACATTGTAATTATATTATAATGATAACATTTGGAACTATAGTGGTATAATTATTAAGTGTAAGAATTTTAAATTATTAAAATTTGAATATATTATGTTTAAGAGAGGTTTGGATATGGAAAATAAGCAACAAGGAACAATTTTAGTTGTTGATGATAGTGTTCTAATGTGCGATTTAATAGATAAAACACTTACAAAAGATAATTTTAAAGTCATAAAAGCATTTAATGCAATAGAAGCAAAAGAGTGTATTAAAGAGTGTACACCAGACATTATTCTGCTTGATATAATTTTGCCAGACAATTCTGGATTTGAATTGTGTAGAGAACTCAAATCTAATATTCGTACAGAAGATATACCTATAATTTTTATAACTTCAAAAAATACAGATACAGATGTAGTAAAGGGTTTTGGAGTAGGAGCAATAGACTATATGGTAAAACCTTTTAGTATGACAGAATTAAAAGCTCGTGTTATGGCTCATATTGAAGTCAAAAAATCTCAAGATAAATTAAGAAAAATAAATAATGAACTGGAATCTTCTCTTGAAAAATTAAATAGATTAGTTGTAAGGGATTATCTAACAGGTCTTTACAATAGACGTCATATAATTAATCAGCTTATGGAACAAAGAAAAATTAATAGATATAGTCATGAAACAGTATCTCTTATTCTTGGAGATATTGACGATTTTAAAGTTATTAATGATACTTATGGTCATGAAGCAGGAGATTTTGTGCTAACAGTAATCTCAAGTATAATTAAAAAGAATTGTAGACAAATTGATACTGTATCAAGATGGGGTGGAGAAGAATTTTTGATAATGCTCACTAATACTTCAATAGAAGGGGCAAAAATACTTTCAGAGAGAATTCGCAAAGAAATAAAGGAATTTGAATTTAACTATAAAGGAAATGAAATAAAATGTACTATTACATTAGGAGTAGTAGAGGTAAACTCAAATATATCATTAGAAGAAAATATATCCCTAGCAGATAAGGCAATGTACGAGGGAAAAAATCTAGGCAAAGATTGCAGTGTAGTAAGTACAATGAATGGACTAAAGAAGATATAGATTGATATCTTGATAAACTTACTTTATAAAGGAGTACAGATATGAAAAGAGAAGTAAAGCTTTCCAAATTGGCAATAGTATTGCTAATTATTATAGTACTAGCTGTTATGGCAGGCATTTTTTCTTCAATTTCATCTTATAAAGCATTTGAAAAAGTGGAAAAAAGTATCAATGACATGAACAATTTGAGAAATGAAAGTCAGTATATAAAAGACACAACAAGAGAAGTTTGTGACATGTTAAGAAGGTACGTTTTTACAGGTGAAAAAAAGGATAAAGATGTCTATGAAAAAGAGCTATATGGAAAAACAAGAGAATCTGCTTTAAATAAACTTGAAAAAATTGGTCTTACAAAGACTGAGTCAAATAAAATTTTGGAAGCTAAGGAGATATCTGATTCTTTGGTACCAAAAGAACAAAGTGCTATAAATGCAGTTGAAAGTAATGACAAGAGCTTAGCTCAAAGTATAATTTTTAGTAGCGAATATGTAGAATCTCAAGAAAAAATGGATTCTTTAATAGATGAATTTCAAGAGGATGTGGTTACTCGTTCAAATTCTGAAATTGTAGAAGTTAAAAAAGAATTACAAAGTTTGATACTAAGAACGATATTTATACTCTCACTATTAATCATATTAACAATAATAGAATATGCAGTAATAAAACTAAAGATAGTAATTCCTATTAATAAGGTAGAAAAACATTTTTCAAGAATTGCATCTGGTGATTTAAGAACAAGTATAGATGTTGAAGAAAGTAAATCTGAAATAGGAATGTTAGTAAGTTCTGTTAAAAAGATGCAAGATATGTTATTAAATTATATAGACCTCATAGACAGTACATTAACTAGCATTGCAAAAGGGGATTTAAGAATAGACATAGAACAAGAATTTATAGGAGATTTTAAATCAATCAAAACATCATTAGAAAGTATAATAAATTCTTTTAATGATGATTTCTATGAAATAAATCTGTCAGCTGAGCAAGTTGCAAGTGCATCAGAACAAGTAGCAGCAGGAGCACAAGCTCTTTCGCAGGGTGCTACTGAACAAGCTAGTTCAGTAGAAGAATTAGCCTCTACAATTAATGAAATATCTGATGGAATTAAGCAATGTGCAGATAGTGCTAGTCTTGCATGTGAAGTATCTGACCAATCAGCATTACAAGTTGGTTTTGGAAGTAGATGTATGGATGATATGATGACATCAATGGAGGCAATAAGTGAAAAATCAAATGAAATATCAAAGATAATCAAAACCATAGATGAGATAGCTTTTCAAACTAATATTCTTGCATTAAACGCAGCCGTTGAAGCAGCAAGAGCAGGTCAATATGGTAGAGGATTTGCAGTTGTTGCAGATGAAGTTAGGTCTTTGGCTGGAAAAAGTGCTAAAGCAGCTCAAAACACAGCAATTCTTATAGAAGAAGCTATTAAAACAGTGGAAAATGGTGTCAAAATTGCAAAAGAAACTGCAAAAGCATTAGACTTAGTTGTAAATGGTGTAGAAAAAACTACTGATTATATTAATGGAATTTCTTCATCTGTGCATAGTCAAGAGATAGCAATTACACAGATTTTATCTGGAATAGAGCAAATTTCAATAGTAGTTCAAATGAACTCTGCAACAGCAGAGGAAAGTGCTGCAGCTTCAGAAGAAATGTCTGCTCAAGCACAAATTTTAAAAGAATTAGTAGAAAAATTTCATCTAAAAGAAAGTGAGATAAGAAAATCATCGTGGATTTAGATTATAGAATATTATATATAAGAAAAAATAGAAATTTATTTGTCGACTGTAGGTGATAAATATGAATTACATTGAACCAAGTATGAGACCAATGTTAGATATGTTTATATTTGAGACAAGTCTATTACTTGAGCAATTAGATGAAATTATGATTCAGACAGAAAAAGAAAGAATATTTAGCGACAGTAATATTAATGAAACTTTTAGAATTATGCATACAATAAAAGGCTCAGCTTCTATGATGGGTCTAGATAATATGTCTGCTTTAGCACACAGTGTAGAAGACCTATTTTATATTATACGTGAAAGAAAAATAGAGATTATAGATAATGATTTATTGTTTGATTTAGTTTTTCAAGCATTAGATTTTATAAAATATGATGTTGGTAAATTACAATCAGGAGATTGTACAACTTCTGATTGCTCTAGCTTTATAAAAGATATTGAAGATTATGTAAGTACTCTAGAACTATCAAGTTCTACAAAATTACAAGATAAGTTGAACTTAGAAGACACATACGAAAAAGAAATAACTAATTTAAATTTTTCATATAGAGAAGGTTCAGACATAGTCAAAATAGTTTTTGAACAAGATTGTATGATGGAAAATGTAAGAGCTTTTATGCTTACATTTGAATTGCAAGATTACTGTGAATTTCTAGCATTTTATCCTGAAGACGTAGAAAAGAATACAGGTACAGCAGAATATATTAAAAAATATGGATTTTATATACAATTTATTGCTAAAGATGATAAAAACATAATTTATAAAACAATAAAAGATAATCTATATGTAAAAGAGTATTCAAATGTTGATAAAGATGATATATATACAAGTGAAAAACAGGATGATATGTTGGTGAAAAACCCAAAAACTAATTTGGAGACAAATTCTAAAGATGAAAATAATTTTGTAAAAGAAAAAAGTGCATTACAAGAAAGTGTCTTAAATGAGAAAATTGACTTAGAGCAAGATGTTTTAATTGAAGGAAATGAGCATCTTCCTATAAGTAAACAAAATATTATGACTGTAAATTTAGAAAAACTAGATTTACTTCAAAATATAGTTGGAGAAATTGTAATTATGGAATCAATGGTTGTAAATAGTGTAGATTCTAAAGGTGTTGATATAGATAATTTCAATAAAGCAACCAGACAATTACATAAGCTTACAGATGAATTGCAGGATATAGTAATGTCAATGCGTATGGTTAAAATTGCAGGTGTATTTCAAAAAATGCATAGAATTGTACGAGATATGAATAAAAAATTAGATAAAAATGTTGAACTAGTAACTATAGGAAATGAAACAGAAGTAGATAAAAATGTAATGGATAATTTAGCAGAACCATTTATGCATCTTATAAGAAATGCTATGGACCATGCAATAGAGCCTGCTGATGAACGCATATCTAAGGGTAAAAAAGAAATAGGAACTATAATTTTATCTGCTGAAAATTTAGGCGGAGAAGCTGTCATAAGTATTTCAGATGATGGCAGAGGTCTCATGAAAGATAAGATTTTGGAAAAAGCTAAAGAACAAGGTCTTCTTAAACATCAAATTAATGAATATACTGATGATGAAATTAACTCTTTAATTATGACTCCAGGATTTTCTACAAAGGAATCTATAACTGAATTTTCTGGTAGAGGAGTAGGGATGGATATTGTTCGTAAAAGTATTGAAAAAGTTGGTGGTTCAATTGGTGTAAAAAGTACAAAAGATGAAGGAACAACATTTACTATAAAAATACCACTGACACTTTCTATAGTAGAAGGTATGGAGTTCAAAGTTGGAAACTCGATGTTTACTTTGCCAATATCATCAATAAGAAGTACATTTAAACTTGCAGATTTAAGCCAAGTAATTAAAGATGGTAGTGGAACAGAATTAATTACAATATATGGAGCATGTATTCCTATTATAAGATTACATAAAATATATGATATTCATACAGATATAACTGAATTAGTAAATGGAAATATGATAATCATAGAAAATGAGTATAAAGCAGTATGTATTTTTGTGGATGAAATAATAGGAACTCAACAGGTTGTAGTAAAGCCATTTCCAGTTTATTTTAACAGATTTAATATGAAAAACAATGGTTTTTCAGGATGCACAATACTTGGTGATGGAAGTATAAGTCTGATTATAGATGCAGATAACATTATGGAAATATATTAGGGGATTTAAAGTATGTCTACAAATGATATTATAAAACAAGTATTAACATTTTATGTTAATGATGTTATTTATGGAATAGAATTAGAAAATGTAATTGAGACTATAAGGTTTCAACCAATAACATATGTACCACGTCTTCCAAATTATATAAATGGAGTTATTAATTTGAGAGGAAGAATTATACCAGTTATTGATATGCATATTAGATACAATCTTCCTGAAGTTGATTATAATGAGAGAACATGCATAATAATTATAAAAATTGATGAGTATCAAGTTGGAATTATTGTAGACAAAGTTGTTGATGTCGTTCTTATAGATGACTTAAACTTACTAGAGACAACTATTTCTAACAACATAAATATAAATAAAGTTATAAAAGAGATTGTAAAAGTTGGAGATAAGTCTATACTAATTTTAGATATTCGAAAGTTTCTAATTGACAGCATGTAATTAGCTTTGATAAATTGGCAGGAGGAAGTTTTTTGTATGATAAAACTCACTGATGAAGAATTTAAAATTCTTGTAAACTATATAAAAAAAGAGTACGGAATTGATTTAAGCAAAAAAAGAGTATTAATTGAAGGACGACTATATAATACAATGCGAGAGAGAAGGTTTAGTTCTTTTAGTCAATATATGAACCTATTATTTAGAGATAAGACAGGAAATGAAGCTATAAATTTAATAAATAGGTTGAGCACAAATCATACATTTTTTATGAGAGAACATCAGCATTTTGAGTATATGTATAATAATATACTTCCTTTTTGGGAAGAAAATAATAAACTCAGAAACTTAAATATATGGAGTGCAGGTTGCTCTAGTGGAGAAGAAGCATATTCAATAGCTATGACTTTAGATGATTATTTTGGGAGTAGGAAAGACCTGTGGAATATTAAAATTATAGCCACAGATATTTCAATGAATTCACTTGAAAAAGCTAAAAGAGCTGTATACACAGAAGCAAATGTTGATAATGTTCCAAAATTATGGAAGAAAAAATATTTCATAGATAATAAAGATGGTACATTTAAAGTTTGTGATAAGATTAGAAAAAGTGTATTTTTTAAACCATTCAATTTAATTGAAGATTTCTCACATCAACTTTTTGATTTGATTTTTTGTAGAAATGTTATGATTTATTTCGATTTAAAAACAAAAGAAGAGCTTATAAATAAATTTTATGATGTAACTAAAAAAGATGGATTTTTATTTGTAGGTCATGCAGAGATAGTAAATAGAAGAAATACAGAATACGACTATGTAAAACCTGCTGTTTATAAAAAATAGAAGAATATTTTAGATATATGATTTTGTGGGGGCGGTAATGTGGAAAATATTAATAACAGGGTCATTGCTATAGGCGCATCTATAGGTGGAACAGAAGCAATACTTGAGATTATAAAAGACTTACCAAAATCTACACCAGGGGTTGTTGTAGCTCAACATATGCCAGCTATATTTACTGAGATGTATGCACAACGACTTGATAAGCAGTGTATTATGAATGTAAGAGAAGCTAAAAATAATGATAGAGTAGAGCAAGGAAATGTACTTATTGCACCTGGTGGATATCAAATGAAATTACATTTAGATAAAGATGGGTATTATGTAACTTGTGAAGAAGGTGAAAGAATAAGTGGACATTGTCCATCTGTAGATGTTTTGTTTGATTCAGTAGCACAAGTAGCAGGTAAAAACTCAGTAGGAATAATACTTACAGGAATGGGTTCAGATGGAGCAACTGGACTTTTGAAAATGAGAGAGAAAGGTTCATTTACAATTGGGCAAGATAAAAATTCTTGCATTGTATATGGAATGCCAATGGTAGCATTTGATAGAGGTTCTGTTGTAATCCAATTACCACTTGATAAAATTTCAAGTTGTCTGATAAGTCATCTTAATATTTGAAAAGAAAAAGATTAATTTTTATAAATAAAAATTAATCTTTTATTAAATTATATGGATAAAAAACCCTAGAAACTCCAAATATAATAAGAGAGATTTATATTTAGGAGGAAAATAATAAGATGAAATTTTTTAAAGTAAATACGAAAGCTAGAGTTTTAAGATATGTGTTTGTTTTATCCTTGACTATAATAGCTATTTTAGCAATTAAACATGACTATAGATATAATAATTTGGGGAAAGATGCTTTACTTAATCTAAATAAAGACAAAGAAGCTGTAAGCGTTATGAGTAATCAATCATTGCCAAAAGATACTACAAATAGTAAACAAACTTTATCAGTAAGTACAATAGGAAGTAAGACAATAGTGAAAAATGATGAATATATAGAAAGTACTATAAATATGCCTATAATAACAAATTCAAATAAGATTGTTGAAAGGTCTACAAATGATAGAATAAAAAATGATATATTTGAATTTTATAACAAATCGTATAAAGAGGCAAAACAATACCTTAAAGATAATCCTGATGAAGAAAATAAATTTGTTGCAAATGTAGACTTTGAACTTAAAAAGAATACTGATTCTGCTCTTAGTATAAAGGTAAGATATTATACTTACAGTGGTGGAGCACATGGTTATTATCAAGATATAGCTTATAATGTAGATATGAGAACAGGGAAGTTTTTAGAATTAATGGACCTATTTAAAGATAATACTAAATATAAAGAAGTTATAGATGAGGAAATTAAACAACAAATAACTGATTTAGAAAAGAAAGATAAAGAAAATGTAGGAATATATAATTTTAAAGGGATAAAAGAAAATCAAAATTTTTATTTGCAAGATGATAACTTAGTTATATATTTTGATTTATACGATATAACTCCATATGCAGCAGGAATACCAGAATTTTCAATAAACAAAAAACTAATAAGCTATATGTTAAAATCGGAGTATGTAGATTTGTTTAATATGAAATAGGATTATTTAATTTGAAATATATTTATTTAATATGAAATAGAATTTGTATTAAAATGTTATGTTATAATATCTAGCATAGAAACTTATTAAAATTGGGGGTATATAAAATGCTACTTTTAAAAAAAGACGACATAAAAAAAGTATTTACTATGAGAGACGCAATTGAGGCTGATAAAGAGGCTTTTAGAATTTATTGTGAAGGAAAAAGTGTAACTCCTTTGAGAACTAATATACCAGTTCCAAGTCAGGATGCTAGTATGTTATTTATGCCAGGATATGTAGAGGACTTAGGGTGTGCAGGAATAAAAATTGTATCTGTATTCCCTAAAAATGCTCAAAAAGGCAAACCAGTAATTCCAGCAACAGTATTATTATTAGATGGGGAGACTGGAGAAGTATGTGCTGCTTTAGATGGTACTTATATAACTCAAGTTCGTACTGGTGCAGCATCTGGTGCAGCTATAGATGTTTTAGCTAAAAAGGATTCTAAGATAGGGGCTTTAATAGGCTTGGGAGGACAAGGTGAGTCACAACTTGAAGCTATGTTAGAAGCTAGAAATTTAGATGAAGTAAGAGTTTTCAGTAGAAATAAAGAAAGTAGAGAAAAATTTGCAAAAGAGATGAACTTAAAGCTAAGTAAATATAATACTAAAATAGTTGCAGCTGAGTCATCTGATGAAGCCATAGATAATGCTGATGTAATAGTTTTAGCAACAACATCAAAAAAACCAGTATTTGATGGAAATTTGGTTAAAAAGGGAGCATTAGTGAGTGCTGTAGGCTCATACTTACCAGATATGCAAGAGATGTGTCCAACTTGTTTAACTAGAGCATCTAAGATATTTTTTGAATCAACAGATGCAGTTTTATCAGAATCAGGAGATATATTAATTCCTCTAGAAGAAGGTAAAATAAGCAAAGCTGATTTTAGTGGTGATTTGGGAAATGTTATAAATGGAACTATTTCCGGGAGAGAAAATGATGACGAAATAATTGTGTTTAAAAGTGTCGGAATAGGTGTACAAGATGTCGTAACAGCGAAAAGAATATATGATAAAGCAAAAGATAGAGGGATTGGAATAGATTGGGAATGGTAAAATTTTCAAAATAAACTTATAATTAGACAAAATTATGCTATAATATTAATAAATAAATTTTTTTATTCAATTAACTGAGGGAGGATATTTGTATGAAAATGGTAAAAAAATTAATCTTGTCTTCTATTATGGCTTTAGTTTTAGTTCTAACTATAGGCTGTTCTAATGCAGAAGAAAAAGTAAAGTCGAATTTTGAAGCTAATTTAGCAGCACTAGAAATGTATAAATACGATGAAAAAGGCATTTCTGATGCTTTAACAGAAGCTGAATATAAACAAATTCAAACTTATAATAACACAGATAAAGTTTCAATGCTTGCTCAATTAACACCTCTTTATGGAAAAGAGAATGCTGAAAAGATATATGACACAATTGTTAAATTAATACAAGGTGTTGAAAAGACAGTAACAGTAGATTCTTCTAGTAAGGATAAGATAACTTTAAAAGTTGTAAGTAAAGCATTGGATACTAGTAAAGTAATGTCTGAGGCAAACGATTTAGTAAAATCATATGTAACTGATAAAAATAATTACAATAAAGCAGAAAAAGAAGTTCAAGATGATATGGCAAAAATGATTATAGACCTTTATAACAAAAAGCCAACGAAAGATGTTACAACTTCAATTACATATACAAAAAAAGATGGTAAATGGCAACCACCTAGCAATATACAAAAATTATGTGAAGGAATATATACAATTTAATTTATTTTAAAGACACTAAAACTATCTTTTAAACATATAATAAACTGTTTGAAAGATAGTTTATTTTATTATTTATTGAACACTACCTTTCAAATTTATTTGATATACTTGGCAGTTTTGACTATATAAAACTTTCAATACAATTATGCTATATCTTGATAAAACATGGTGAATAATTGTGTGTTATATAGTCGAAAATATGATATATTAATATTATATTATATGATAAAAGTTTATTTATATGCTTTTAGGGAGATTTTTTATATAAAATGAAAGGGGTGTTTTTTATGTTATCAAGGCAAGAATTAAAAAGAGTATCAAAAGCTCAGTTATCTGGAAACTGGGGAACATGTGCAATTAATATGGCAATATATATTGCGTTGATAGTAGCTATATCATTTATAGGATTGCCTTTTGAACCCTTAACTACTATCATAGTAGCGATAATAGGTTTTTTAGTTGCAGCAGGATTTACATGTATGTTTTTAAAGATTACTAAAGATAAAAAAGTCAAGATGGGAGATATCTTCGTAAATGGAAGAATTTATTTAAGAAGTTTTGGACTTTATATATTAGAATCAATTGCTGTTTATATTTATTCTTTTATAATCACAATTATCGGAGCATTTTTGTCATTTGGAGTTTTAATTACTAGTGGAGCAATTGAATATCTATCAAGTAATAATGTTGGAGTAGGAACTGTAATTTCTACTGCCATAACTCTAGTTATTATAGTAATTGTGTTGATGTTGCCAGTTTATATATTGTTATTATACATTTCTCAAGCTGCTTTTTTAATATGTGAAGATAAAGATAATCTTGGTGTATTTAAAGCAATGGGTGCTAGTTTAGATATGATGAAGGGTAATGTACTTAAACTATTTATATTAAATCTTAGCTTTATAGGATGGTATATATTGACTATATTTACTTTAGGAATAGGTTTGTTATGGTTAATTCCATATATAGGAGTTACTAATTGTAATTTCTATAGAGAATTATTAAAAGATAATCCAGATGTAGAAGATATATTATTAGATAAGGAAAAATCTTATTCTATGTATTAAGATGGTTTTATAGTTAAATAAAATAAAGCTTTATTTAGATATTAAAGTATAAAAATGACAAGACTGTCTTTTACAAGAACTATTTCTTTAAAGGACAGTTTTTGTTATTAAAAAAATAAATGGTTGACATCACATAGACTACTGTGATAGTTTTAAATTATAATATTGACTATTGTGATAACCATATTTGAGGAGCGATTTTATATGGAAATAAAATTATTTGATTCAGAACTTAAGGTGATGGAAGTTCTATGGGAGATAGGAGAAAGTAAAGCAGGGGAATTAGTAAAAGTTTTAAAGGAAGAAACAGGGTGGAATAGAAACACTACGTATACAGTTATAAAAAAATTAGTATCAAAAGGTGCAATAGAAAGAATTGAACCAAACTTTGTTTGTAGACCTTTAATAAGCAAAGAAGAAGTTCAGAAGCATGAAACAGAAAGCTTAATTAATAAAATGTTTGGAGGGTCTTCAGAGAAATTTCTTTCAGCTTTTATTAATAAAGAAAATCTCTCAAGTGATGAGATTACAAAACTTAAACAGATTGTTGAGAAATTAAAGTGAGGTAAGATTAATGTTCACTAAATTGTTAGAAATGAGTGTTACTTCTGGGGTTTTAATTTTAATTGTTATTTTTATAAGAGCATGTTTGTTTAAAAAATTGCCTAAAAAAGTATTTGTATTATTATGGCTAGTTGTTTTGTTTAAACTTTTAGTACCAGTAAGTTTAAATTCTACTTTTAGTATTTATAGCATTATTGAGTCAAATTTTGATGCTCAATTGGGAAATGCATCCGCTGTGGATTATTCAATTAAGAAGAATAATAATTCTATCAGTAAGAATAATTTTGGAGATTCTAAGGCTTTATTCAATCTTGAGAATTTTACAGCATTGGAAATATCAAGTATTTTAACGTTTGGAATTTCTATTACTTTTATTATGTTTTTATGCTTTAAGTATACCAGGACGATTAATCTTTTTAAAACTTCGATACATATAAAAAATCATGAATTTATTAAAAAGTGGGCATATGATAATAGAGGTCTTAGAAAATTCTTTGTTTGTATTTCTGAATTTACTAAAACACCTCTTACAACTGGTATTTTAAAACCGAATATTATTTTGCCAAAACAAATGGACTATAGCAATAACCAAACTCTAAACTTTGTCTTAACTCATGAATTGGTTCATATCAATAGGTTTGACAATATATTGAAGTTGTTTATGATTGTAGCTCTTGCTGTCCATTGGTTCAATCCTTTAGTTTGGGTAATGCTTTTTTTATTGAATAAAGATATAGAATTTAGTTGTGATGAAAAGGTAATGAGTATAGTTGGTGAAGAATATAGAGCTGATTATGCAACTACGCTTATAAGTTTAGCAGAGGAACATAATACATTTCCAATGACACTTTATAACGGATTTGGAAAGACAAAGATAGAAGAAAGAATAGTTAATGTTATGAAGTTTAAAAAATCAACCTATATTACTTTTTTAGTTTCAGCTGTGTTAATTTGTGGGACTAGTGTTGTTTTTGCAACTGGAAATAAAGAAATTGATGAAGTTGAATCTTTTAATCTAATGGAAATTGAGCAAAGTAATAAAAACGACTTTTCAATAGGAGGTCAGCCATTAAAAATAGAATCTAAGATAAATAATACAAATATTTCTGTGGGATTATCAGCTAAAAGTGATGAAAGCATTGATTTAAGTACATCAGAAACATATAAAATGCAGAAAATTACTTCAAAGGTTGATGTAGAAGAAGTGTATTCTAATATGTCAAAGTATTCAGTTGTACCAACTGATAATATTTCTAAGAAGATATCTGTAACAAAAAGTATGAAGATTTTAACAAATAATAAATTGCAGTATAAAGATTCTGAAAGCAACTAGATATATGACAAATAAGGATGGGTTGAGAATTAGGAATACTATCTTAAAATAATTAAATTTATTTTGAGATAGTATTTTTTATTAAAAAATTTTATAGAAATACTTGACACAATTATGACTATTATGATAGTCTAAAGATGTAGTAAATAACTATTGCAATAGTCATAATGAACTACACTACCCAAATAAATCTCTAAGAAAGGAATATAAATTATGAAAATAAAAAAATCCCTTATAAGTGCAATGATGGTATCTGCTATGGTACTAGGAGGAACAGGAGCAGTATTTGCAAGTGGAAATGACGATGTATCTAATATTGAGTTATCTAAGTTTAAATCTCTAGTAGAATCAGGTGTAACTGATGCTGCTGACTTAGAAAAACATGGAGTTGAGTATTATACTTATGAAGAGTACGCTAAGCAGATTGAAGAGTTAAAAGCATATGCTAAAGACTCTTCAGCAGTTAAAGATGTAAGTTCAAAAGACCTTGAAGATACAATTAAGATTATGGAAAAAGATTTAGAAAAGATAAAAACTGAAGGCTTAAAGATAATGAAACCTATCGTAATAGATAATGAAGATGGAACTCAATTGGCAGTTTCTTTATCTAGAGCTGAATAATTAATATTAAATTTTTTAGATATAGGTGGAAAAAGTATTTAAAAAACTAAATAAGCGTAATTAAACATAGTAAACAAGAATAAAACAAGTAACAAATAAACGATAACAAAAGGCTTAAAGTCTATATGAAGATAGAGAAGTAAAAAATAAACAAATTAAATAGTATAAAAATAAATCTAGTCAAAGTAAAAGTATTAAACCCAGTTTGTAATGTTAACATTTTTTATATGTATTAAGAAATGTTAACATTACTTTTTTTATTCAAAATATGGATTTTTACTAAAAAACGTTGTAGAAATACTTGACATAAATATGACTATTATGATAGTCTGAAAGTGTAGTTAATAACTATTGCAATAGTCATTGTGAACTACACTACCCAAATAAATCTCTAAGAAAGGAATATGAGTTATGAAAATAAAAAAATCCCTTATAAGTACAATGATGGCATCTGCTATAGTATTAGGAGGAACAGGAGCAGTATTTGCAGATGGAAGTAGTGATGTATCTAATATTACGTTAGATAAATTTGATTCTCTAATAAAATCAGGAATAACTGAGCCTGCTGACTTAGAAAAATATGGAGTTGAGTATTACACTTATGAAGAATATGCTAAGCGTATTGAAGAATTAAAAGAGTATGCTAAAGACACTACACAAGTTAAAGACTTAAGTTCACAAGACCTTGAAAATACAATTAAGAGTATGGAAAAAGATTTAGAAAAGATAAAAAATGAAGGTTTAAAGATTATGAAACCTATTAGAATAGACAATGGAAATGGATTGATAGGTTTCTATGGTCGTTAAATAATTAAATGATACAAAAGTAAATCTAGCCAAAGTAAGAGTACTAATTCAGCTTGTAATGTTAACATTTTTTAATGTATGTTAAGAAATGTTAACATTACTTTTTTTTTATTTAAAATAATATTAAAAATATTATGAAAATTCTAACGAAAATTAATTCTTAATTATTAGAGTCATTAAAATTTAAAGAAAAATGGCAATTTGGTATTTTAAAAGTGAGTTTTAAAAAAATTAAGGCTATTGGCATGGCAATTGCTTAGTAAATAAAATAAGAACAATATTATAAATTTATGGATTCATATTATTATTTGTTATCAATATTTAAATTGTATTGATAATAAATATATAGTTGATAGCTTCTAAAATGTATCGCTAACAAATACACTAAGTTATCAAAGAGGTATTATTTCTAAGGAGGGGGAAAGCATGAAACAATTGCTTACAGGAAATGAGGCAGTAGCACGTGGTGCTTACGAAGCAGGCATATCTTATGCAGTTGCTTATCCAGGAACACCAAGTACTGAAATATTGGAAAATATAGCACTATATAAAGATGACATAATTGCAGAGTGGGCACCAAATGAGAAAGTAGCAGTAGAGTCAGCAATAGGAGCCTCTATTGCAGGAGGTAGAGCCCTTGCAGCTATGAAGCATGTTGGAGTAAATGTTGCTGCAGACCCAATATTTACATATGCATATATGGGAGTAAATGGTGCGATGATTATTGTATCTGGAGATGACCCTGGCATGCACTCATCACAAAATGAACAAGATAATAGACATTATGCTAAATTTGCAAAGATAGCTATGATAGAACCAAGCAACAGCCAAGAATGTAAGGATATGCTAAAGGCTGCGGTTGAGATAAGTGAAAAATACGATACAACAGTTTTATTTAGAATGGTGACTAGAATATGTCATAGTAAAGGACTTGTTGAGTTAGGAGAAAAAGAAGAAACAATTGTAAAAAAATATGAAAGAAATCTTTCTAAGTTTGATGCTATTCCAGCAACTTCAAGAGGATTAAGAATTAAACTTGAAGATAGATTAAAAAAGCTTGAAGAGTTTTCTAATGAAACTGACTTAAACTTTATAGAATGGAATGATAAGAAAATAGGCGTGATAACTTCAGGAGCTTCTTATGAGTATGCTAAAGATGTGTTTGGAGATACTGTATCATATTTAAAATTAGGATTTACATATCCTCTTCCAACAAAGAAGATAAGAGGTTTTGCAGAACAAGTAGAAACTGTTTATGTAATCGAAGAATTAGAACCTTATATAGAAGAACATCTTAAAGAAAATAACATACCATGTATTGGAAAAGAAAAGATACCTAATATAGGTGAGTTAAATCCAGATATTATAGCTCAATCAATTTTGGGAGAAAAAAGAAAACTAATAGAGTATAGCCAAGAAAAAATAGTTGGCAGACCTCCAACTTTATGTGCAGGATGTCCACACAGAGGATTTTTCTATGAGCTAGGAAAGGTTAAAAATGTACTTATAAGTGGAGATATAGGATGTTATGGTCTAGGAGGAGCAGAGCCTTTAAATGCTAAAGATACTTGTATATGTATGGGAGGAGGGCCAGGTGTAGCTCATGGAGCACAAAAGATATTTACTAAAAATAATATTAACATGAGGACTATATCTACAATAGGAGATTCAACATTCTTTCATACAGGAATAAATGGTCTCATAGATATAATCTACAACAAAAGTAATACTGTAACATGTATTCTTGATAATAGAATTACTGGAATGACTGGTCATCAAGAAAATCCTGGAACTGGATTTTCATTGCAAGGTGATGTTACTGAAATGATGGACATTGAGACTATAGTAAAAGCTTTGGGTTGTAAAAATGTAAAGGTAGTTAATCCTAACATGTTGAATGAAGTTAAAGAAGCATTAAATTGGGCTTTATCAATTGATGAACCTTCAGTAATAATCACTAGATGGCCATGTGCATTAAAAAAATTTACAGAAGATGATAAAAAAAGATTCGACCTTACACCATCAATTTGTAGCGTAGATGATGAGAAATGTATTGGATGTAAGAAATGCCTTACAACAGGATGCCCTGCTTTGAGATTTGATAAATCTAAAAAGAAATCAAGTATAAATCAGGCTCAATGTGTAGGATGTACAGTATGTGCACAAGTATGTCCAGTAAATGCTATAAAAAAGGTTGGTGAAAAGTAATGAAAAAGGTTAAAAATGTATTGTTATCAGGAGTAGGAGGTCAGGGTACTGTTTTAGCAAGTAAAATACTTTCTGCTGGTCTTATAGATGCTGGATATGATGTTAAGATGTCAGAGGTTCATGGTATGGCTCAAAGGGGTGGAAGTGTAACAACACAAGTTAGATATGGAGAAAAAGTACACTCTCCTATACTTGGAAAAGGAGATGTTGACGTATTAGTTTCATTTGAGACTATGGAGGCTTTAAGATATCTTGATTTTCTTAAGCCTGAGGGTAAATTAGTAGTAAATGATTATGAAATGCCTTCTGCACCAATTTTAACAGGTAGAGTGGATTATCCTGAAAATATAATAGACGATATTAAAGAAAAAGTGGATGTAACAGTGATAAAGGCAGTTGATATTGCCAGAGGTTTTGGAAATGAGAAGGTTATGAATGTAGTACTTTTGGGAGCATTGATTAAGGCTTTACAGTTAGAAAATGATATAGATTGGGAAAAGATAGTATCACAACAGGTTAAACCTAAGTTTATAGAAATTAATATAAAAGCTTTAAG
The DNA here is from genome assembly GCF_020658275.1 of Clostridioides sp. ES-S-0190-01. Taxonomy (NCBI): domain Bacteria; kingdom Bacillati; phylum Bacillota; class Clostridia; order Peptostreptococcales; family Peptostreptococcaceae; genus Clostridioides; species Clostridioides sp. ES-S-0190-01. The sequence goes on along the minus strand of NZ_JACVWA010000012.1, from coordinate 347,987 downwards.
AGAAGGGATGAATATTTAGAAAATAAAAATTACAGATAAAAAACTATATAAAGAATCAGAAAAAATAATTATATATAATATACAAAGGGTTAGGAAAGATTAATTATAGATATAATACAAAAAGGGTTAGGAAAGATTAATTAAAAATATAATATATAAAGGGTTAAAAAATAATTTCAAAAAAAAACTATATGTAATAGTTATTTAATGCAATAGCTATTTACTAAGATAGTTATTTAAAAATGAAATTTTATCAATTTAAACATGGAAAATGAATACCTAAGTAAGCAATATTTAATAAATATATTTATATAGAGATAACAATAAAATAAATACTTGAAAGGAAGGAGAACTATTTAGATTATTAAATAGTATTTATAATATGAAAAAAGGCGATTTTATATGGAGTGGAGTTCTTATTTGTCTTATTGCTATTTTAGTGATGCCAAGTAGTAGAGCGGTATTTATGGAAGCAACAGGTGCACATCCATATATTGGAGGTTTTTTCAAGTTTGCTGTGTTAGCAACAATGGGAGACTTACTTGGTGCTAGAATTTTGCATAAAGACTGGAAAATACCAGTAGGAATCTTTTACAGAGCTGTAGTTTGGGGAATTATAGGTGTAGTTACAACATATGCTATGTCAATTTACTCAGCAGGTGTAGGGCAGGCACAAGTAGATGGTATGCTTCCATTTGAAGGAATAGCTTTTGCAAATGCTCTATTTAAGAGTGCAACTATGAATATATTAATGTCACCAACTGTATTTTTATTCCATAAGGTTATGGATTGCTTTATAGATAAAAAATACGAAGTTGGAAAGGGTGTTAAGGTAGTTCTTAAAGATGTAGTAAATGTTGTAGACTGGAATGCATATCTTGGTTTTAGTGTTTTGAAAACTATACCATTTTTCTGGATACCATGTCATACAATTGTATTCTTGTTCCCTGCTGAATATAGAGTAATTGCCTCTGCTTTTGCATCTATAGCTCTAGGATTAATTTTAGCATTAGCCAATAAATCTAAAGCTACAAATTAAGATTATTAATAAAGTTAGAGTTATTAAGTTAGAATTATTGATTGCTGTTTTTAAGAAGCTTAAAATCCCCCATTTAAGAGTTTTAAGGTTCTAAAATAATAAGTTATAACTACAAAAAATGGCTGCTAAGACTATTATGATTATAGGTTAAAAAACTTATAACAGATAGTAGTTTATAACAGCCATTTTTTATGTTAAGCTAATAAGTTAGTTAAAATCTAAATTAGAGGATTTAAAGAAGCTATTCTAGTTGTAGCTACGTAAACCCTGGATATTTCATACCATGTCTTAAAGTCAACTACTCCAGTTTGAGGTAAACCAAAAATTCCTTGGAATATTTTTACAGAATTTTCTGTATCTGTACCATAGATTCCATCTTCCCTCACTTTTGGTATAGCTGGATAAGAATTAGATATAGCATTTAACTGGTTTTGTATAGTTCTAACGTATTGTCCAGAAGAACCAACTTGTAGTGTAGTTCCAGGAAATGATACTGGTACACCACTAACTACTGGAGCTTTTTCAAACACTATTTCGTCTCCATAGAAATATCTTAGTATTCTTTCATAATCGTATCCTTGGTCACCTAGGTCCTTACTACCCCATTGAGTCATTTGATTAGGACATTGAGATTTTTGACCATCACAATATTGAGCTAGTAGTGGCTGTCTTGATGTAGGAGGTCTTTTTATAAATGTATTAAATATAGCATCTACAACTACGTTAATTGGTTCAAATAAGTTTCTATTGTTTATAAATTTATGGTCATATGCTGTTGATGAGGTGATTGTAAAGTTATATCCTTTGTTTCTGTACCATTCAGTAAAGACTCTATTTAAAGTAAATGATATTATAGCTATTACATTTGCGTAGATTGTCTGCTCAGGCCAAGTTGAATATATTTCAGATGAGGCTATGTTTTTAATGTACTCTTTAAATGGAATCCAATAATTTGCCGCTGATGTATTTTCTGGTAAACCATCATGAACTACTATAAATTCAGGCACTACAGGGTTATCTAATACAACAAAACCAGTAGGTGGTGGTAATGGTTTTAGGTTACTTTCTGGAATTTTAGGAGGATAAGTACCGTATAAAGTATGTTCTCCTATATCAAAAATCAATTCACTTTGTCTTGAGAAGGAACGCTTACTTCTTGTTCTAGGAAACATAGGTACTCCTTGTCTCGCCTCAATTGTAGCTAGTAACTGTGTCCCTTCTATGACAACTGTCTCATATCCATCTGCTATAGCTTCTACTATATACTGGCTGTAAGGTCTAACATCAGATGGTTGTAGAGAGTAATCTACATCTGGTGCTGGTAATACTAATCCAGTCACTTGACCAGATTCATTACTTATTAGGTTCTGGTATAAAGTTGATGAGCTTTGGCTACCATTAGACATTGAATATATGTTTACTGTTGCATTTTGAATGGGTCTATTGTTAGTAGCATCAATTATACTTACTGTTAAGAAACCATCTTGCATCAAATCACCCTTTCTTTAAATGAATTTAGTTCCCTTATATTTCAAGATATGAATATGGCTTGAGATTTGTTAAATAATATAGATATAAATTTAAATTTTTTTAAGTATTTTTAACCTATCAAATGATAAAGAGTTTAGTATATAAATTTGAGTGTAGAAAAATTTAAAATAAAAGCTGAAAGAAAATAAACTAAAAGTAAGTGTATATTTAAAACACAAATAAACTAAAAATAAGTAGTAATTATAAAACATGAATGAATTAAAAACTTTGAAAGGAAAATTACCTATGAAGCTGGATTTATTTTTATTAGCAGTAGTACCTATATTAATAGGTATGTTTTGGATAAGATCTAAAGATAAATATTGTAGAGAGCCACTAATCCATTTAATTAAATTTTTTATGATAGGTGCTTTTTTAAGTGTTATAATTATTCTTTTAGAAAATCTATTAATGAAGTTTAATGTATTTGAAGGATATTCAGAATTATTATATGTATCATTTATAGTTGCAGGTCTTGTGGAAGAAGGTGTAAAAGCTTTAATACTAATTCCTTCATTGATTAAAGAAAAGCATTTTACTGAAAAATTAGATGGTATTATTTATTCTGTATTTTTATCTTTAGGATTTGCAACAATTGAAAATATAGTTTATATTTTCTCTGAAAGTAGAAATTTAGCACTACAGGTTGGTATTAATAGAGCAGTTATCTCCATTCCAGCTCATGTAATGTTTGCTATTACTATGGGATATTATATTTCTAAGTATAAGTTTGAGGGGAATGAAATTAAAAAACGTGAATACTTATTTATGGCTGTATTAATTCCGATTTTATTACATGGAGTTTTTGATTTTATATTGATGATAGAATATAGATGGGCTATTATATTATTTATAGTTTATGTCATAATTTTGTGGAAAATAAATCTTGATAAACTTGAAAAATATATGAATAACTCTAAAAAAGTGTTTTTTGGAAACTTAAAGAAAAAGAAAAGAAAATAAATGACGAACAAGTAACGCAGATAAAAAGGGGGATTATAAATTTGGCAAATTTACCAAAAGAATTTTTAGAAGATATTAGAGAAATACTAGAAGATGAATATGATGATTTTATAAAAAGTTATAATGAAGAAAAGACTACTGGTCTTAGAATAAATACACTAAAAATTGATAAAGAAAAACTATTGAATTTAAATTTATTTGATTTATATCAGATACCGTGGGCAGATGAAGGTTTTTATTATGATGATAAAATTAATAGGCCTGGTAGAAATCCATTACATGAGGCTGGAGCATATTATTTACAAGAGCCTTCTGCAATGAGTGTAATACCAAAAGCAGATATTAAAGAAGGAGATAAAGTACTTGATATGTGTGCTGCACCTGGTGGCAAATCTACATATATATTATCTAGATTAAACAACACAGGTTTATTGGTTTCTAATGAGATTAATACAAGTAGAATTAAAGCTCTAGGAGAAAACTTAGAACGATTTGGGGCGAGAAATTGTATAATAACAAATACTGATTCTAATAGCTTAAGAAAGACATTTAATGGGTATTTTGATAAGGTGATTATAGATGCTCCTTGTTCTGGGCAAGGGATGTTTAGAAAAGATGAAGTGGCCATCTTAGATTGGAGTCAGGCAAAAGTAATTGAATGCCAATCTATTCAAAAAGAGATTATAAGAGATGGATATAAAATGTTAAAGAAAGATGGTATTTTAATTTACTCAACATGTACTTTTTCAAAAGAGGAGAATGAACATGTTATAAATGAGTTTATTAGTGAATATCCACATGCAGAACTTGTTGAGATGGAAAGGCTATGGCCTCATAAAATAAAGGGAGAAGGTCATTTTGTAGCTAAGATAAAAAAATTAGAAGAAGAAGAAAGTAATGTAAAAGAATTAAAAATAAAAAATTTAGATAAAGAAATAAAGGATTATAGGGAGTTTGAAAAGAAATTTTTAAAGACTGATTTTTATAGTAATAAAAAAAATAAATTTTATTTAAGAGGAGAAAATTTGTACCTACTTCCTGAAATATATCCAGATACAAAAAAACTAAAAGTATTGAGATACGGTTTGCATTTAGGGGTTTTAAAGAAAAATAGATTTGAGCCTTCTCATGCATTATCTCATTACTTAAAAGTTGAAGATGTAAAAAACGTTGAAAACTTTAGTGTACAAAGCGAATCGATTCTTAAATATTTAAAAGGGGATGTTATAAATTCTAATGAAAGTAGAGGATGGGTTTTGGTATCAGTTGAAGATATACCTTTAGGTTGGGGAAAAGAATCTGCTGGTACAATTAAGAATCATTACCCTAAAGGTCTTAGAAAAGTATTTTAAACTATTAGAAAAAAGAAGTATAATATTTATATTGTAAGTTTATGGTAGATTAGTTTTGCTGTAGATTGACTTAATATTGAACACAGAGGAGACGATTTTAGTGGGTGAAGCAGTTAAAAAAGAAGTTGTAGAGTGGATAAAAGTGATTGTCATAGCTCTTGTTTTGGCATTTGCAATAACGCGTTTTATAGTGCCAACAATAGTTAAAGGAGAATCAATGTATCCTACGCTTGTAGAACGTGATTATTTGATAGTCAATAGAATTGCGTACAAAGTAGGAGAGCCAAAATACAAAGATATAATAGTATTCAAAACCGACTTAACAGAAGAAAATGGAAAGAAAAAAGATTTAGTAAAAAGAGTTATCGGGGTTCCTGGTGACCATGTAAAGATAAAAGACTCCAAGGTATATGTAAATGATAAATTGTTAGATGAAGTTTCCTATATACATAATAATCGTACTGATGGAGATATTGATATAGTAGTTCCAGAAGGAAAATTATTTGCAATGGGAGACAATAGAGAAAGAAGTTTAGATAGTAGATACGATGAGGTTGGATTGGTCGACGAGCACACCGTTCTAGGAAAAGTTCTAGTCAGATTGTATCCATTTTCTAAGATAGGAACTATTGACTAAACATTATAAATATAAAATTTGGAGCAATCGCTGATTAACTGAAATCACCAGACCATGCACAATAGTTGTCTATATAAAAAAGACAACACCTTATTTAGTAGACTTATCTAAAAGATAGTGCTTAAAAGTAGCATTATCAATAAAGATAATATAACTATAAAGGAGAATTTGTGAATGAATGAAACTATTAAAGAAGAGATTGTAGAGTGGATAAAAATAATTATTACTGCACTTTTTTTGGCATTTATTATAACTCGCTTTATAAAACCAACATTAGTAAATGGAGAATCAATGTACCCAACACTTAAACCACACGATTACTTAGTGGCAAATAGAATAACATATAAATTATCAGAACCAAAATGTGGAGATATAATGATATTTAAGACTGACTTGTTGCAAGATAATGGGAGAAAAAAAGAGTTAGTAAAAAGGGTTATAGGTGTACCAGGAGACCATTTAAAAATTAAAGATTCTAAGGTTTATATAAATGGTAAGTTATTAAATGAAGTTTCATATATACATGATAATTATACTGAAGGCGAGATTGATATGGTGATTCCTCAAGGTAAAGTATTTGCTATGGGAGATAATAGAGAAGTAAGTTTAGATAGTAGGTATAAAGAAGTAGGATTAGTGGATGAACAAAATATTAAAGGAAAAGTTATTTTAAGAGTGTTTCCTTTTACACAAATAGGTATTTTTGAGTAGGTGATTTGTATGGCAGTTGGTGTGGCATCTTTGTTATTTAATATTGAGGGTGCTTTAAAACTTTGTGAAAGTACAAAGGAAATAACTCATTTGGAAATTGGTATTGATAATATATATGAATGTAGTGAGTTATGTAAATATAAGCAGAGAATTTCTAAACTAGGGTTGTCTATAGGGATACATTTACCTATGGAATTAAACACTTGTGAAAATATAGAATATATACGAGCTTCATGGATAAGTTTTATTGAGAAGATAGAATTAGAGCTAAAAGGATTTGATATAAGGTACTTTAATCTTCATTTGGGTTATGTTATGACAAATAGACTTAAAAATAATAGGGACAAGTATTTAGATAATAGTGTAGATTTTTTTAATAAAATAAATACAGATTCACATATTTGTATAGAGAATACTTATTCAAAAGGTGGAGATTTTTCAAATATTGGAAATATATCCTATGATTTTGAATATATATTTAAGAGGATTAAAAATTCTAAGATTTGTTTTTGTTACGATACTGGACACTGTTTAATTGATGAGGATGATTATTTAAATAACTTGAAAGATAAGATAAAATTGATACATTTAAGTGATAATGATGGTATCAATGATATACATGTTGGTATAGGAAGAGGTATTTTATCTGAAGAGAGTGTTAAAGAGGTTTTAAAATTAGATGCAGAATATTTAGTATTAGAAATAAATTACGAAGACATTGAAGATACTATAAGTAAATTGAATCATATTGTAGGAGAGGGTTAAATACCTCTCTTTATCTTGTTGATATGCCTCGTTGATTAAAATGTATATTCATCAAAAGGAAGGAGATGTTGAAGTGAAGAAAATAAATTTAAAAATAGACGGAAGAAGTAAGGAGTATTCATTAGACGAAAATTCTTTGGGAATTAGACTAGGAGATATAGCAAAAGAGTTTTGTGATGAACATAAAGGATATATAACACTTGCGGTTGTAGATAATAAATTGAAAGAGTTAAATTATAGAGTGAAAAAGGATTGTGAGATAGAGTTTTTGGATACGACAAATGAAGATGGAGAAAGAGTTTACTTTAGAGTCATGTCATTTGTGTTTGTGATGGCTTGTAGAGAGATATTTTGGGACAGCAGAGTTACAATAGAACATTCACTATCTGGTGGACTATATTGTGAAGTTCATATAGAGAGAAAACTTAAAGAAGTTGATGTTGAAAATATAAAAAATAAAATGAAAGAGATAATAAATAATGACTACACTATAGAAAAAATAGAAGTTACGAGGGATGAAGCTATTTCTATATTTGAAAATAATGAGATGTATGAAAAAGCAGAACTTTTGAAATACAAGGAATATGATAGTGCTAAAGTATATAAATGTAGAAACTATATAGACCATTTTTATGGATATATGTTGCCATCAACTGGTTATATAAAATCGTTTGATATCATACTTTACAATGGAGGTATTATAATTTTAGGGCCTAGTGAAGAAGATAAGACTCTACCTATGAAATTTATACCTCAACCTAAGCTATCAAACGTATATTATGAAGCAGAAGAATGGTCAAGACTAATGGGAATTGATAAGGTAGTATCACTTAACAGAATAATAGAAAATAATGAATATGGAGATATAATAAGAACATTTGAAGCATTACATGAAAAGAAACTATCTCAAATAGCAGATATGATAAAAGATAACAATAAGAGAGTAGTTTTAATAGCAGCACCATCATCATCTGGAAAAACAAGCTTTGCTCATAGACTATCAATACATCTTAGAGTAAATAACTTAAATCCGATTTCAATATCTTTAGATGATTATTTTATAGATAGAAAACATACTCCTTTAGATGAATATGGAAACTATGATTTTGAGTCAATTTATGCTATAGATTTAGAGAGATTCAACTTAGATTTAAATAAACTTTTAGCAGGTGAAGAAATTGAGGATATAAGGTTTAACTTTAAAGCTGGGGAAAGAGAATATACTGGTAAAAAGATAAAGATAGACTCAAATCAACCAATTATATTAGAAGGTATACATGGGCTAAACCCTATTTTAACAGCATCTATACCAGATGAAGATAAATTTAAGATATACATAAGTGCCCTTACTCAAATAAATTTAGATGACCATAATAGAATTCCTACTGCCGATTTGAGAATGATAAGAAGAATTGTTAGAGATTATAATTTTAGAGGATATAGCGCTGATAATACTATTTTGCAATGGGCATCAGTTAGAAGAGGAGAAAAGAAAAATATATTCCCTTATCAAGATGAAGCAGATGCTATATTTAATTCCGCTTGTGTGTATGAATTAGCGGTTTTAAAGCGATTTGCTAAGCCTCTATTGGAGGAAATAGATGAAGATAATCCTGCTTATATTGAAGCTACTAGATTATTAAAGTTTTTACAGTATTTTGTTGAACTAGATGATATTTCTGATATACCAGGAACTTCAATCCTTAGGGAATTTATTGGAGGAAGTAAAATAGTTGATTAGCATGTATTATTGATTATTTTATTGTACTCATATTGAACTAAATATTTTTTTAGAGATACTGAATAATCTATGGTTTATATTTTAAGTAATATTGCTGGAGTATTAAAGTGAAAATTCTATTTAGTTATCAAAAATTCTTTGTTTTGTGAGAATTAGTATAGATAATAAATACTATTTAACTTTAATACTCCTTTTATAATATTATGATATTTTTTATAATATGTTTGAAAAATAAAGTTAAGTCTGCAAAAAATAGTTTTAAAGTATAATTTCTTTTAACACTGTTTTATTATAGTATAAACTTGTGCTAAAATAGAGTATATAACATAAGATGATGAGGTGCATATGAATACGTTAGATGAGACATTATTAAAAGAAATTATAAGTTCTAATAAAAAATATACAAATTATGGACAAGTTGCTAGTTACATACCAGAATTAAAAAATGCTCGTAGAAATGATTTAGGAATTTGTATTATAGATAGTGAAAATAACATTTATAGTGCTGGAAATTGTAGCACAAAATTTACAATACAAAGCATTTCAAAACCAATTGTGCTTGCCATGGCACTTATGGACAATGACTGGGAAGACGTTTTTTCAAATGTTGGAATGGAGCCAAGTGGAGACCCATTTAATTCTATAATGAAACTTGAGATTAATGATACTAAAAAGCCTTGTAATCCAATGATAAATGCAGGAGCAATAGTTACCACTTCTCTTATAAATGGGAGCTGTTTGGAAGAAAAAGAAGAAAGAATGCTTAGCTTTTTTAGAAAGTTGGCAAGAAATGATAACATAGGAATAAATTATGATGTCTATAAGTCTGAAAAAATGACTGGAGATAGAAATAGAGCTATGGCTTATCTGTTAAAAAGTGATGGATTTATCAGAGGTAATGTAGAAGATGTTTTAGACCTTTATTTTAAACAATGCTCAATTGAGGTGGATTCTATAGATTTAGCGAGAATTGGTATAAATCTTGCTAATTATGGAGTAGACATAGAAAATGGAGAGCATTTAATGAGTGAAATGGTATCTAGAATTGTCAAGACATTTATGATGACTTGTGGAATGTATGATGCTTCTGGGGAATTTGCTATTAAAGTTGGAATTCCTGCAAAATCTGGAGTTGGGGGTGGTATAATGGCTTCTGTGCCAGGACGTATGGGTATTGGTGTTTATGGACCTGCACTTGACAAAAAAGGTAACAGCGTCGCAGGAGTTAAAGTTTTAGAGGAGTTGTCAAATAAACTCAGATTAAATATTTTTTAAAATTTTAAGAAAGGATTTTTTTGACAACAACATATAATTTAATATATAATTAAATTGTAAAGAAATATGAATTAAATAAATTTTTTAGGAGGGGTCAATGAAAGAGGTATTGGTATTACGAGATTTGGAGTGCATAAAGGCTATTGCACATCCACGTAGAATAGATATTCTAAAAGCATTTGACAAATCGCCATTGTCAGCAAAACAATTATCTCAATTATTGGAAGAACCTCATGCAAAAATAAACTACCACATAAAAATGTTATACAAAGTTGGTATTTTAGAATTAGTTGAGGAAAAAATAAAGTCGGGGATTGTGGAAAAATATTATTATCCAAGTGCAAAAAATGTGGTTATAGGGAATAGGATACTTAATTTTTCTTTAGACAATGGGGAAGAAAAAGAAGAATTGTACATATCAAGATTTGAAAATATGAGTGAAGTTTTTTATAAAGCAGCAGAGGAAGATGTTTTAGAAAATGAAAATATAGTTGATTATCATGATATTTCTCTTACTCATGATGAATTAGTTGAACTTAATGATACTATGAAATCAAAGATAGATGAAATTTTAAATAAAAGACAAGACAGCGTTGAAGGTTCTAAGTATGATATAGCTATGGTTGTAGTTCCTACAGTTGAAGAAGAATGTCCTAATTAGAATCATTAATTATGTATTAGTTATAAAACATAAGATTAGAGATTGAACATCAGAATTTACTTAATAATCAAAAAATACTTTTGAGCATGAGTAAAATAATGATTTTTAATCTCTATTTTTTTGTTATTTGAATGACTAAATATACTCTTTGAAATTTATCAAAATGGGTATAATTAAACTATAAATATTAAAATTTAGAATTAATATATACGAAATTAATTATAGTTATACTAAAATTAAGACTTAAGTATCAAAAATTTATAAATTAAAATTATGTACAACCAAAAGGAGATTAATATGATTAAATTAGGAACACATATTTCAATAGCAAAAGGATTTGCAAAGGCAGCCGAAACAGCTGTATATATTGATGCAAATACATTTCAATTTTTTAGTAGAAACCCAAGAGGAGGAAATGCTAAAGAATTTGATGAGAAAGATATAGCTAAATTTCAAGAAATTAGAAAAGCAAACAATTTTGCACCATTACTTGCACATGCTCCATATACTATGAATCTAGGTGGAGTGAAGGATGATGTTTATGAATTCGCAACAAGAGTAATAGATGAAGATATAAGAAGAATGGATTCACTAGGTATAGAATACATGTGTTTTCACCCTGGAAGTCATGTAGGTGGTGGAGTAGACTTTGGTATAGATAGGATAGTAAAAGGGCTAAACAATGCTATTAAAGGAGATGAAAATATAACTATACTCCTTGAAACAATGTCAGGAAAAGGGACTGAAATAGGATTTAGTTTTGAGCAGTTAAAGAGCATAATAGACAATGTCGAACATAAAGAAAGAATAGGTGTGTGTCTTGATACATGTCATATTTTTTCAGCTGGTTATGATATAGTTAATGACTTGGATGGAGTTTTAGGGGAATTTGACAAGATTATAGGTATAGATAGATTAAAAACTATACATTTAAATGATAGTATGATGCCATTTGGGGATAAAAAAGATAGACATGCTCCTATAGGTGAAGGTAAGATAGGGCTAAAAGCTTTAACTGATTTTATGGAACATCCAAGCATTAAAGATTTGCCATTCTTCTTAGAAACACCTTTTGATGAAGAAGGTCATAAGAGAGAGATTAAGATGATTAAAGAAATTTTATCTAGTAAATAGTATTTTGATATGATGTAAATAATATTTTGATGCTATTTAAGTAGCATTTTGATTATATTTGGATTAAATTTAGATTATATGCTAGTGAAATATAGATTGGTATATTATGAAGCATATTAAATAAAATTTTGATGTAATATAAAAGAGTATATTATAAACTATATAAATAAACTTGATAAAATGTGTATATATTTTAAATAGTATATAAATAGATTGCAAAAATTCTCATAATTTGTTGTATAATTAAAAGTAACATGTTAATAATGTTTAAAATTAATTAAAAGTTAGGTGGGGAAAGCTATGAGAAATTTAGGCAAAACTAGTATGAAGATAAAAAGAGTCGGTTTTGGGGGAATTCCAATACAAAGAATTACACAAGAGGATACTAATTTAGTTATAAATGAGCTAGAAAAACAAGGAATAAACTTTATTGATAGCGCAAGGGGATATACAATAAGTGAAGAAGCTATTGGAATTGCTATAGAAGGAAAAAGAGATAAATTTTTCCTAGCTACTAAAAGTATGTCTAGGGATTATGATTCAATGAAGAGAGATGTAGAAATAAGTTTAAATAACTTTAAAACTGATTTTATAGATTTATATCAATTCCACAATGTTAAAGAAGAAGAGTATGACAATATTTTTAAAGATAAAATGGCTTATAGTGCCCTTTTAGAAGCAAAAGAACAAGGGAAGATAAAACATATTGGTATAACTAGCCATAACTTAAACACTATAGAAAGAGCTTTAGAAAGTGGCAAATTTGATACTATACAATTTCCTTACAATATAGTTGAAGGACAAGCAGATGATGTATTTAAAAAAGCTCATGAAAAAGGAATTGGTATAATAGTAATGAAACCTTTAGCTGGTGGAGCTTTAGATAATGCTACATTGGCTATTAAGTATATATTGTCTAAGGATTATATAGATGTGGTTATACCAGGAATGGATAGTGTTGAACAAGTTAGACAAAATGTCGCTGTGCTTGAAAATCTTGTATTAGATGAGGATGATGAGAAAAAAATTGAAGAAATAAGAAATTCTCTAGGTAAAAAATTCTGTAGAAGATGTGAATATTGTATGCCTTGTGCTGTTGGAATAAATATACCTTTAAGCTTCTTATGCGAAGGATATTACACTAGATATGGATTAGAGGAGTGGGCTAAGGAAAAATATGAGGTTATGGATGTTAAACCTACTGAATGTATTGACTGTGGTCTTTGTGAAAGTCGATGTCCATATGAACTTCCTATAAGAGAAATGTTGAAGACTGTTGTTGAAAAGCTAGGATAGATTTTACTTATTGAAATCGGTGTAATAAATTTACGCCGATTTCTTTTTTTATGTAAGTATAATTATTATGATAAGATTGTGTTTATGAAAGTATTAAGTGTTATGTCTGTGCAATTATTAAGTGTTATGTTTATGCAAGTATTAATTATTATATAAATATTGTTTTTGCATCAATATAGATTTATATAGCATATACAGATTTTTATTTTTCAAAAATATTATAAGATATATCGTATTTAGATATTGGATAAAGTTCAATTTCAACTCTAGGATTGTCCTTATCTATAAAATCAAATAAAAGTACTGGCTTAAGCTGCTTATCATTTTTTATTATTCCACTTTTTTCAATACCATCACAAATGCTCTTTGGATAGTTATGTAAATCGCCCATTCTCTTGTTAGGGAAGAATAATTTTAACACTGTTATTAAATTTTCTTCAACAGTTTCTCCTTGATACTGTTGATTTATAAAACCTGCAATCATGTTCTCATATGCTAAATACTTAGAATATTTTCCCTTTGAAGGCATCCATGCTTGACCATTTATATTATGAAGTTTAAAATTAGATTTACTAATGGGTCTACCTGGTATTGTTATTTTAATCAATTTATTCACCATCCTTATACAGTATTTATTATAATCTGTGGATGATTTAAAAGCAAATTCTTATTTGTTGTAACTTTCTGAATAACAAAGTCTAATTGGATAAGATATGATTTTAATAGTGTAATATATATTAGATTGTTGTAGATATGAAAGTTATATTATAGAAGAAATACAAGGTAGCGATAGAGGGAAGAGATATGAACTTTAAATTATAATAATGTTGTAGAACAACAAAAATATAGATAGTGAAAAATAAGTAGTGTTATAAGAGTAAAATAGCTAAAGATATAATATGGATGAAAGCTAAGCTATACAAATATTGTAGAATAACAAAATCTAGATAGTGAAGAATAAGTAAGTGTTATAAGAGTAAAATAGTTAAAAATTAAAAATAGATAGATGTTAAATTATACTAAGATAACAGCATATAAAAGTCAAATTATATAGTAAATAAATTATATAGACATGTAAATTTTAAAAATTAGATTATTTAGACTGTATAAATGTTGTTATGTCTAAACAAAGAAACATATGTAGCATAATTGTGATTTTAGAATTTAAGTTGAAAAGGAATAATTTTATGGATAATAACAGATTAAAAGAATTTTGTAACCTCATAGGATTAAAGTGTGTAGGAATAGCTGGAGTAGACAAGTATGAAAATCTGAGAGAGATACTTGAAAATAGACAGAAAAAAGACTATTTAACAGGTATGGAAGAACCCATAATTGAAAATAGAATTAATCCTAGAAATATAATGGAAGATGCTAATTCTATAATAGTGTGTGCTTTTCCATACCATATAAATAGACAAGAAAAGAATAAAAATTCAAATTTATCAAAATATTGTCATGGAAAGGACTATCATATTGTAGTAAAAGATTTTTTACAACAAATTTGTGATTATATTTCCAAAAATGTAGAAGGTTTTAAATATAAGATATTTACTGATAATGGACCATTAGTTGACAGATATTTAGCTTATTTATCAGGTATTGGATATTTTGGAATAAATAATAATATTATAACTGATGAATATGGTTCTTATATATTTATTGGATATATAGTAAATAATTATAAGTTTGAAGAAGATAAACCACTAGAAAAAAGCTGTTTTAAATGTGGAAAGTGTGTAAAATATTGTCCGGGAAATGCTATATTGGGAAATTATGATATGAATCCTAAAAAATGCTTATCATATATAACTCAAAAAAAGGGAGATTTGTCAGAGGAAGAAAAGTATGTTTTAAAGAAAAGTAAAAAGATATTTGGGTGCGATATTTGTCAAGAAGTATGTCCTCATAATATTGAAATACCAACAACTCACATCTTGGAATTTAAGGAAGATATAATAGACTATTTGGATTATGATGAGATACAAAATATATCAAATAAAGAATTTAAGAGGAGATATGGAGATAGAGCTTTTAGCTGGAGGGGTAAAAATATAATAAAGAGAAATATGGAAATAATTTTAGATAAGTATGATGACTAATAATAAGAGTCTATTTCATATACTTTAATGTGTATTTACTTTAACACTTATGGTGTAAAAGTCATATTATATCATTAAAGTTAAATATGAGGAGGTGGGGGAATATTGAAATATAATAATACATCTGAAATAAGTCCACTAGATAGTATATTGGGTCAAGAAAGAGCAGTAGAAGCTATGGAGTTAGGTTTAAAGATAAATAATCCAGCCTACAACATATACCTAGCTGGGGAATCTGGAACAGGTAAAAGTACTTATGCCTTAAAGGTTTTAAATGAATATGCATCTAAAAAAAGTACACATAAAGATTGGTGCTATATATATAATTTTGAAAACCCTAGAGAACCTATGATAGTTGAATTAGAAAAAGGGTTTGGAAGAGAACTTAAGAAAGATATGGAAAAGTTAGTAGAAAGTCTTTTAGAAGATTTTAAAAATGCATTTGAAAGTGAAGATTTTGAAATAGAGAAAAATAAACTTTTGGATGAATATGAAATAGAAAAAGATATGTTACTAAAGCAGATTAAAAAATATGGAGAAGAAAAAGGATTTAAACTAAAACAAAGTAAAATGGGAATAGTTTTCATACCTTTGAAGGAAGATGAAGAAGAAAGTGATATATCAGATGAAGTGTTTTATAAGGCTAAAAGAGAACTCGAAAACATGGCAATACAAGTTGTATATAAAATTAGAAACTTGGAAGAAAAAGCTGAAAAGGCTGTGTTAGAGCTTGAAGAAGAGATAGCTAAGCTTGTAGTAGAACCTCATATTAAAACGTTGTGCGAAAAATATGAATGTTATGAAAAAATTCAACTTTACTTAGAAAATATAAAAAAAGATATCATAGAATACATGTATTTATTTTACTTAGATGAAGAAGAATTGAAAGATAAGTATGATAAAGAACACTTTATAAAGTATAAAATTAATTTATTTGTAGATAATGGAGGTTCGAAAAAGAAGGAATCAGCACCTGTCATAGTAGAGATAAATCCAAGCCCATCAAACCTATTTGGAAAGGCAGAATATGATTATGCAAACGGAAATATAAAGACTGATTTTACAAAATTATTATCAGGAGCATTTCATAGAGCTAATGGCGGATATTTGGTGCTTTATGCAGACCAGTTATTAAAGTATACTATGTCTTGGGAAATTCTTAAAAAGACATTGCAAACAAAAAAAGTAATTTTGGAAACACAGACAGCAATTAAACCAGAAAATATGCCATTAGATGTCAAAGTGATATTGATAGGAAGTCATTATATATATGATATTTTATATAGATATGAAGAAGATTTTGGAAAATATTTTAAAATATTTGTAGATTTTGATAGCGAAATGGATAAGAATAAAAATAATGAAGATGGAATAGCTAGATTTATAGCATATCAATGCAATAAAAATGGCTTAAAACATTTTACAAAAGATGCAGTTGACGAAGTTGTTAAGTTTAGCACTAAATTGTCTGGTGATTTAGAGAAGCTCTCAACTAAGTTTAATAAAATAATGGAAGTTATAATAGAAGGAAGTGCATATGCAGAATTTAGAAGTTCCAATTATACAGAGCGAGATGATATTAAAAAAGCAATAAGTGAAAAGAAAAAGCGTATTAATAGAGTAGAGACACATATGGATGAATCAATTGAAAATGGTTTTACTCTAATAGAAACAGAAGGAAAAAAAGTTGGAGTAATAAATGGGCTATCAGTTTTAAGTACAGGAGAATATTCTTTTGGTAGGGCTTCAAGGATTACAGCAACTACTAGTCCAGGAAGCAATGGTATAGTAAATATAGAAAGAGAAGTAAATATGAGTGGCTCAATACATAATAAAGGAGTGCTTATATTAGGGGGATATCTTTCTGAAAACTTTGCACAGGATTTATTGATGTCATTAAATGCATATATTTGTTTTGAGCAAAATTATGGAGGTATAGATGGGGATAGTGCATCTTCTGCGGAGTTATATGTATTGTTATCATCTCTTAGTGGTGTAGCAATTAAGCAAAATATTGCAGTTACAGGCTCTATAAATCAAAAGGGAGATATACAAGTAGTTGGTGGAATAAGTGAAAAAGTAGAAGGATTTTATTCTATATGTAAAACTAAAGGCTTAAACAATGAACAGGGTGTAATAATTCCTAAAAAAAATCAGAGAAATCTTGTTTTATCAGATGAAGTTAATGATGCTATAAAAGATGGAAAATTTAAAATATATACAGTTGAAAGAGTAGAAGAAGCTATAGAGATATTGACAGATGTCAAATTTGAAGAAATAAAAAAATTGGTCAAAGAAAAACTACTATCTTTTAGTAAGATACAAATTGAGGCAAAAGAATAAGTTTATAATAGAATTTAATGGGTATTTATATGTATAATAAAAAGCAGGAACTTTAATAAGTTTTTGCTTTTTTTGTGAAATATCTGTAGAGTAAGTTTTGTTTTGTATGTTGATGTTTATTTTTTGTTGATATGATTAAACTATATATAAATAATGTTTTATAAATTGGTATTTTAAGGGGGATAATTATGAAAAGTGTAAATAAGAAAGATATAAGTAAGAATGATGCAACTAAGAATGATGTAAATAAAATTGAAACTCAAAAAGAAGTAGATGAAATAATTGGTGAAAAAGATATAGAAAATTTTGTAGATATTAAGGATAATAAAAAAAGTGTCAAAGTTAGCAAAAAAGATTCTCAAAAAAGTGAAAAAGATAGTAAATTAAAAGATAATAAATCTAGTAAAAATATACAAAAAGTGAGTAATAAGAAAGCTAAAAGTAAATCTGTAGATAAGAAAGAATCTGCAAACGAAAAAGATGTAAATAAAATTTTAGATGAATTAGAAAAATTGTATCCAGATGCTACATGTGAACTAAATTATGGGACAGCCTTTGAACTTTTAATAGCAACTATATTATCCGCTCAATGTACTGACGTAAGAGTAAATAAAGTTACAGCGGAATTGTTTAAGAAGTACAATACAGCAAGAGATTTTGCAGATTTAAGTATTGAAGAAATTAGTAAAGAGATAAAAAGTTGTGGTCTTTATAAAAGTAAGGCTCAAAAAATAAAAGCTACATCTGAACAGTTGTGTGAATTATATAATGGTGAGGTACCAGATACTTTAGAAAAGCTTGTAAAACTTCCTGGTGTTGGGAGAAAGACAGCAGGCGTTGTTCTTAGTAATGCCTTTAATCATCCAGCAATAGCAGTAGATACACATGTATTTAGAGTCAGTAATAGAATTGGAATAGTAGATGAGCCAAACCCTCAAAAAACAGAATTTGCACTTATGGAAGCCCTACCAAAAGAAAGATGGTCACACTCACATCATGTATTAATTTTTCATGGAAGAAGAATGTGTAAAGCTAGAAATCCAGAGTGTGAAAACTGTCCAATAAAAGATGATTGTAATTATTATCAAGAACTTAAAGAAATGAAATAACTTTTCTAAAGTAAGTTGTACAAGAGTGATTTTCTGATATAATAATACTTATGAAAATGTTAGATAGAAAACTATTATATATAATAAAATAAAAATTATTATTAACATTATTATATATGATAGTATAATATTATTGTTATTCTGTTTATAAAATAAAGTTTAGTAAACAAGAACGATATTTAGGAGGATAAAAATGTCATTAAATATAGTATTAGTAGAACCAGAAATACCTCAAAATACAGGAAATATAATAAGAACTTGTGCAGCAACAGGTTCAACTTTGCATTTAGTAAAACCATTAGGTTTTTCATTGGATGATAAGCACTTAAAAAGATGTGGTCTTGACTATTGGGATATAGCTGATATACAATATTACGATAGCTTTGAAGAATTACAAGAAAAATATCCAAACAGTAGATACTTTTTTTCTACAACAAAGGCTAAACAATCGCATTCAGATGTAAAATATGAAGAAAATTGTTTTATAGTATTTGGGAAAGAAACAAAGGGATTACCAGAGTCTTTGTTGAAAGCAAATATGGATACTTGTATTAGAGTACCTATGTTAGATGTTGAAAAAGCTAGGTCATTAAATTTATCAAATTCAGTAGCTATAGTAGTATATGAGGCTTTAAGACAAATAGGATACCCTAATATGAGGTAGTTTAAATAATCCTAAATTAGAAAGGAGCATACTTAATGAAAAATCTAAAGATAATCTGTGACAGTTTATCGGACGTGCCAAAAGATTTGTTAGATAAATATGATATAGATATTGTTTCATTAACAGTTATATTAGAAGAAAAAGAATACAAGGATAGGATTGATATATCTGGAGATGAATTTTATAAAAAACTTAGAGAAGAAAATGCATATCCAAAAACTTCTCAAGCTACTTATGCCCAATTTAAGGAAGTTTTTGAAAAATACACGAGTGAAGGTAGAGCAATACTTTATATAGCTGGTTCGGCTACAGCTACAGGAACATATCAAAGTGCTGTAATGGCGAAGAATGATGTAGAAGGTGAAATATATACATATGATTCTAACTTACTTTGTATGGGAACTGGTCTGCTTGTAATAAAAGCAGGAGAGCTTGCAAGTGAAGGAAAATCTATTAATGAAATATTACCTGTTTTAGATGAATTAAAAGAAAAAGCTTTTGTTATATTTTCAGTGGATACATTGGAGTACTTACAAAAGGGAGGAAGAATATCATCTACTAAGGCGGCAATAGGAAGTATATTAAATATAAAACCTATTCTTGAAATAAAAGGAGGGTTAGTCTCACAATTATCTCAAGTAAGAGGTAAGAAGAATGTAATTTCTAAGATGATGGACTTGATAAAATCGAATTGTGGGGATGATTTATCAGACCAAGTTATATATATAGGATATAGTGATGACATTAAGGAAAAAGAACAATTGTCTAAAGTTATGGAGGATGAACTGAGACCTAAGGAAATTAAATTTTTCCAAATTGGTGTGTGTATAGGTGCACATGCTGGTCCTGGTGTAACTGGAATTATATGTCTAAAAAATAAATAACAATTTTTTATATTGGGATTATTTATTTTTTTATTAATTTATGATAAGATATGTTAAACATTGATACACTAGATATGATTTGTTTTAGATAGAATTAAGTGTTGATATATTAAGTTGAGTTTTTAGGGAAGTGTGTAAATAGATAGAAATCTATTACACACTTTTTTATGGTAAGTTTATTGAAAAAATTAAATAAATACTTGCAAATGAGGTATAACAAATCAGTAAATAGTATGTAAAAATGTCACAAAAATATAAGGAGTGGATTTTGATGCGTTTAAAAAAATTGTTGGTATTAATGTTAACTGTAGCAATGACTGCTGGAATGTTAGTTGGATGTAGCAGTAATTCAAGTAATAATTCTAGTTCTAATCAAGATAATAAAAATAAGCTAAGTAACAAAGAAAATTCAAAAAAATCTGTATCTATGATATTAGATATTGAAGGGTCAAATAATGGAGTCATGAATAATTCAGCTTTGTTAGCGTTAGATACTGCACAAAAAAATCTTAACATAGATACAAATAAAGTGGAATCAGAGGATTCATCAACTTTTTCTAATAGCATAGATATTTTATGTAATGATAATACTGACTTGATTATAGCTGTTGGTTCTAGATTTGCAAAGCCTCTAGAAAAGATAGCCAAGAAATACCCAAAGCAACAGTTTGCCATTGTAGATTATGAGTATGACAAACAACCATCTAATATAACTTCAATTTCTTTTGAGGATAATAAGACTGGATATTTGGCTGGATTAGTTGCTGGAAAGATGACAGAAACAGATAAGGTTGGTTTTATAGGTGGAGTAGAGGGTTCTAGTAGAAATAAATTTGAATCTGGCTTTAAAGAAGGTGTTAAATTTTCTAATAGCAATATAAAAGATATTTCAGTTGAGTATGTAGATATTTTTAAAGATAGTAAATCTGCTGAATCTGTTGCTAAAAAAATGATGGATAGTGGAGTAGATATTATTTTTTCTAATACTGAAGATGATTCAAAGAGTGTAATAAATATGGTTAGAGCAAAGAATAAAAAAGTGATAGCAATTAATAAAGATCAGCATGAGTTGGCTCCAGAAAATGTTATAAGTTCTATTGTAAAGGACTTTGAAAAACCTACTTATGACTTAATACAAAGCTTTGTAAAAGGAGATTATAAGGGTGGTAAAGTTATAGAAAATACAATGAAGTCTGGAAGTACTGGACTTGCTCAAAATAGTTCTCAAAATATTCCTCCTGATGTGTTAGAATATGTAAATAAGAACAATAAATAATTTATAGAGACTTCATGTTCTATGTCAGGGAGTGAGTTTTGTGAAAATAAAAAGGATATTGATGTTTTGTTTTGTCATACTCTTTACAGTTTTTATACTATTTATCTGTAATTTTGATTTTGGATTTAATAGAGTAAATAATAATTCTAATATAAATAATAATAAGTCTAAACAAAGTGAATCTAAGAATGTGTCAACTTTGTCTGATAAAGATAAGTCAAATAGTGAAAGTAGCAATGATGAGGATGAATTGGAAGATGATTCTTATGTAAGAAAAACTGTTGGAGTATTGTTAGATACTGAAAATTTAGGTAATGAATCGTATAATAATAATGTACTGTCAGCTTTAAAAAGAGCTGATGAGGATTTTGATATTAGAGAGAAGATTGAAAGACCAAAGACTTTTAATGACTTTGCAAATAGCATAGAAAAATTATATAAATATGAACCAGACTTGATAATAGCAGTTGGAACTAGATTTGCAGAACCGATTAAACAAGCTGCTACAAAATATCCAAAACAGCAATTTGCAATAGTTGATTATAATTATAAGGTTCAACCAGCTAATGTAATTTCTGTATCATTTCAAGATAATTCCACTGGATATTTGGCAGGTCTTATTGCAGGAAAAATGACTGACACTGGTAAAGTAGGATTTATAGGAGGGGTTGAAGGCTCTAGTAGAGACAAATATGAATCTGGATTTAGAAAAGGTCTTAAAACTTCAAATAAAAATGCTGATTTATTGGTAAAGTATGCAAATGTATTTGAAAATCCTGAGTCAGCTAGAACTATTGCAAAAGAAATGAGAGATTCTGATAGAGATGTTGTATTTTCAGCCACAGAGGATGATGGGAAAAGAGCTATTCAGGTAGCTAGAGAAAATGGTGGTAAAGTTATAGCTATTAATAAAGACCAATATGATATGGCTCCAGATAATGTAATAAGTTCGATTGTAAAGGATGTAGAACAGCCTGTTTATGAATTGATACAGAATGTTGTAAAGGATGGTTTTAAGGGAAGTAAAGTCATGGAGTTTAAGATAAAAGATGGAGAAATTGGACTTACTCCAAATAGCAATAGAAACATACCACCAGATGTTTTGGAATATGTAAAAAAAGAGTACAATAAGGTGAAAAGTACATACTAATTATTGCTGAAGATATGTATAGTATTTGTGTAGAATGTTATAATTATCTATAGAGGAGTTGATACATATGGAAGACAAAATTTTGCAATTTCTAGACAAAATGCAAAACAGTATTAACGACAGATTTGATAAATTAGAAAACAGATTAGATAAGGTGGATACAAGACTAGATAAAATGGATGCTAGATTTGATGAGGTAGACATAAGACTAGATAAAATGGATACTAGATTTGATGAAGTAGACATAAGACTAGAGAAGATGGGTACTAGATTTGATGAAGTAGACATAAGACTAGATAAAGTAGATGCTAGATTTAATGGAATAGACTCTAGATTAGATAAGATAGAAAATAATCTAGTAGAAATTAAAAAAGATTTAAAAGACACAAAGGTAGAATTAGAATATACAGAAAAACATGTTGTAGCTGTTAAAGGAGACACACAAGAGATAAAAAGAGACTTAAATAAAATTGAAATAGTAACAGCAAGCAATTGGAACGATATAGCTAAATTAAAATCAATTAGATGATAGAGTAGAGTTTTTATAAAAATTTATCAAAAAAAACATTAATTAATTTAGATTAATTACATAAAAGTCCAATAATAAGTGTGTAAGTAGAAAAAATCTACTGCACACTTTATTTATATTCAAATAAAAAATTTATCAAAAAAAATAAAAAGGAGTAAAAAATGGAATTTACAAGAGAGCCATTTATACTAGATGACGATTTGTGTCTAGCTTTGGTGGACAAAAGAATTAGTTATCTAATGGAAAATGAATTAAAATTAAGAAATATAGAAATAATAAAAACAATAGAATGTAAAGAATTATATGAAAGTATAAAATATCACCCAGATATATGTATTTGTAATTTAGGAAAAGGAGATATAATTGTTGCGCCGAATGTATATAATCAATACAAAGAGTTATTAAGTAAACATAAATTTAATATAATTAAGGGAGAAGCTAATTTATCAAATAAATATCCTTATGATATACCTTACAATATTGCTATAGTTGGTGATTATGCCATACACAATTTTAAGTACACTGACAGAGCGATATTAGATTATATTGAAAATAATAAACTTAAAAAGATAAATATAGAGCAGGGCTATTCTAAATGCTCAATCTGTATAGTAGATAGAACATCTATAATAACATCAGATAAAGGTATTTGGAAAAGCATGAAGAATACAGAAATAGAGTGTTTATTAATAGAAAAAGGTCATATAAATTTATTTGAGATGAATTATGGATTTATAGGTGGATGTACAGGGTTAATTTCTAAGGATAAACTAGCTTTTTGTGGAGATGTTAAAAAACATCCTGACTATGAACGTATAAAAAGTTTTATAGAAAGTAAAAACAAGGAGATAGTTACACTTAGTAGTGAAAATTTACTCGATATAGGTTCTATAGTTCCTCTCATGACGAGAAAGGAGCGATAACTTTGGTTGAGAAGGATAATATTTCTTCTATGAAATTTTTGAGGAATAATAATGTAAACGATAGATTAATATATACAAATGACATTGTAGAAGTCGTAATTGATTCTGCAAAGCAAGAAGTATTAAATAAGAAGATACTTAATGGTACTAAAACTGAACAAAGAGCTCTAAATATTGATGAAATATCTACAGAAATAACTAGTATGATAATAAGTATAATGAAAGAGAAACTTTTAAAAGAATACATTCTAAAATGCTATGGGCGTACATATCCTGAAGATAAAAATAATATATACATATATTCACTAAACATATTTGCTAAAAAAGAGATTTTTATGAGAGAAACAGTATTTACAAGGGTTAGGAACTATATAGAGGAAAATGATTTTATAAATGTCGAAGGTTTTATTAGATTTAGAATGAGAGAATTTATGAAATATATTTCTGCTATAGGTGATATTGCAGTTGAAGAGTATTTAATAAAAAGAGACCAAGATGAGTTTATAAGAGTTTTAAAATATTTTATAGATACTCAAGAAGAAAAGATAGATTTACTTAAAGTTCATATAATGGAAGATAATACATTTATTTTATACGATAAAAATGGAAATAAAATAGACAGTATAGATGATGAAGAAATTATAAATATGGTCATAAGAGAAAATTTAAATTATGAGGACTTTTTAATAAGTACCTTATTAACTTTATGCCCTAAGAAGATAGAAATATTAGATTTATTAAATAACAATTGCTCAAAGGAAATCATAGATACAGTAGAAGCAATTTTTGAAAATAAAGTTAGTATAATTATGGAAAACTAGAATTGAAAGATATAATTTAAGATTTGAAAAGATAGTTAAAAATAAAAATATACTCAAATTACAGATAAATCAGAGTTAAAAGATAGTAAAATACAACTAAAATAATAAAAATAAAAATTAGAAATCAAAAAATTCTTTTGAAATCGACACGAAAGACTTATAATTGTATATAAAGCTATAATATAACTAGAGTTATTAAAGATAAAATATAGCTAACAAATATACAATTGATAAGGAGAAGTTTTATAATGGATAATTTAATTAGGATACTAATATTAGCTGTTATTGGTGGATTTATAGGTTATGTCACAAATGTAGTTGCTATAAGACTGATATTTAGACCAATAGTACCTATTAAGATACCTATTTTAAATATAGAGATAGTAGGTCTTATACCAAAGAGAAGAGCAGAAATAGCAGCAAATGTAGGTGAAATAATTCAAAACGAATTTCTTTCAATGGACGAAATACTTGCAAATATCATTACTGACGAAGATAAGGAAGAAGTTGTAAGATACATAAAAGCAAGGGTGAAAATTATCATACATGAGAAAGTTTCATTTATACCAAGCAGTATAAAGAACATGATTCAGGACTATTTAGGAGATATAATTGAATCTGAAGTGAAACAGAGCATAGATGAATTGAGCAAAAATATAATAAATAAAGCAAATGAGCGTATAGATATACAAAAAATGGTCGAAGATAAGATTAATGAACTAGATTTATATGAACTAGAAGAAATAATCATAAGAATAGCTAAAAATGAATTAAAACATATAGAAATCTTAGGTCTTGTATTAGGTTTCTTAATAGGTATAGTTCAAGGATTGGTGACTATATTTATCTAGTTATATCTATCATGCATGTAGATATGATTTAAAAATTTAAAATTAGTGAAAATATTATAATATTACTATAAATCAAAAGATTAAATTAATATAAAATATAAGAATATTAGTTTACAATTGATTGAGATGAAAAATAATGGGTAATTAATATATTACATTAATGTTGATTGATGTATGACTATCTGTTATAATGAAAATATATCAAAAATTATAGTGTTGAAGAGGAAGAGTAGAGTGGAAACCATTCACAGAGAATCTGGGTCTATGGCTGAAAACCCATGTAATAGGTCTATTTGAAAACTACCTTGGAGCTGAGCTTATTAGCAATATTTGTTTTACACGATTTGTGAAAGTGCTCGGGTGACTACCTTATAGTCATCAAGAGGGTTGTATATATTTGTATACACCAACTTGGGTGGAACCGCGAATTAATATCGTCCCAAATATATTTGGGGCGATTTTTTATTACAAAAAAATTAAAAATTATCTCAATAAGGAGGAAAAAACAATGATTAAAGTTGCTTTAAAAGATGGTTCAATAAAAGAATTTGAAAATGCTCTTTCTGTTATGGATGTGGCTAAATCCATTAGTGAAGGATTAGCTAGAAATGTGGTAGCAGCATCTGTGAACGGAGAGGTTGTAGGTCTGGACCACATGATAGATAGTGATTGTGATTTAAACTTATTTAAATTTGAAGATAAAGAAGGAAAAGACGTTTTTAGACATACATCAGCACATATGTTAGCTCAAGCTATAAAGAGACTTTACCCAGAAGCAAAACTTGCTATAGGGCCAAGTATAGAGAATGGATTCTATTATGATATAGATTTAGAACATAGATTAGTTCCAGAAGACTTGGAAAAAATAGAAGCTGAAATGAAAAAAATAGCTAAAGAAGATTTAAAAATAGAAAGATTTGAACTTCCTAGAAATGAAGCTTTAGAACTTATGAAAGAACAAGGAGAAGATTATAAGGTAGAGCTTATATCTGATTTACCTGAAAGTGAAATAATATCTTTCTATAAACAAGGTGATTTTACTGATTTATGTAGAGGACCACATTTACCATCTACTAAAAAGGTTAAAGCTGTTAAATTACAAAGTGTAGCAGGTGCATACTGGCGTGGTGACGAAAAAAATAAAATGCTTCAAAGAATCTATGGAACTTCTTTTGAAAAAAATAAAGATTTAGAAGAGTACCTACACTTATTAGAAGAAGCTAAAAAAAGAGACCATAGAAAATTAGGTAAAGAATTAGGTTTATTTATGATACCTGATGAAGGTCCTGGATTCCCTATGTTCTTACCAAAAGGAATGGAACTTAAAAATGAATTATTAAAATTCTGGAGAGAAATACACAGAAAAGCTGGATATATTGAAATAGAATCTCCAATTATATTAAACAGAAAATTATGGGAGACTTCAGGTCACTGGTATCATTACAAAGAGAATATGTATACAGTTAAAATAGATGACGAGGATTATGCTATAAAACCTATGAACTGTCCTGGTGGATTAATTTACTACAATTCTCAATTACACTCATATAGAGATTTCCCAATGAGAGTTGCAGAGCTTGGTAGAGTTCATAGACATGAGTTATCTGGAGCATTACAAGGATTAATGAGAGTTAGAGCATTTACTCAAGATGATTCACATATATTCATGTTACCAGAACAAATCAAAGATGAAATAAAAGGTGTAGCTAATCTAATAGATGGTATTTACAAGACTTTTGGATTTGAATACAATCTAGAATTATCTACAAGACCAGAAAATTCTATGGGAAGCGAAGAAGAGTGGGAAGCAGCTGAAAATGGATTAAGAGAAGCTTTAGAAGAGTTAGGTCTACCATATACTATAAATGAAGGTGATGGGGCATTCTATGGTCCTAAGATAGACTTCCATTTAAGAGACTGTTTAGGAAGAACTTGGCAATGTGGTACTATCCAATTAGATATGCAACTTCCAAGACAATTTGATAATACTTATATTGGACAAGATGGTGAGAAACATAGACCAGTTATGATTCATAGAGTTGCTTTTGGTAGTATAGAGAGATTTATAGGTATATTAATTGAACATTATGCTGGTAAATTCCCAGTTTGGTTATCTCCAACTCAAGTTAAGATACTTCCTATATCTGATAAGTTTATGGATTATGCTAATGAAGTTAAAAAAGTATTATTTGATAAAGGTATAAGAGTTGAATTAGATGATAGAGCTGAAAAAATTGGATTTAAAATAAGAGAGGCTCAACTTGAAAAAGTTCCTTATATGTTAGTAGTAGGTGAAAAAGAAGTAGCTGAAAATAATGTTTCTGTAAGATCAAGAGATAAAGGTGAAATAGGCAGTATTAAATTAGATGAGTTTATAGCTAGTATTTCAAAAGAAATTGAGTCAAGAGAAAGTGTTATTCAAAACTAATATATAAAATAAAGTTAATTGATATATAAAATGTTAACTTGTGTATAGATAGATATTTTCTGTATAGATAAGTATCTTGTGAATAAATAATTATAATTAGAGGCACATTTAGTCATATTTTTTATGATAATGTGCCTCTAATTTTTGCTTATAAGATATAAAGATTTATCTTTGTGTAATTTATATAACTTTTTAATGTATATTATCTTTATGTAGTTTATACAAAGCTTTAATATCGCTATTTTTTGTTAGTTATTTTTTATAATATTTAAATCGGCACTTGTAGTATCCACATACATCTTTGCAGTCCCATTTTTATAAACATATGAATCGCCATCCTGAAGTAATTTAAAATTACTATTTAAATTACCAGAGACCTTACTAAAATCTAAGGTAAATCCTGAATTCTCAGGAATATACAAATCAATATCACCAGAAGTAGTATCACATTTGAAAGAAGACAACATTGCACTTGAATTAATTTTTATATCTCCACTAGTTGTCTCAGATTTGATATTGGAAAATTTACCCTCTATATTAACTTTACCAGAAGTTGATTCGCATATAAGATTCTTATTGTCCATATTTTCTAAATCTATATCTCCACTTGTTGTATTTATCTTCAAATCGTCAGTTTTACCAGAAAGTTGAATTTTACCAGATACTGAATTACAGGTAACACTTTTACTATCAAGTTTTTTTATGTTGATATTGCTACTAGTTGTCTCTAAAGTCATTTTGTCAATCTTACCATACATTTCTATATTACCTGAAACTGATTCAATATACGCCATGTTACTTTTAAGATAAGTACTATATATATCTGCTGAAGTAGTAGATACATTTATATTGTTATATAATTTTTCAGGTAAATATAGTTCAAGTACTGTTGATTTTGGAAGTCCAATTCCAATGAAGAATTTTTTTGCAGAATTATCAATGATAGAAAGGGTATTACCATCAACCTTTATTTTTGCAATCTTTTTCCTTGAAAAATTAGAAGGAGCTTTTTGAATTAATTTGATTTTATTAGAATCACTCTTTAAAACTCTAACTTCACCTGAAATCCAGTCAACATCAATATTATTTATTTTATTTGAAAAACTCTCACTTTTAACAGTTATATACTTATCATAATTTTTATTAGAGGATAAAAAACTTTCATTTTTAACTGAACCTTTAATCAAATCTTTGACATCATATTTAGATGAAGTAATAGTATTTGTAAGGAAAATAATAAATATTATAGAAAATACTATAGCCACAATACTCCAAACAATAATTTTTATTTTTAAAAATTTTTTATTCATATTTATCATCATCCTCCGCGTCTTTTAATTGTAGTACACCTTCGACTATATGAATTCCCGCAGCACCTATTATGAATATTATCCATGAAAAGCTCCAAGCATCAAAACATATATTAACAATTAAAAAAATGCCAACTATTATCATCCAATATGCACTCATAAATGATTTATAAGCAAGATTTGTACTTTTAGTTTTTACTCTCCATTCTTTGAATTCTTCTACAATAGTATCATCAGATGGACTATAGTTTTGCTTTGTCATTCCATTGTATACTAATAGACCTGTTCCAACTGCTATTAATATAAACATTGGAAGACTAGCCAGAGTTGGTTGGATACCCAAGTTTACAATTAAAACAGCAGTTAAAAATGGACTTATTATAAAAAGAGCAATTGCTATTGATACTCTCAAAGCTCTTTTTTTTCTTTCTTCAATTAATTCAGAAGACATAAAATATGGTTCTTTAACACTTTCAATTAATTCAGATAAATCTCCAATCCCAGATATTACTGAATTATATGCTTCTTGCTTTGACTTACCATTTTGTATTTGGTCGCTGTATTTTTCTTTTAGATTTTCGAATAGTTCATCTTTAAGTTCTTTGACCTTTCTTGTTTCTTTAACTTCTGTAAAGCTTTGTTCAATATAATCATGTATTTTATCTAACATATTTTCACCTCCTAAATTAATGTGTCTATTAACAATTTTGTATTATCCCATTCTTCACGGCTTTTTTTATATTTTTCTCTACCTTCGCTTGTTATAGAATAATATTTTCTTCTAGCACCAGTAGCCTCATCACCCCAATAAGATGTTATTGCACCAGATTGTTCAAGTCTACGAAAGGCTGTGTATAAGGTTGCTTCTTTTAACTCATACAAGCCTTGTGTTTTTTCTAATATAGATTTATTAATCTCATAACCATAGCTATCTTTTTCAAGTAAATGCTTTAAGATAATTGTTTCTGTATGACCTCTTATCATATCAGATGCGATTTTCATAAACATCACCTCCGTTTAAGTATATAATACTTTTATATACCTCGCCTGTCAATGTATTTCGTGTGATAAAATTTATTTTATTATAATTATTACAGTTTTATATCGTTTTAGGAGAGAATTACATACTAAATCATATGAAAAACGTACTTTTATAGTTATTTATAGAGAAATGATGTTGTTATTAAATTGGAAGAAGGAAGAATGCTTAAATATATTAGCATATGTAATAATATTATTAAAAAATAAAATAAAATTCAATTTATTTAGGATAATTCTATCAAGGTATTTACTACAGGTGTAGAGTCGTATATAATTAAGTTATATGGAAAATTTTAAAAATTAAATTATTAATACACTAGGAGAAAATATTATGATAAAGTCAAATTTGTTTTGGAATATTTTCATTGCTATGTCTTTTATCATAGAATGGCTTGTTTGTAAAAAAATACTAGATTACACAAGTATACAAAAAATTTCCAATAAAAGAATAAATCTTTACATGATAGGTATTATTATTTTTGCTAATATATTTTATTTCTTTGACGTAATTCCAAATATAAGAGTAATTATATCTGTGATGATTATGATTGCATTTTACAAAATTTCATATAGAGTAAGGCTTACAAAAGCTATACTAATATCTTTAATGTATTGGATGTTGTTAATGGGTATAGATGCTTTGAGCATGTCTTTAACAATTTGGATTAATTCAATAGATGATATGAGCCAAATGTTAACAGAAAATATATATAGAATTGAGTCAATTGTATCTGGAAAGACAATTTTGCTTTTAATTTTATTTTTATATAAGACATTAAAAATAAAATTGAATATAGAAATAAATAAAAAGACATTAACATATGTAATTATACCTATAATTGCCAATATAGCGTCTTTCTTTGCTATTTTTGAATACATATTTAATCCTAAAACTAGTGGTAGTTTAATACATAATTATCAATTACTTATAATCTCTATCATGTTACTTCTATCAAGTATTATCTTGATTTTAGTTGCTAAAAAATTACAAGAGTATAATGCATTAATAGCAGAAAATAATATGATTAAAAACGTTTTACACAATAAAAATGAATATTATGAGGATATAGAAAAGAAACATTTAAAAACTAGATTATTAAGTCATGATATGAAAAATCATATCTTATGTATAAAAACTATGGTTAAAAAAGGTATTGATGTTACTTCATATTTAGATGACTTACAGATGGAGATTCAAAGTAATGATATTTTATTTAATACTGGTAATTTTATCTTAGATGCTATATTGAGTGAGAAGAAAGAAGTTTGTGATAAAAATAATATAGAACTTAAAATAGGAATAAATTTTGGTCACTGTGAAGCTATTGAATTAATAGATGTATGTCATATATTTTCAAATATCTTAGATAATGCAATTGAAGCATGTAAAAAAATTGAGGAGGGGAGTAAAGTAATTTGTGTTAAAGGTGATGTTTTACAAAATTTTTATCTTATAAGAGTGGAAAACACTAAAGTAAATGAAATTATCACAAAGAACGGACAAATTGTAACAGATAAAAAAGATGCACTTCATGGTCTAGGAATAAAAAGTATAAAAAACTCTGTAAATAAATATGGAGGAAACGTTGTAATTGAATATGATGATAAAAAATTTGTAGTTAAGATTGCTATACCACTTAGGAATGTAAAAAAAGCAATTAATATATAATTTGATGTGTCATGAGTAAATAATATAATTTTATAAAGATAATAGACTTAATTATTACCTATAAGAATCTATTTAAATTAGTGTGTTATATAGTGAATCATACATATAGTGAGCTATGCATATAGTGTGTTGTACATATAGTGAGTCGTACATAGAATGAGTTTTAAAATATAAAGTCTGAGATTTAGAAGTAATGTGGCTGGAAGTAGATAACAGGGGTGGAATCAGTAGACAAAATAACATAAAAAAGAAGTTGCATCGAAAGGAGAAAAACTCTTTAGAGATGTAACTTCTATTGCAACTAAAGTTATGTTATATTGATAAAATCAACAAAACATTTGTATCAACGTAACTGCTTATTAGTGAAACTATTAAATCGATAAATACATAATCAGATACTCTATATAAATAAAGTTGTTCTAGTATTTAATTTGGTTTTATTATACTTACTTTATATGTATGATAGCCTATATTTCCATTTCTGGAATTAGGCTTCTCATAGCCTCTATAGTTGTTTGTATAAGTTTGTCAAGTTCCCAATCAAGCATTTCTGCACCACTTCTTATAACATCTCTAGAACAGCCAGCAGCAAAAGATTTATCTTTAAATTTCTTTTTAACAGACTTTAATTCTAAATCAGATACACTTTTTGAAGGACGCATTATTGCAGCAGCACCAATTAATCCAGTAAGTTCATCTACAGCAAATAAAACTTTTTCCATAAATTGCTCTGGTTTAACGTCTGAGCCAGTCAATCCATATCCATGACTTACAGTAGAATCAATTATTGATTTATCTAAATCAAGTTCAGTCATTAATTCTCTTTGCTTAACACAATGTTCTTCAGGATACATCTCAAAGTCTAAGTCATGTAAAAGTCCAACGATTTCCCAAAATTCTACTCTTTCAGGGTCGTATTCTTTTGCATAATATCTCATAACACCAGATACAATTTGAGCGTGTCTTATATGAAATTCTTCCTTATTGTATTTTTTTAAGATTTCCCATGCTTGCTCTAAATTTGGCATGTAACTCATTACTATCACTCCTCTAGCTGAATATTTTGAATTTTTATAAAGCTTATTTTTCATTGATTATATCAATCAATTTCCAATACGTCAACACACTAATGCATAATTTTGCATTTAAATTCAGAAATTAGTGAAAATTAAAATTTTATCAGTATATATGACACATTCATATATTATGCTACAGTCGTATAGTTTTGTATATTTTGTAAAATTAAGACTAAAATCAAACATCATAATGTATCTATGAATATAAATATTCTGCTTATATTATTTGTAAAAAATACAATTAGAATATAATAAAATCTCTATTTGCTGTACTTAGCACTTTTGTCTTTTAATATTATTTTTGAAATAATTGCTATAAAGAATATAACTATACCAACTCCTATGATAATAATGTAAACTCTATCTGATAATAAATCAAAAAGTTTACCATATATGACCTGACCAAGAGGCATTGCAGCAGCTGTTCCTGCAAAAAGTATCGCCATTACTTTTCCTAACAGTTCATTTGGAGTTTCTAATTGAGTTATTGTTATGGCAAATATTGAAATAATTGTTGTCATGAAAAATATTAACATAGAGGATATTACAAGAATTAAAAATGGTGCTACCAACCCTGTTTGTAGTATAGATGGATATACCGAAAATGCCATTGGAATAAACATTAGTGCACATACACAAAGGTATATATATAAATTACTAATTTTTATATGTTTAGAGAACATGCCAATACTTATAGCAGCTACTAGTGAACTAAATGATATTGCTCCCTGTGCAGTACCATATAAGGTATCATTAGCACCCATTGTTATTTTTATTATATATGGTATACCTACAATTATCATTGAAGTTAAAAAGAGGTTTAATGCCATTGCTATAAATAATATTTTTAATAGAGTAGGATTTTCTTTACATATATGGACAATACCATCTTTTATATCATTAAAGATAGACTTTATGATATTATCAGACTGTTCTTGTTTAACAAAAGGCATCTGAATAAACATTTCCATAATAGCTGATAAAAAGAAGCTTATACAACTGATAATTACAATAGCATTAACTCCAAGAATTCCATATAAAACACCACCTAGTACAGGTCCAGCGATATTTGTAAGAGATGCAACTCCAGCTACGACACCATTTGCATTCATTAAATTTTTACTATCAACTAGGATAGGTGTACTCGACTGAACAGTGGGTTGATACATCGTACTTATTATTGAAAGTATAGTCATGATAATTCCTACAATCAGTATTGAACCTTTATTGTTAAATAAAAATAATGCTAAGACTAGAACAGTTAAACTACTTGAAAAATCAAAAATAACCATTAAATTTCTTTTATTAAATTTATCTGCAATAGCTCCACCAATAGGGGAACATATTATAATTGGAATTGAAGATACTGCAAGTATTGTAGCAAATATTCCTGCTTTTCCTGTCATATCAAGTATGTACAAGGATAAAGCGAATTTAAGTATTGAGGCACCAAACAGTGAAATTATTTGACCTAATACCATTAAGTTGAAGTTTTTGTTGAAAGTATTTAGTGATTTTGTCATATATACACCTACCTATCTAAGATTATTAAAACATTTATAATAATTGTTATAACAGCAATTACTACTAGAAGTTTTCTTTTTATTTTAATTCCTAACACTATTAAAAATATAGCAAACATTATAGATAGAGTAGAGTAGAAAGGCATAAGTTCACTACTAGGATCTACAAGTTTTGTATGTATGTTTAATTTTTCATTTATTTTATATATAATATCGTTTAGTTTTTGTATTAGTTCAATCATATGGACTCTCCCAAAAGAATTTTAAAGGAATTTTAGCAGAAAAACAAAATTTATTATTTTTGCTGTGTAATTCACTTAATTTGTCTATTTAATTTATTTTATAGTTAACTATTCTACTAGTTACATATTCTACATAATCATTTATTTTACTTATATAATCTAGTAAAATTAGCACATCATATTATTCAAATATATCATCTACAAGATTCTCTATCATGAAATCGAATACTTCAAAATAGTTATATCCAATATCTTCTTTTAACAATAGACTTGATAATAGAGCATTACAAACACCAAAGGCTTTTTCTTTATCTATTTTTAGTTTAAAATCATACTTTTCAATTAAATCATAGAAGCTTTGTATATTGTTATGTTCAAGCTTTGAAACCATGTCTTTAGGTAATTTGTTTAAAAAAGCAATAGAATCATGATCTCTGGGAGCATATAAAAATGGATTTTTATCATATAAGCGATATAACATCTTTAAAGATGCTACAAATCCTTCTTTTGTAGGCATACTATTCAAGATTTCGTATAGTGATGATATAAGTCTATTTTGAATTCCATTTAATACTTCAAAAAATAACTTTTCTTTTGAATCAAAAAATGTGTAGAAAGAGCCTTTTGCAATTCCTGCCTTTGAACAAAGCTCATCAATATTAGTTTTTTTATATCCATATTTAGACCAGTGGTTTTCACATTCTAAAATTAATCTTTCTCTTATATTGTTTTTTTCAACTTCTGTAAAGCTTTTAGCCATATTTATCAATCCTTTCCATAAGTATGTATATGTATGACTTAAAATATTTTTTTAGTCATACATATATAGTATTGTCCATTTATGAATTTGTCAAGCATGATTTTGTTAACAAACAACGGTTTTTTGCTACAATCTGCAAGTAGTATTATAGTAGAGGCAGTTATATGAAAAGAGCCAATAGCCATAAGGAATGACCTTATAGGTTATTGGTTCTATGTATGTGCATTTGATAACTGGCATATTTAATTGTTTTACAGGGACATACTTTAGCACATAATCCGCAAGAAATACAATCATCCCAAACTGTAAAATATTTATCATTGCCTGGACAGTTCTTTATATAACGCTCCATTATTTTATGAAAAAGTGTGTTTACTAAAAAATTGGATTTTGGATAGCTTTTTATTTCTTTTCGTGATGTTTCTTTTTTAAAACAGAATAGTGTTCTGTTTAAATTATATCACATAGGTAGATTAGGGTCAATAATTAACAAAATAATGTTCTTTTAATTGTATAATATGTTCTATTATTGCTGACATTATGATATGTGTAATTATATCTTGTAAGAAACTTAAGTATGAAATGATGAGGAATTATTTAAAATAAAAATACATTAAAATAAGTACTTAAACTACAGAGACATATTAAAAAATAGGTATTTAAATTACAAAGCTACTTCTAATTAAAACAGTATTTAAAATACAAAAAATAAGGATTACAAAATTTTTTTTAAAGGTAAACGTTTATGAGAAAAAGAAATGTTTACATAACAAATAAATGGCTATAATTTAAATACATAATGTTATATCAGAGAGAGGAATAAAAATATGTTTAATGAACTTAAAACCGAAGAAAATGTATATAAAAATTTAATAAATGGGAAATGGGTAGAATCCAATTCAAAAAAACCAATAGAAATTTACTCACCAATAGATAACTCACTTGTTGGAAAAGTACAATCTATGACAAAGCATGAAGTAGATGAAGCTATTAAAAATACAAAAGAAAGTATAAAGGTATGGGCTGATATGCCTGTATACAAGAGGGCTAATATATTTCATAAAGCAGCTGACTTATTGCTAGAAAATATGGATGAAATAGCTAATATATTGGTACTTGAAATAGCTAAAGATATAAAATCTGCAAGAGCAGAAGTTGAAAGAACAGCAGATTTTTTGAGATACACAGCAGATGTAGGAAAGAATATGGAAGGTGAGGCTATTAGTGGTGACAATTTCCCTGGTGGAACACGTAATAAGATGTCTTATGTTTCAAGAGTTCCGTTGGGTACTGTTTTAGCTATATCTCCATTTAATTATCCTGTAAATTTATCAATGTCAAAAATTGCACCAGCACTTATTGGTGGAAATGCAGTTGTCCTAAAACCTGCTACACAAGGAGCTATTAGTGCACTTCATTTAGTAGAAATTATGAGAAAGGCTGGTATACCAGATGGTGTACTCAACACAATTACAGGTAGAGGTAGTGAAATAGGAGATTATGTTGTAACTCATAAGGGAATCAACTTTATAAATTTCACTGGTAGTACTGAAGTTGGTCAACATATATCTAAAATATCTAAAATGGTTCCGTTATTATTGGAACTTGGTGGAAAAGATGCTGCTATTGTATTAGAAGATGCAGACTTGGATTTTGCAGCTAAAAACATAGTAGCTGGAGCTTACTCATATTCAGGGCAAAGATGTACGGCAGTAAAGAGAATTTTGGTTCAAGATAGTGTGGCTGATAAGCTAGTTGAAAAAATAAAACCGTTAGTAGAGAAGTTAACAGTTGGGAATCCAATGGATGAAGTAGTTATTACACCTCTTATAGATAACAAATCAACTGATTTTGTTCAAGGATTAGTGGATGATGCATTGCATAAAGGGGCTAAATTAATAACAGGTAATGTTAGAAAAAATAATTTATTTTATCCAACATTATTGGATAATGTAAGTGTTGATATGAAAATTGCTTGGGAGGAACCTTTTGGACCAGTACTTCCAATTATAAGAATTAAAGATATAAATGAAGCAATTGAAATTGCTAATCAATCAGAGTATGGGCTTCAATCATCAGTATTTACAAGTGATATTGATAAGGCTTTTTATATAGCTGATAAGCTTGAGGTTGGTACTGTTCAAATAAATAATAAGACTGAGAGGGGACCAGACCACTTCCCATTTTTAGGGGTAAAGGCATCTGGAATGGGAACTCAAGGCGTTAAGTATTCAATTGAGGCTATGACTAGACCTAAGGCAGTAGTAGTAAATGTTAAGGGGCTGTAGATTATACTAGTAATATTGGATAGTGTGGAGAAATTAATTTTTTCCACTTTATATTTTGATTTTTAAAGCTTTATATAGCTCTAGAAAATAATGAAGTTTTAATCAGGATATAGATTTTGTATAAATTATATAGATATAAAAAAGGTTCACTCTAATTAGGGTGAACCTTTTTTCTCCTCTTTTTAGAGAAAGAACTAAAACTAATCCAGATATTGCAGTAGGGCAATATTTAATATAAATATCATAATAATCTTCAATATGGATTTGCATGAAAAGAATAAGTATTATATGAATTATTAATGTCAAAATAATTATATTTGTTAGTATATTTCCATTTCTAACTTTTTTATTTAGCTTGAATTCATCAACTTTATTTTTCATAGATATCTGTGATAAATTTTGTCTATGAGATGTTAGAGTGTGGTTACACTTGGGGCATATAGTTGTAGTATCGTCAAACTCTAAATCACAGTTTTTGCAATACATAAGCTATGACTTCTTACCCATGTCCATATCTGAAGATTTTGCACACATATCATATGAATTTGCTGTTGTTGCTACAAAAAAAGTAGTTGCTAGTGTTAAACTTAATACCTTTGATTTAGTTTTTTCATTTGTTTTCCCCCTCAAAATATATTTAATTAAAGTTAGAAAATTCTTGAAATTCTAACGAGAATTCAATATTTTTATCTGTGATATTATGATTCGAATAAGAGTTATATAAAAAGATTAGATGATTAATTTAAGAGTGGTAATTTAATGGATTTTATTCTATGCAAGTAGTATATCGGAAAAAATAAAACTATATTGCTGAAAAATAAAAAAATACATATAAATAATTTGATATAATGATTTCTTATTGTAGATATATCCATTTTATTTTCCTCCTCAATCTTTATTCTGAAAATTTTAACAAATATACAGGTTGCATACTATCAATCTCACTATGTTTTTTGTCAATGTTGAGTTGCATCCTTGTAACAGCAAGTATTTCATATAAGTTTTATTATTCAATAAAGTAACTTAAAGTTATGAATTTAAGAAAAATTTAATATCTAAGTATGGTGCAGAGTATAAAATTAAATGTAGGTCTAAATTAGATGATTCTATCTCTTTATTTTATATAGTTCGATTCCTAAAAGAATTATTTTAACATTGTTGAAATAGAAACAAAAGTTTAATATAATATTGTTAATGCACTAACGGGTGGGAGGATATATACCATGAATAAAGAAGAACAGGTCATGATGGGTTTTAGAGATTTACTAAATAAGACTGTTTGGCTTAATAAATTTAAGATGGAAGAGAGTCTCAAGGGTTATAAGTCTTCTGAAGTACATTGCATTGAATACATTGGAAGAAATGTAGACTGCAATGTGACAAAACTGGCAGAATACTTTTATATGACTAGAGGCGCCATAAGTAAAGTAACTAAAAAGCTAATAAAAAAAGGTGTTATTGAAAGTTACCAGAAGCCTGATAATAAAAAAGAAATCTATTTTAGACTTACTGAGCAAGGTAAAACAGTTTATAATATCCATGAGGAACTTCATAAAGAGTTTCAAGAACGTGATAAAGTTGTATTTGAGCAGGTAACTGATGAACAATTTGACAGTATGATTAGCTTTGTCGAAAATTATAACCGACATTTGGATGAAGAAATAAAAAAACAGGGGATAATATTAAAGTAGAATAAATCAGAATAATGAAAATGAAATCATATACAGCCTAACTCTATTGAGAATAGGCTGTATTTTTATTGTTATCTATTTTGTTGACAAGGAAACAAAAAAATGATACTATAAATATGTTTCCAAGGAATCAAAAAACGAATATAGGAATATACCCCCAAATGAGGCGAAATGATAAAAGATGAACATGCTACTAGGGAAATAAAATAATGAAAAAAGTAAAGACGTAAAAAAGTAAAAAAGTAAAAAAGAAATAAAGAAATATGTTTCTAAAGGAAACAAAATTATAATTTTTGAGAGGAGAATTTAAGTGTTTATATTTAAATCAAACAATGAACAGAATACAGAACAAATTGTAGATAAAAAGGCTTTGATATTTGGTCTTATATCTGCGTTTCTTTGCGGAATCGGATTCACTATCATAGCACCTGTCGTTCCATTCTTAGTGCAACCTTATACAAATAGTCCAGAAGAACAAGCTATAGTTGTTACAATGCTAACTTCTGTTTATGCAATCTGTGTGTTTTTTGCAGCTCCTGGGCTTGGAGCTTTGAGTGACCGATATGGACGTCGTCCATTACTCTTATTATGCCTTTTGGGTTCTGCAATAGGGTACTTAGTTTTTGGAATAGGAGGAGCTCTATGGGTATTATTTGTTGGACATATAATAGAAGGTGTAACAGGTGGGAGCATAAGCACTATCTTCGCATATTTTGCAGATATTACTCCTAGAGAACATAGAAGTAAATACTTTGGATGGGTGAGTGCATTTTCAGGTGTAGGCTGTGTTATTGGTCCAACTGTAGGTGGATTACTTGCTAAGTTTGGTTATTCTGTACCCATGTATTTTGGAGCAATAATAACTTTACTTAATGTTATTTATGGATTCCTGTATATGCCTGAGAGCCTTGATAAGAAGAATAGATTAAAGTCGATTGCACTTGCAAGGCTAAATCCATTTATACAGCTTGCAAATGTACTTTCTGTAAAAAACTTAAAAAGGCTACTTTTATCAGCATTCTTACTTTGGATACCAAATGGGTCTTTACAGTCAGTTTTTTCACAATTTACAATAGACACTTTCAATTGGAAACCCGCACTAATTGGACTTGTATTTTCAATTATGGGTATACAAGACATCATTTCACAAGGTTTTATAATGCCAAAGCTTTTGAAAAAACTTAGTGATGTACAGATAGCAATTCTTGGAATGGTTTCAGAGATTATAGGTTACAGTTTTATTGCAGCATCAGCCTTGTTTTCGTTCTATCCTATTTTTATTGTTGGAATGTTTATATTTGGTTTTGGCGATTCTATCTTTGGACCTTCATTCAATGGGATGCTATCCAAGTCTGTCGATTCTAGTGAGCAAGGGAGGATTCAAGGTGGTAGTCAATCCATTCAATCTTTAGCAAGAATAATTGGACCTATCATTGGAGGTCAAATCTATGTATTTCTTGGTCATGCGACACCTGCTTTTATGGGCATGATACTTATAGGAGTGGCAACATTAGTTTTGTATAAAGGGACACATGTAAATGTGTAAACTTTGTAAAATATAATAAGTAAAAATTCACTTTATGGAGCAGTTGGTTTTAATAGATTGACTGTTTTTTTGTATTATATTATTTTTAATTAGATAAATTTGACTTTAAAAGTTTTTTATGATGACTATGTGTCCAGTTATGCACTTTTATCGACTAGTTACACAGTTTGTGTTGAATATTTAGAAAATTCGTACTATTATATAAATAAATTTAAGCATATAAGGAGGTTTGTTATATGAATATTTATTGTGGAGGATGGTCAAAATTTAGACCAGTAAAGAAATAAGAAGTAGAAAAATAATAAGTAGAAATATTCAATTAAGCTGTAGGAATGTTAAAAGATGTTGATTATGAAACACTTATCGTTGCTACTTAAGTTGTAGCAGGTACAAATTTAAAATTTATTTGTAATGCTACTGCAATTACAAAGGCTCCTAAGGATTATTTAGCAGAAATTATGATTTTCAAAGCTCTTCTTTGTGAAGAAAAAAGTAGAACATGTAATTAGATATATAAAATAAAAAATATAATTAGATATATAAAATAAAATAACTGTGTTAGTAAAGGCTTTATTTTACAAGCACAGTTATTTTAATATTAAAAAATTTTATAAAAAAGGGAGAAAATACATGGGAGAAAAAAATAAGCTTTTAGAAGAAATCAAAATCCTACTAGATGAAGGAAAAGTAGCAATAGATAAAGCTATAAATAAGAATCTAATTTTGATTCTTGGAGGCACAGGTTGTGGGAAAAGTACAGCAATTAATTATCTTGCAGGATGTGAAATGAAGGAAGTAGAAGATGAAGATACTGGTATCTCCTATATTGAATGTGTAGACCCTGTTGCAGAAATTGGTTCAGGAGCTGTTTCACAAACTTTGTATCCAAATATTGTAGATATGAGAAGAGAAGTAGAAGGAATGGATGCAAAATTATGTGATACTGCAGGATTTAGTGATAACAGAGGAGTAGCACATGACATTAGTGCAGCAGTTTCGTTAGGAGAGGTGTTTAGAAATTCTGCATCTATATGTGGAGTAGTTGTACTAATACCAGAAGCAGATATATTAGAGGCTAGACTTACAAAAGTACTTGATTTATTTCAACAATTAAATATGTGTCTTCATAAAGAGAATTTTAGAGGAAGTATTACTTTCTTTATTTCTAAAAGCTTTTTAGGAAGAACAGAAAAACAAATATATAATGTGATTAGAAAAAAATACGAACAATTGTGTGAAAGTCCAGAAAATAATATAAAAGATAAAGCTTGGTTATTTGAAGAATTGCTAAAAGGAGAAGGAAAAAATATTCATCTTTGTAAACCACTTGAAGCAGAGCAAAGAGAAGGATTATTAAAAGAAGTAATAAAATTAGAAGAAGTAAAAGATAAAACATCAGCATTCCAGTATCCAATCAGTGCAGATGCAAGATTAGTTTTAGATACATTAATAAAAGATATTCAAAGTAGTATAGTATCTAGACTAGAAGTTTATGTCAAAGAATATACAGAAGACTTTATTAAGAAGGTTGAAAGAGTAACAATGATTCAAGAAATGTCAAAATATGAAAGAGTAGTAGACATATTTAAAAACTGGTTAGAAAGTTCAGTTAATGCAGAGAGTATTACTTTAGATAAATTTATCAATTTATTGTCAGGAGAAAGTGGATTATTCTTGGAAGACACATGTATAAAATTACAAAATGAGATAAGAAGAAACTTAGATATAATTAAAGATTTAAATAAATATACAGACCATGGAAATGCTGAAATTTCACTATCTTCTGTATATATGGAATCTATTATAGAAAAAACAAGTAAAAGTATAATGGAACAAAAATTTATTATTATAAGAAAGAAAATAGAAGAGATTTTAGTTTCTTATGAGGTACAAAAACAGGTATGGACATTATCAAATAGAGATAAATTGATGGAAGTTGCAAATAAAACAGACTACATATATAGTAAACGTGATTTTGAGCCTATTTTAAAGAATCTTACAGATAGAAATAGTAAAGAATTAGAAGCAAATATAACAAGATTAAATGCATATGGAGAAAAAGGAAATGAAATAATTAGAAATCTTGTAAGTAAATATATTTTAAATCCATTTATAATAAAATCATTTATACTTAAAGAAAAGACGGTAATAGAAGTTAAAGCATTAATTAAAAACTTGGTAATTAGCAGTGCTTTAGAAGCTTTTAGAAATAGAAACGTGGGAGATGATGTCTCTACAATTATGTTTTTAGCTAAAGACACTATCTATATGGATACTAATCTTGGAATGGATTTTGCATCAGAAAAAAATATCATTATTTCTTGTGAGAATCTTGATGTAAGTAGTAATTCTAAGATTAATGTAAGTGGAAAGAGTGGAAATCTTATAGATAATTCTATATATGGAATCAATGGTGAAGATGGTAGAGATGCAGGAAATATTTATTTGTACATTAAAGAAGAAATTAGAAACTATCGCCTTACACTAATAGCAAATGGAGGAAATGGTTCAAGAGGAACAGATGGTAAAGATGGTGTGGCTGGAAGCACAGGTAGAAATGGAAGTGATGCAGGATATACAAGTTATTTCTATGGACAAATGTTTAAAGGTTATTTTGCAGAAGGAACAAGTGGTGCAAAAGGAGGAAAAGGAGAAAAAGGAGGAAATGCTGGAAGAGGTGGAAATGGAGGAAGTAAAGGAAATATTTACTTCTTGGCAGATTCAGATAAAAAGAGAGATAAGTTAATCAGTTGCTGTGATATAACAGTAAGAGATGGAGAAAGAGGTCCAGATGGAAGACCAGGATTTGGTGGAAGTGGAGGAAAAGGTGGTCATCATGGTTATAATACACTTTCATTCTCTCCAAGTGCTATAGATTCTACTGTATACTATACAGGATATTTTAAAAGTTGGGATTATAAACTAACTAGTATTACTAGTTATCGTATAACTCTTGAAGGTGGAAGTTGGGAAAAAGGAAAAGAAGGTCCATCAAGAGAGTATGCTGATTATGGAGATAGAGGAGAATCTGGAGGATATAATAAT
Organism: Clostridioides sp. ES-S-0190-01; assembly: GCF_020658275.1. Classification (NCBI taxonomy): domain Bacteria; kingdom Bacillati; phylum Bacillota; class Clostridia; order Peptostreptococcales; family Peptostreptococcaceae; genus Clostridioides; species Clostridioides sp. ES-S-0190-01. Next base: position 303,612 of record NZ_JACVWA010000012.1, on the reverse strand, counting down.
CCAAATTATAAAAAATCAACAGCAGTTTTAAAAGTTGAAGAAAGCTTTGTTAAAGAGAAATATCAAAACTATTGTGCTGAAGTATAGAAAGGGATGGATATATGTCAAATGAATTGTATAATGGAATCATAAATCTTTTGGAAAATGGAAGGAATGAACTGGAAAGATACAATTTAAAAGAAAAATCGATTTTGTTATTCCTGGGTGCTTCAGGGGTTGGAAAAAGCACTTGTATCAACTATTTAAAAGGTTGTGATATGGAAGAAAAAACAGATGCGGAAACTGGACAAGTGTACATCACAGCTAAAGATTCAGCAGTTGATATTGGTAATGGTGTATATTCTAAGACTTTATGCCCAGAAGTTGTAGATATTGAAAATAAAGCATTTTCTTTATGCGATTGTCCTGGATTTTTTGATAATCGTGGAGCAGAGTATATGATTGCAGGAGCAATGCTTGTAAGAGAAACTATATCTGCATCTTTAAAAGTAAAAGGTATAGTAGTCATTTTAGACTACCAGTCTTTACTGGACTCTAGACATACACTGTTAATTGATACAGCTAAAAACTTAAAAGATATGTTTAATGAATATACACAGTATAAGGAAAATTTTTTCTTTCTTATCAATAAAATACCTAAGCCACTTAGTGGTAGCGTGACAAAAGAGAAAGTTAGAAATATACTGAAAAAAGTAAAAGAAGACCTAGATAGCCAAGAAAAATATTATGAAGGTTATAAGGAACTGGTATATCTGTTAAATGTGGTACTAGCAGATAATGTTTCTATAGAATTGTGTAATCCACTAGACACAAAGCCAGAAAATCTATTGAGAGAATTAGAAAAACTTCCAACTACTTTCAAGAAAACTGATATGGGATTAATGCTTACTGCTTCTTGTAAAATGGAGATACAAAAAGCTGTTGACACAACATATAAAGAACTAGAAAAACTTCTAGCTCCTTATATAGAAAGTGTAAAAAAGGCATTAGAAGATTCTATTTCCATTTTATCTTCTATAGAAAATCTAAAAGAAAAAAAATCTCAGTTGGAACAAATGTATCAGAGTTTATGTAAAACAAATAGTATTGAAGAACTTATGGAGTTTGTACAAGGGCTTTTCTATGGTGATGGAGTGCAAAAAGTAAATATATTAGAAAAAATACACCTTGTTCTAGAGCTAAATAGTTACTGCAAAGAAACTAATATTGTCGGTCTAAGTGAATTATTAAAGTCATTATTAAATACAACACTGGAAGATACATTAAAATGTATTAAATACTGGATAGCAGAGAAGGAATTGGAACAAGAAGAAGCTGAGAAGCTTCTAGATGCAGAATACAGAAGAGAAAAAATCCAAAATTGTACATATATAAAATCATATGAAAAAGATAAAGTGCTTTCTATATATATTCCTGTACCTAAAGTGAATTTATCAGATTTAACTAAAATAATATCTGGCTATAAACTTAATGAATTATCATCTATATATATGTATGGAGAGTGTGAGCTAAAAATAGATTGTGATATGAAGAAGGATGTTTTCTCAGGTAAAAATATAGTTCTATTAGTTGAAAGATTATGTATACCAAAAGGTTCTTATTCAATTAATGTTTCTGGAAATGACGCAAAAAAATTGGATGGAGAAAGTTCTATTTATAACGGAATGAATGGAAGAGTCGGAAATAATGCAGGAACCTCAGGCGATATTTTAATATCTTTTAAACATATACAAAAAGAAGGCGAACTTAAGCTTTATGCTGACGGTGGACAAGGTGGAAATGGTCAAGATGGAAAAGTAGGAGAAACAGGAGCATCTGGAGTAGCTGGAGCAAATGCAAAACTAGGCTCTAAACCAGAGAAAAAAGAGTTTGCTGAGGAAAAAGGTGCAAAATACTATATAATAGAAGCAGAAAAAGGAAAACAAGGAAATACTGGAGGAACAGGTGGAGATGGTGGAAATGCTGGTCTTGGAAGTAAGGCTGGACAGATTTATCTCCTTGGAGAAGCAACAGTTCTAAAAAGTTCTATAAGCCAAATAGACGGAAGACATGGCTTAGCTGGAAAAGGCGGTTCTGGAGGAAAAGGTGGAGCTGGGGGTCTTGGAGGAATCCGCGGAATTTTTGAAGAAGCAAGAATGTATACAGGAATTTCTGGTAAAACGGGTTATAGTGACATAAACTATTACTATTTTGATAGATATGTGATAGGGAGTGGTTCAGATAGTGAGGAAACAGCAGATGATGGAAAGGCATTAGATGATCTTTATACAAAACACAAGGACTGGACAATTAAAAAGCTTGCAGACTCAGGTCTAGATGGAGCACAGGGAAAAGAAGGAAATCCTGGAAAGTCATTAGTAGAAAACGAATTGTTAAAGCAAGAGTATTCTCTATCAATGGATACATTTTTCTATCAATTCTTTGAAAGATTTGGTTTTTCTGGAAGTAAAGGATATAGAAATCTTAAACTTTTATGTGCAGTAGGAATTTTAGAAGCTGATATTTTAGAAATTTCGCATATTTATGAGATTTTTAATGCAGTTGAGAAAGTGGAAATGCAGTTAAATAGAGAAATTCTTCAGAAGTATTATAAATTTGATAAGAAAAATAAAGAAGTAATTTCTTTAGATGATATGCATATTAAGAAAGCGTTTTACCAAGAAGCAAAAGAGATTTATGACTACCTTATAAATAAATTGATGCAGTCTAATAGAATAGAAGCTTTTGTAAAAGAAAATCAGAGTTTTAGTGAATGGAGTATGATTTTATTTGCATTAGAACAGAAGGCAGCATTTTACATGCAGATGATAGAGGAAGATGAAATTGGAGGAAATCGTGTTACAGATATTCGAACTCTGACAGATTATCTAGAGAAGACTTTAAAAGAATTGGAACAAGGAAAGAAAGATGAATTAAAAGAATCATATTTCAATACCTATAAGGAAAGTGTTCTAACTCAAATTAACTCAGGAAATCAACAGATAGAAGTTTTGAAAAAAGAGCTTGAAAATAAAATGCTTTCTGTTGGAGCAAAAATGAATCTTTTGATTCAAGAAATTCTAAAGATAAAAGAAGATGAAAAAGAAGATATAAAGAAACTAGAAGAAAAGAAGGAAAAACTTCAAGAACAGATGAAAATACAACTAATTCTTTCTGGAATACAGAGTGCGTTGAGTTTACTATCATCATTAAGTGGTATTGGTCAAGCGTGCTTAGGAGCTTTTGATAGTGCAAAATCTTTAAAAGAAAATCTTTCAGCTAAGGAAGAAGAGTATCAATGGACTAACAGAATGGTTAATTTTTCAGATTTCAAAATAGATTCTGAAGGTATGAGTTTTGTCCTTGGAACTCAGTTAAATGAAGATAGAAAGAATGCTTTAGGAGCAATGACAAATAAACTAGTCGGTGTTGATGATGGAAAGAGAGAAAATTTTAATAAAATTAAAGAGATTATGACTAAGTCCTTAGATAATAATGACTACCAAGGGAAAGAAAATGACATTGCAGTAGCAAAAAATGGCTTGGATGAAGGCGAATATGAAAAAATATACACAAGCATTCAGAAAAAAGAAATGGGTATGTTGGAAGCAAATTATAGTAATAAACAACAAAAAGATAAATTGGTTGCACTAGAGAAGTGTAAAGCATCTATTAAAAGACAGCAAAAAACAGCAACTATTAAAAATGTATTAAGCATTGGTAGTGCAAGTTGTTCTTTTATTAATACAGCAATTAGTAGTGTTAATAATTGTCTAAATGTAAAAGCTAGCTTTGAAGATAAAATAAAAGTAGTTAAAGATGCGATTAAGTCAAAAGAGGATAATATTAAAAAACTAGATAATTTAAATATTAAGATGGAAGAGTTCAAAAATAAAACATTGAAAGAATCTATTATACCATTTGTAGACGGATTTGATACTACAGTTAAAAATCAGGATATTTTTGAAAATGAAATAAGCAGACTAAAAATGAAAGATGTCCTAACTGAATTAATTAAGAAGTTTGAAATCTTGAAAATGGAAAATTCAGAGGATATTTCTGGGATTTTCAAAAAAGTACAGGATATGATGGATGCTCAGATTATTATTACTGATAAGATTGACAAGAAAAAAGATAATCTTGCAATGGGAGAACTGATTTATCAAATGTCAGACAGTGGTAACCAGATGAATGAGTATCAGAAAAAGCTTATTCATCAAATTGAATTGAATCAGATTAGATATTTGTGCCAATTGGAGGCAGCAGCTTTTCAATTATGGACATTTCCATTTGGAAGCAATATAGTAAATATCTTAAATAGATGTCATGTAGGGATAACAGAAAATGAAGATGAGGTGCTAAAGCAGGCAAAGGAACAGAATAGACAAATTAAAGAGTTTTTAGTTCAAGATACTTATCAATGGCAAAAGACAGATAATCATATTTTGAAAATACCATTAGCAGGAAGTTTAGCAGGAAAATCACGTGTGGGATTTGAAAATACATTTTCTTTATATGATTGTAATGAAGAAGAAGTGAAAAAGCTTTTGACAGGAGAAGAAATTAGCTTTGAAATTCCACTAAATCAAAACTATGATGCAATGAAATATGTGACTATTTATGCAAATATACCTAATCTTAGACGAAATATTTTAGATGATAGTTTAAAAATAAATGTACATATGCATTTATATGATAAAGGATATTTTTCTCTATATGATGATAACAAAGATATGCACTATCAATATGTATTTCCACAAAATTATATCGATATTACACATGGCTTGGATGTTAAATATAAAAAAGATGATGATTCAGATTCAGTAAACTCTATCTGGTCTTCAATAGAAGATAAAGGAATAGAAAAGTTTAAAAATGCGGGATTAAACTCTGGTAGAAGCCCATATTCTATGGCTAAGCTTTCTTTGAAAGCACATTTTAATAAGAAGCTTTCTTATGACCTATTGACAAGTGAGCAGAATAAAAAGCTAGAGTCATATTTTGAGAAGAGTAGCAAAGATGCATGGAATCAGAGTATAGAGAGCTTTAAAAAACTTGGATACATTGATAAAAGAGGCGTTTTGTTAAAAAACTGGTCTGAAATTAAAAAGGATATGGATAACAATGGAGAAATTATGAAGTATTTCTCTATATTACAGGCTGATTTGTGGGAAAAAATTATATATGAGCAGATGAGTATACTGAAAGAGAATATACCAAATCTGACAGTTGAGTTTATTGGTTGTGGTATCTATGTAGAGTCTGAATTTAACTATCTAAAACAAAATGAACTAAAATGCTATGAACAGAGATTAATTGAAATATAGCGGTTTTAAGTGAGGTTTAAGGAAGGGTGTTTTTAGTAGTTAAGTAGAAATATTATGGAAATTTAGTCAAAAAAGCACTTTTAAATATTACTGTTTAATTGTTTAAAAGTGCTTTTTTTAATATGAATTATAAATTTTTTATGTATAAATGTGTTATACAAGGGGGGTTAATTGTAGTTATAAGTATTAGGTTTATCTAGTAAATTTGTCATACTGTTTAAACTTATTCCAACAGTAGAAGCATTATGCAAAAACGCGGATGTACTTGGTCTAATAAATCCACCTACACCAAGAAAAATCAAACCTAAGTTGAAAGCAATAATAAACTTAGAACTTAAACCAATTCTTTTCATAAGTTTATTGCTAATCTGTTTTAAAGTAATTAAATTATTCAAATTATCTGCTGATATAGTAATATCTGAAATTTCTCTTGCTATTTCAGCACCTTCACTCATTGCAATTCCAACATCTGACTCAGATATAGCAGGGGAATCATTGATTCCATCTCCAATCATAATAACTTTACGACCTTTTAGTTTTTCATCTTTAATAAAATTGGCTTTGTCTTCTGGTAGAACTTCTGAATAATACTCATCCACTCCAATTTTACTAGCTATAGACCTAGCTGTTTTTTCACTATCACCAGTCATCATTACAATTTTTTTGAGTCCATATTCTCTTAAGTTTGAAATTACATCTTTAGCTTCTTTTCGTAAAGGGTCATTAATACAAATAACAGCTGATAATTTTCCTGATATTGCCATAAATAGGTGAGAATATTCGTCTGAAAGATTATTATATTTATACTCCTCGCCATCTGGTATAATACATTTTTCATCTTCAAATACGAAGTGTTTACTACCTATTATAACCTTTTTATTATCGACTTTTGTTGAAATACCATGTGCAATAATATATTCTACTTCTGTATGCATTTCCTTATGACTGAGACCTTGTTTTTCAGCTTCATGAACTACTGCATTAGCTATAGAATGTGGGAAATGTTCCTCTAGACAAGCAGCTAGTCTTAACATATCTTTTTTATTATAATCTTGGAAGGTAATTATATCTGCAACTGTTGGTTGAGCTTTTGTCAATGTGCCTGTTTTATCAAATACAATAGTATCTGCATAGGCAACATTTTCAAGGAATTTCCCACCTTTTACAGCAATATTATAATTGTTACATTCTCTCATAGCTGATAATACAGAAATAGGAATAGATAGCTTTAATGCACAAGAAAAATCTACCATCAAAATAGAAAGTGCTTTTATAGGATTTCTAGTAACTGCATAAGTAAATAGCGTTCCTAAAAAACTATATGGAACCAAGGTATCTGCTAGATGTTCAAATTTTCCTTCTACAGAAGACTTAAGTTTCTCAGATTCTTCAATCATAGTTACAATTTTTTGAAATCTTGTAGTACCAGCCTTTTCTTTGACACACATTACAATATTACCTTGTTCTATTACAGTTCCAGCATAGATGTAAGAGCCTTCTTTTTTATTAACTGCAAGAGATTCACCTGTAAGAGAGGCCTGATTAATCATTGCTTCACCAGATTCAATAATTCCATCTAATGGAATCATATTTCCCATATTTACACTAACTAAATCGTTTTCTTTTATTTCTGAAATTGGGACTAAAATTTCATTATCATCCTTTTTTAACCATACTTTTTCAATATTTAATGACATGCTTTGAGCTAAATCATCTATAGATTTTTTTCTAGTCCATTCTTCTAGTAATTCGCCTATACCAAGAAGAAACATCACTGACCCAGCTGTATTTATGTCTTTCCTAAAAATGGAGATACCTATTGCAGTTGCATCCAAAACAGAAATTTCTATCTTTTTATTTAGTAAAGAAGATATACCTTTTTTGAAATATTTTATAGAGTGAAGTCCTATAAAAAAAAATCTTAAATATTTTGGGAAAAATATCTTAGATACACTCTTTATAAATAGCTTATTTACTAATTTATCTCTGTAGTAATTATTTAACTCTCTACCAGTGTGTTCAGGGACTAGTTTTTCTATTTCGCTATTGTTGAAACTGAACTTAGTGATTTCTTTTATTATATAGTCTCTTTCACCTGTGTAATAAATAACAGCGTCACCAGTTCTATCATAAACCTTTGCTTTGGTAACACCATTTATAGAAGTCAAATAATATAGTAGAGTATCTGCCTGTTTGTTATTCAATTTACCAAGTTGTAAATCAAAACGTATACGACCTCTGATTTCATGCTTTATATAAAGATTCAATTTACTTCCTCCTGATACTATTAATCATAATACTTGATATTATTAATCATAACACCTGATATTATTAACCATAATAATCGTTAAATTTATTCTGCTGTGCAAGTACTATTTTTTTCTACAGTAGTATTTTCCTTGATGTCTTCACATTTAATGCTATCAGAATCAGTATTTTTTTCTACAGTTTGTACATTTTCATCTTTAATAGTTTCTTGTACAACTTTAGTATCTTCCTGTACATTTTTTGTTTTAGATGAAGATAATTCTTCTAGTTCATTGATTTCTTTTGCCTCAGCTAAAATATCTTCCATATTTTCTTGGATTTTAGTAGTTGTTTCAAGAACAGAATCCTTAACTTTCAACGCTCCAGCAGTTGCTTTAGTACAAGACTTTTTTACACAATCACTTGAAAGTATTTTGACACCTACAGTACCTAAAAGTACTCCTCCTAAAAATATCCCTGTTTTTTTCATTTTTAAAATATTCATTTTATCATATCCTTTCATTAAGTTAAATTTTATTTATATATCTTATGTATAAAGTAATAAATGTTAAAAATAGAGCGCGATTTTACAAAAGTAGTATTATATAGTTCTATTATGTTTCGAGAGTCCTATACGCTTTTGTATAATCCTATATATTTTTGTATAGTTTTATGTGTTTTTTATATAGTCTATATAATTCTTTTACATTTTAATAATTCTCTTATATTTTAAAGAATTATCATGTATTTTAGAAAATTCTTGATATTTATTTCGAAAATTAAAAAGTTAATAATAATTGTTATTAATAGAATTGTAAAATCATATGACATTTATTACCATTTATGCAATTAAGTATAGCACGCATGAATGTAACTTTCAACAGAAAATGATAATTTATATCAATTAATCGGCTTATTTTATGAAAAATATTATTCTATCACTACTCAAGGCTCAATTATTGAGAGTTTTATTTGTAACACATTCCTATAAGCATTACATTGCTTAGAGAAACAAACTTATTCTTGTTTATAGTTGATTTTATTATATTAAATCTAATTTTTAAACAATATTTGATGATAGTAGGTAGATATGATGCTGAAAAGAAAAGGGAGTTATTAGAATAAAAACACAGGTAAAATATGGGAAAGTATATGTTATAATATTTATAGCAAGAAGATGTAACCTATAATTTAAGAGTGGAGTTCATACTAGGATAAAACCTACTTCCTAATGAAAGGAGGTGGGAAGTATGAATAACTTTTTACTTAATGTAATAGCTGGCGTTGTTGCTAGTTTAATATTTTACTTAATTTGTAAAGTATTTACGAAAGTAAAAAGCCACTCAACTCGTGGCAAGAGTAAAAGTGGCTGGGAATTTGATTTTAAAATCAAGTTCCATAAGTTCAAATAGCTTCATTTAATTATGAACTTCACTCTACGACGAAATAGATTGTAGTTCTTCTTGCTTTTATTATACCACAAATTGGTACAGATATTCAAAAACAATATTTTTACTCTTATAGAAATTTGTTAAGTATAGTTATCCTTTTATGAGTGCATTTTCGATTGCTTTTTTTATAACTTTACTTGAATTTGTTGCACCTGATACAGCATCTACATCTACTTTTTGCTTGTTAAGTACTTTATCAATAACTTTTTCTGCTTTTTTTCCTCGTTCATTTTTATGTTCCAAAAGATTAATGTTTGAAATTTTACCACTCTTTACAGTGACTTCTACTTTAGCAGATATGATATTTATATTACATTCTCCAACATAGGTTCCATCAGCAATGTCAGAGATATTTACTTTTTTAAAGGTCATATTTTCCACTGTTTGTTTGTAATTGTATTTGGTAATTGTTTTGAATATCTTTTGTTTTAATTTAATTTCAGATATATTCAAATATATAAAGTAATAATGTCTATTATAAGAAATTGTATAGTTGTATATTTGTAGATTTATCTTATCTATTTGGGAATAGAGCGATAAAGCATATCAAATCCGTGTTTAAGAAATTCCTGTTTAGAAAGTTTTACTTCTTGTTTGATATAAGCTTCTTTATTTGGTGCTGTCTGTATAATGCCAGATAACATTCCCCACAGTGAAAATATAGTAGGCATAATTTCAATATCTTCTCTAAGCTCACCTGATAAGATACCAGCCTTTAGTAACTGTTTTATTTTCTCATTGATTTCTTCACCAACACGGAAGGTTTCTTTTTCCCCAGGTGGGTAGTCTGTATTTTCAAAGTCAATGTTGATTTCATCGAGGGCTATTTTAAAACTTATTGCATAGAAAAACACCAGAGATATGACAATGTAGTGTTTATCATTTTCTGGTGCTATTTATATTAAATTATTTTAAAATTCTAACACTGTCGTTTTCAATTAATATTGCTTGATTATCATTAATAGCTTTTAATTCTAAAGTTTTAGAATACGCATTTACTATTTTTTCTACAGCTTTTCCAAATTCTCAATTTTGGAAATGTGGTACTACATAAAAATCAATTGAATTTAAGCTAGAATAGTCTTTTAAGTAGGGCGCTTTTTCTATATAGTCTATTTCAGATGAATATTTATTTTTTTATGATATTACAAATATCTGGAATATAAAGTGTTATATATAGTAGAGCAAATAAAGTTGTTAATAGGGGGTTAAGACCTAAAACTAAGCTGATTCCTATATCAATAAGCAATCCTATTGTAAATTTGATACCTTTATTAAGTTTCAATCAAATCACCATCCTTTTATTTTTTATTACCCAATTTAACTAAAAATAGTTGATTTTTATAAAAATTATTGATGTATAAAATTACTATCTTATAAGTTAATAGTATATTTAAACATTATACATGTCTATATTATTTTAAATATTATATATGTTTATATTATTTTTCTTATAAAACAATAAAAAAAGCAAAGACATTTTTAAAATTTACCTAAGAAATATATAAAAGAAATATATAATCTAAAAAATTATAAACTTGGAAAATAAAAATTTGATTTTAAAACATATGTAAAATACAAAATATTGAGCTAAATACTGAAGAAATAATGATAATTATGCTGTTGGAAAATTATGTAAAATAATGGTAAAATATAGTTTATAATAGAAAAATTGATTTATATTATAATTATATTTGTTTTTTTGGATTTATGCACTTAGAGGATTCATAATTTATGCTGATTACTACTAAAAGTGCATATATAATATTATGTTATAAGCTTTCATGAACTTCTATTTGAAAGGGGAGATTACAAATGGATAAAAGATATTTGGAATCCAGTGTATTTGAAGCTTTTCAAGACAGACTTTCTTATGTTTTCAGTGAATTTGATTATATCTATGTATCTTTCAGTGGAGGAAAAGATAGTGGTCTATTATTGAATTTAGTTTTGGATTATAAAAGAAAATATAATATAAAATCCAAAATAGGAGTATTTCATCAAGATTTTGAGGCTCAATATAGTATGACAACAGAATATGTTGAAAAAATGTTTGAAGACAATCTTGAAGATATTGAACCATATTGGGTATGTCTGCCAATGGCTACGAGAACAGCTGTAGGTAATCATGAAATGTTTTGGTATCCATGGGATGATGAGAAAGAAGAATTATGGGTAAGAAAAATGCCAGACAAAGAATACGTAATAAATCAAGAAAATAATCTTTTTACCTACTATAAGTATAAGATGAAGCAGGAAAGTTTGGCAAAGCAATTTGGTAGGTGGATGAGAAACAAGCATAAGGGTGCAAAAGTTGCTTGTTTACTTGGAACAAGAGCTTCAGAATCCTTACAACGTTATTGTGCTATTGTGAATAAACAGCATGGATATAAAGGCAAGTGTTGGATAACAAAGGAGTTTAAAAATGTATGGACAGCATCTCCTTTATATGACTGGGGACTAGAAGATGTTTGGGTAGCCAATTATAAATTCGACTATGAGTACAATAAAATCTATGATTTGTTCTATAAAGCTGGATTGCCTCCAAGAAAAATGAGAGTAGCATCTCCTTTCAATGATTCAGCAAAAGAGAGTTTAAACTTATATAAGATATTGGACCCAGAAGTATGGGTGAAATTGGTTGCTAGAGTACAAGGGGCTAATTTTACTTCTATTTATGGAAAAACAAAAGCTATGGGGTATCGTAGTGTAAAGTTGCCAGAAGGACATACATGGAAAAGTTTCACTTATTTTCTGCTTGATACACTACCTGAAGATATAAGAAATAATTATATTAAAAAATTTTCAACATCTATCGACTTTTGGCATAAAAAGGGTGGTGGTTTGCCAGAAATCGCTATATGTGAGTTGATAAGAAAAGGGTATAATATAGAAATAAATGGAATTTCTAATCATACAAAAGATAAAAAAAGTAGAGTCGTATTCTTAGGAGATATACCTGATGACACAGATGATATTAAATTTACTAAAGATATACCAAGTTGGAAAAGAATGTGTTATTGTATTTTAAAAAATGACCATATGTGTAAGTTTATGGGATTTGGTCCTACAAAAGAGCAAAGAATGAAAACAGAATACATTAAGAAAAAGTATGAAAAATTTTCTAAGATAGGAGTTAAGATGCTATGAAGTATAAAAGTCCTGTATATGAAATCATCGCTGTCCCAATTGAAAAGATAGAATCTAACGACTATAATCCAAATGCAGTAGCTCCACCAGAAATGCAGTTGCTGTATAAAAGTATAAAAGAAGATGGATATACAATGCCGATTGTCTGTTATTATAATCCAGAAAATGACAAATATGTTATTGTAGATGGTTTTCATAGATATCGAATAATGCTTGAAAATAAGGATATATATGATAGAGAAGGTGGAGTACTTCCTGTTTCAGTAATTGATAAATCACTTGATGAGAGAATGGCAAGTACTATTCGTCACAATCGTGCAAGAGGTTCACATAATGTGGATTTAATGAGCAATATTATAAAGGAACTTTGTGATATTGGAAAATCTGATAAATGGATATCAAAGCACTTAGGGATGGATATTGAGGAGATTCTTAGATTAAAGCAAATAACTGGATTATCCTATTTATTTAAAGATAAAGAGTTTGGACGTGCATGGATTCCTTTTGATTCTGATACTAAACAAGATAATTAAAAAGATATGTTTTTAGTCTAAACACTATAGAAATACTATTAACCTTTTTGGAGCAGTGTTTTAAAGAACTATGAAGAAGTGTTTTAAAGAAATATGAGGCAGTATATTAAAGAAAATATACTTGAGTTTAAAGCTTTTGAATAAATACAAGTATTGAGAATAGAGTAGTGTAAGATATAAATTACATAATATTAACAAAGAAAAAAGAGTAGGAGGATATCCTGCTCTTTTTCTTTGTTAGTACTGATTAACTTTTTTCATTTATGAATAAATAGTATATTTTAATAAAAAAATTATAAGTGTTATAAAATTGTTATTTTTTCATGTTAATCTTCTTATAGAAAATGAATTTAGATTATTACAAGAAAGGATGAATAGACATGAAAGACTTAATTCTTGAAACAAAAAATTTATCAAAAAGATATGGAGAGCAGATGGCAGCCAACCATATTTCACTTCAAATTGAACGTAATAGTATATATGGACTTCTTGGACCAAATGGTGCAGGTAAGTCAACAACACTTAAAATGATTGTTGGACTTCTTCATCCAACAGGAGGACATATTTTTTTTAATGGAAAGCCTTGGCAACGAGAGTCTCTTACAAAAATCGGTTCTTTAATCGAATCACCTGCTTTATATGGAAACCTTACAGCAGAGGAAAATCTACTAGTTCACACAAGACTTCTAGGCATTCCACATGAAAAAATTCATGAAGTATTAGACACAGTTGATTTAAAAAATACTGGAAAAAAGAAAGCCTCACAATTTTCTATGGGAATGAAACAACGACTTGGAATCGCTATTGCACTTTTGAATAATCCAGAACTATTGATTTTAGATGAACCAACCAACGGGCTTGACCCATTTGGAATTCAAGAACTACGTGAGTTGATTGCATCTTTTCCTGAAAAGGGAATTACAGTAATTCTCTCAAGTCATATATTATCAGAGGTTGCTCAGGTAGTTGATAAAATAGGAATTATTAGTGGAGGAAGGCTATTATTTCAAGGTATACCAGACCCAAATGAAAATCTAGAGGAATTCTTCTCTGATGTAATCTTAAAAGGAGGAAAGTAAAATGAATGGACTTAAATCTGAACTTTTAAAATACAAAAGAACATTTATGGGGAAATTGATTGTTTTTATTCCAATATTCTTTGCATTATATGCAGGGATAACACAATCAACAATCATGAAAAACCCATTATCTCAAAGTAGCTCTTGGTCATGGGACAGCCTTCTAGCCTTGGTTTTTAATTCGTGGCCATTTGTATTTTTACCTCTTGGTATGGGATTGTTTGCTACTTTGGTAGCTAGTCAGGAAAGAAAAGCTGGGAATTATCGCACTTTGCGTGCATATAATGTTTCACCTATGATTCTTTGGACTGATAAGGTTATGGCTATGGCAGTTTACACTCTGCTTTCAACACTAGTTTTGATAGTTTCAACAATTATGACTGGTTTGTTTTTATCAGAAGGAGCAATCCCATTTGGTAAGATTATTGCTGGAGGTTTTGTTTGTTGGCTTGTTTCTCTTTCACTTATCCCTATTCAGCTGTGGGCAGCTACATGGAAAGGAACATTTTTAAGTATGGGAATTGCACTTGTAGGTATGATGATAGGTGTTCTTACAGCAATAAAATCTTTATGGTTTGCAGTACCGTGGAGTTGGGCTATGAGACTGATGTGTCCTATTGCTGGTGTGCATCCAAATGGAGCTATTTTGGAGACTGGAAATCCACTTTTAGATTCATCTGTGATTCCTGTTGGGATTATCTTATCCGTGGTTATATTTGTTGGAATTACAGTAATTACAGGTATTTGGTTTAATAGGAGGGAAGTAAAATGATAGGAGTATTATCATCAGAGTGGCTAAAAACAAAACGTACAGCAATTCGTTGGCTTACATTCTTTATGCCTGTAGTCATTGCACTTTGTGTTGTTGCTTATCTGGCAATTAGGTCTGAAGTTACATATAAATTTGTTTTTGAAGGTTATTTTATAGTATGGACAGCAATTATCATTCCAGTAGGAATAAGTCTTCTATCAAGCTTTATTATACATGAGGAGGAACTTGCTGGAGAGTTCAATGGTTTTTTAAATACAGGAGTCTCCCGAATTAAGTTATACTTAGGAAAATTTTTTATATTGATTTTTTGTATGGCAGTCAGCACTTTTATTTCATCACTTATAATATGTGTCGGAATGAATATTATAATACCTGATGAAGGTAGCATTTCTCTATTTATGATGGCATCCTTACTTGCAGTAATAGGGACACTTCCAATTCTATCTATTCACTTGTGGGTCAGTTTTTTATGGGGGATGGGAGCATCCATAGGAATAAGCATGGGTGGTATTTTAATGGCTGCTTTGATTGGAGGAACAAGTCTTGGGGGTAAAATCTGGGTGTTTGTTCCTTGGGCTTGGCCAGTAAAGATGTCAATGTTTCCATCTATTTATTTTCAGACTACCTTATCAACTGCAATTTCTTCAGGAGCAGAGTCACAGCTAATAAATGCACTTAATTTAACAGGAATTGGACTTATCATTTTTCTAGTTGGTGGAATTATATGGTTTAACAGATGGGAAGGTAGAGCATGTAATGAGTAATGACTATGGACATTTTTATAAACTTGACCAATGAGAAAAATTATCAGATAATATATGAGCAGGTCACAATACAGGCTTGTTAATAATGCATAAGTATTGGAGGATAATTAAAATTGAGCAAAATATTGATTGTTGATGATGAAAGAGAATTGGTGACATTATTAGAAAAAAAACTGAAGTCAAAAGGGCATGAAGTACTTATCGCATATAATGGAAATGATGGAATTGAATTAGCAAAGAAACAGCCAGACCTTATTATACTTGATATTATGATGCCTGGGGCTGATGGCTTTGAAGTTTGTAGTACCATACGAGATGATGTAGTGTGCCCTATCATTTTTCTAAGTGCAAAGCAATCAGAAACAGATAAAATAAAGGGATTAACTCTTGGTGGAGATGACTATATAGTGAAGCCTTTTGGGTTACGAGAATTGATGGCACGTATTGAAGCTAATCTACGCCGTGAAAAGAGGTCACAATATATCAATATGGAAAATAAACGTCCAAAAATGTATTTTGGAAAACTATGTTTAGATATACAAGAGCGTGCAGTCAAAATTGATGGCAAGGATGTTCACTTGACAAAGAGAGAATATGATATTGTAGAATTACTTGCATTGCATGCAGGACAGGTTTTTTCTAGAGAACAAATCTATGAAAAAGTCTGGGGATATGATTCAGAAGGTGAAGATTCAACAGTTGTTGAGCGTGTTAAGAAGATTCGTGCTAAATTTTCTGTGGTAACACCTAAAATTGAATATATTTCTACTGTTTGGGGGATTGGGTATAAATGGAACAAATTTTAGAGAAGGAGATTTTCATATAATGAAAAGCATAAAGAATCGGTCACTTTCAGCACAGTTTCGCAGAACACTTTTTTTAATTATAATCACCAGCATATTGGCGTCACTGATTACTTATGCTGGAGTAATTATGTTGTTTATTCGAGCTTTAAATAATAATGACATATATGGCGAAAATTATTATGAACAGCAGATACCAGAAATAGAAAAATACATTCATAAAAAAAATACAACTATTCTATCTCCTTCAAATGTAGAAGATTTGAACAATATGATTCATGGTGACGGATTACTCTATCAGGTTGTAGATAATGACAGTAACTTTTTATATGGTACATATAAGAAACAAATTTTTGAAACAAAGGAACAATTATTTAATAAACTAAATACTAAAATTATAGATTCGGGAAATTTTGTCAAGATTGTTCCTGTTATTGATGATAGTGGAAAAATCAAAGGGGCTGTCCTTCTTGCTTATCAGTTGAAACTTACTTATGCAAATGGAAATGAAAATGAGCTGTGGAGAGACGATAGGGTTATTATTCTTGTTTTGTTATCTCCTTTTATATATATTATAGGATTTACAATACTATTTTCTCGAATTCTTGCTAAAAATATCAATCGACCACTAAAACTCTTGATGGATAGTTCACAGAAGATTAAAGAAAAGAACCTTGATTTTGAAATAGATTATTACGCGGATAATGAACTAGGAAATCTATGTAGTGCTTTTTCAGAAATGAAAGAAGAATTAAAAAAATCCTTATCTGCACAGTGGAAAATAGAACAGGAACGAGTAGAAATGGTAGAGGCATTGGCACATGACCTGAAATCACCATTATCTATTGTAAAGGTATATTCAGAAGCTCTGATTGATGATACTGAGATTAGTGAAGAACAACGTCAATATCTTGCAGTTATAGAAGCAAATGTAGATAAAAGTGTCTCACTAGTTCAGCAAATGCAATATACTTCTGAACTTGAAAAATCTTGTATTCAGTTACAGTTAGTTCCTATAAATCTGACTGAGTTTTTGGAGCAAAAAGTATACTACTATGAATTAGAGGCTAGGAAAAAAGAAATATCTATCATTTTAAACATTCAAAGTGATATAGAAGAATCTATTTTGATTGATATAGAGAAATTGGAAAGAATCTTTGATAATATCGTATCCAATAGTCTTCAATATACTCCAGAAGGCGGAAAAATCAAAATATCAGCAAAGGCAAAAAAAGAATATATCTCATATGAGATTTGTGATTCTGGTACTGGATTCAGTGCTAAAGATATACATAAAGTTTTTGAAAAATTTTATAGAGGTGATGAGGCTAGACAAACTAAGGATGGGCATTCTGGTTTGGGGTTGTACATTGTCAAGCAATTAGTTGAGATGCTTGGTGGTTCAATCAGAATAAAAAATGCGGAATGTGGTGGTGCATGTGTTATATTTCAGCATAAAATATTTAATCTCTAATCATTCATATTTAATTTTTTATTGTGTAGATATTGTAAATATATTAATAAGTGATTATGTTAAGTATATAAAAGAGGTATCAGCAATATGTTGATACCTCTTATTGTATTTGAGTATTGAAAAAATATCTTATAAGTTCTTAAATGAATATAGAAAGTTTCTACAATAAATAAAGAAACTTTCTACAAATAAAATCTGTTACCTTGATGTAATAAATATAGTATTATATAACTGTACCAATTAAAAGTAAATATATAACTTTTTAAAAGTAAATATATAACTTTAAGTTAGTTAAGGAGAATAATATGAAAAAATATTTACCTGTTTGTCCAGTAGAAATCACATTGTAAATGAGTTTATATGCGATTGTAATAATTTTTGATGGGTCTTAATAATGTGGCAAAAGGGATTTGGAGAGAAGAAGTTCCTTATGCTATGGATATGATAAATTATTATATCACTAATCTTGTTTAACTATTTTATGTCTGATAAAAAATAATAGTATGAGGTTAATTTATGAAAAGTACTAATGAAGAGTTGATAAAGCGAGGTTTTATTACAGAAGAATATATCAATAAATTTCAATCTTATTCAGATGAAGAGTTATTGGAACTAGCAAGTTCATCAAAAGCAGTTGAAAGGTCAGTTTATATAAATTTGATGTCAAAAAGATATGGAGTCGAAAATAAAGAATTTGTAGAGTTTTTGTTAGGAAAGCTTTGCGTTGAAAAATCTCTATATACGAAGATTGAGCTTTGTAATGCCCTTGAAAATGGGAATACTTGTACTGCAAAACAGATGATTAAATATCTTGGAACAATAGGAAATAATCAACATAAATATTTGCCAGACAGGGTTTCTAAAAAGAAGAGTTATCCATTAGCAAGGGATATAATTGCAAGAAGTTTAGCAAGGATGAATGTAGAGATTTTACCTGTATTGTTTGACGTTTTAGAGAGTGATGATAGGATTAAGATTTCTGAGGTAATTGATGCTATAGGATTTATGATATTTTATAATCAAGGTGTAGCTAGTGAATATTACTTTAAAAAGATTGTAAGTGTAATGGAAAAGTATTCGGAAGATGATTTAATTATTTGGAAATGCGTAATGTGCCTTTCTTCTTTTAAGACTCAAGAAAGTATAGATATTCTTGAGCAAGTTTTATATAGTGATAAAAATGATTTAATAAAAAATGAAGCGGAGTGTTCTCTAAGTAAGATTAAAAAAGAGATAAAGTTGTAGAAAGAAATAAAATCAAAATTAATAAAGTTGTAGAAGGAAATAAAATCAAAAGCAATAAAATTGTATAAAGAACAATCAAATTTGCTAATCTAAAAGGGGGAAACTGGTTTATGAGAAAACAGCTGTCGGATATGACATTAGAAGAGTTATGGAAGCTATTTCCTATATTTTTAACTAATCATAGGGAATGTTGGAAAGATTGGTTTAAAGAAGAAGAATCTAGACTAACTGAACTACTTCCTATGCGAAAAATTGTGAGAATAAGTCATATTGGAAGTACTGCTGTGAATACAATTTATGCAAAACCGATTGTTGATATACTGATGGAGATAAAGCCTGAGTGTAATATGCAAGAGATTAAAGAGATAATTGAGTCAGATGACTATATTTGCATGTCTGAAAGTGGTGATAGGATTTCATTTAATAAAGGATATACAGTAGATGGGTTTGCAGAACGAGTTTTTCATTTACATATAAGATATGCAGGAGACAATGATGAATTATTTTTTAGAGATTATTTGATTGATAATCTAAGCGTTGCGAAGGAATATGAGAATCTTAAGTTGAAATTATGGAAGGAATATGAGCATAATCGTGATGCTTATACAGATAATAAATCAGATTTTATTAAAAAGGTAACTGAAAAATCTAGGAAATTGTATTCTAATAGATACAGTTAGGATGTTATTTACTATATTTAAGTTTAATATATTTAAATTTAAGTTTAATATATCAATGCTTACTAAAAATGAAATATTAAAATCACTTTGAGACAGTTGAAAAAGCTCACAATTTATATGTGTTTATATTATTATTAAAATATAAATTAAGGAAAGTCATTTCTGGCTTTCCTTTTTGGAGTTTTTTAAATATATTAAGATTCTCAGCTTAATACTAACACAACCTAATATAAAGAAATAAAGAAAAATCTGTATCAGTATAAGAAATATTCAACTCTCCACTATACTTATCAACAATTTCCTTGATATTTTCAACACCATATCCATGAGATTTACTATTATCTTTATCTGAAATAAATAAACCATGTTTTTTAATGATAGGATTTACCTTGTTATTTGTTAATAAATAGCTAAAATACTCATTTTCACAACGTGCTTTTAGCACCACTTTTCTATTTGATAAGTCGGAAATCTTTAAGGATGCTTCTATAGCATTATCCAAAGAGTTTGAAAAAATAGTACATAAATCCATTGGCTCTATACCAAAGTGATTGTCTATATCTATATTAAAATGAACATCAACACTATTTTCTTCCAATTCTGTATGACGAAGATTTAAAATTGAATTAAGGGCAGGGTTTTTACAAAATTGCTTACCACTTAAAGTCCCAAAACTAAGTTTTAATTGTGTAAAATAATCTTTAGCTCCATCAATATCTTCAACTTCTAAATAAGACTCAATCATTTGGAAGTGGTTATTTATATCATGTCGTATTTTGCGTATCTGAACCTGTTGATTCTCTAGTAAGTCGTAATATTCTTCTTTTATATGATTCGATTGATTTTCTAACTTCATCTTTACATTTTCAATTAATGGATTTAAAAGAAGTATCACACCAATATTAGCTATGATTGCAGATAAAATAATTAGATAAGTACCATAAGGTAAGTTACCTAAAATAATATTATAATCGCTACCCATAGGAATTAAATTAGTGGGTGGCAAAATAATGGCAATTAATATTGATAAAAATGAGGATATACATACTATATCAATAAAAATCCATATGCGATTTGTAAGGTACTGTTTTATATTAACTAATCTATTTTTTAAGAAAAAATGTATCAAAAACCATAAAAATACTTTAATTATGGCAGAAACTATCTTAAAGATTGAAAGTACTACAGTATACTCACTTGAGCTTACAAGTTCTCTATATAGAGGATTGTTTATAAAAAGAAAATTAACACCAACTATAATAGGATATAGTATCATTATAACTGATATTATAGGAATCAACCTACTTTTACTACAGACTATAAGGAGTATAAAATATCCAAGTAGTGTAAAAAGTATATTTACAGGGTCAGAAAGCCATATTATCATTTGACCAATAATAGAATAACCCAAAATCAATATTATTTTAAAAATCCAATGTTTCCTAAAATCTATAAAATAAGATGTTAGCTTATAAAGAAAAAAAGCCATAAAAATGCTAAGTAAAACTGTAATATAAATTGTAGCTTTTGATATTATTGAATAAGTATCCATTTGAAAACCTTTCTAAAAATTAAGATTCTAGCATATGTCTTGTAAATTTTCCTACAACTTCTTGATGTTTTTGACGACTTATAGGAATTTTTTCATTTTGTACTTTAGCATATGTTTGATTTATACTGTCTACATAGTTTAGATTGACAATATATCTTTGATGTGTACGTATAAAATTAGATGGAAGAATATCTTCCATATCATTTAGTTTTCCATAATACTCTAAAGATTTGTCAGGGGTTACTACAGTCAGCTTTCTTAATTCACTTTTAAAGTAGAAAATGTCTTTTGTATTGATTTTACAAAGGTTAGTTCCAATCTGAATCGTAATAAAGTGTTCTTTCCATTGTTCTAATTTTTTTAGTGCTTCTTTTAAGACTTCACATATTTTTTCATTTTTATAAGGTTTTAAGATATAGTTTAAAGCTCCTACATCATATCCATGAAATACATAGTCAGAAAAACCTGTGACAAAGATAATTATAGTATCTTTTGAGTATTTTCGAATGACTTTTGCTATATCAACTCCATTAATTTCTCCAAGTTCAATATCTAAAAAAATGATGTCCATATAATAATTTTCATGTTCTAGATTATATATTAGACTTTCTCCATTTGAGTATTCTTTTATCTGGCAGGGATAGCCCCATAAATCCATTTCTCTTGTGATGATTTTATTTAGCATACTTCTTTGTTGTTTTTCGTCATCACAAATACAAATTGAAATCAATGATTATTCTCCTTTCAAGTTTTATATTTATATAATTAAGTATATAATAAATTGAGCTACCTAGATACATAAAAGAGAAAATATGTCTCGGTAGCAAAGTAGAGTCTTACTTAAATAAGTTTTGACTAAAATCGTACAGATAAGAATTATATAGACTTACTCAGAGAAGTTTTATCTAAAATAATTTAAGCAAACTTATTTTGAAATTCCAACAATTTCTTTAAATTTTTTGTAAGTCAACAGATATATAAGGTACATATAAACCCCACAAACCACTAGTAAACCTAGATTTATCAAAAGAGCATTGACCTCACTATGAACAATTCTACCATCATTGTTTACCATAATCATAAAGTTAAAAAGATATATTACAAAACTTCCAGTAATAAGAGGGTATGAAAAGATTTTCTTTAATTGGTTGCGAATACAGAATTTTATATAGTCGTTGTTAGCACCTAATCGACTCAAATCTATAAAAATCTGTTTGTGATTTACTGCTATTGTAACACCTCTTGTATATGCAATGATTCCCACAGCCGTAAAGCAGATTATACCTACATAGATAAATAACATCAAGAATACTGCTGTATTTTTTATCATATCTTGACTCTGCAAAGTTTTAAAATTAGGATAGTACTTCCATTGGAGATATAATTGATTATTATCTGGAGTTAATTTTAAAGAACCTTCTCCACTTGGATATTCTTCATCCAAAAAATACTTTTGACCAGTTGATTCATTGCGTTTTTTCACATATTCATCATACATAGTGTATGTTCCCATTTCCTTAGGTGTTCTTTTTATAATCTCTGACTTTAAATCATTAGCAAAAGCATAGGTATCTGTAGCTTTATCTACATTAAATAGGACAGAATTATTGTAGTTATTTATAGATAAACCTTTAGTAAATGCATTATAATCGTCTTCACTAAGGACATAAGCAGTCATACGAGCATTTTGAAAGAAAGAACCATTAAATATTAGGTTTCCAGAATATTTAAAAGGAGTTTCTTTTTCTGTGGCTTGGCTTGATATAAATTTTGGAAAATCATAATCTCTATTATCATTTTCTTTACTTACAACAGCAAGATATTCACCATTTTTTATAGTGATAGGTTTATCAATTAATTTAGAGAAATCCTTAGAATTAAAGAACATGGCTAAAGAATGTTTTTTCATATATACATCATCAATAGTTCTATCTTTATTAAATATTGATTCTGTACCATCTACAATTAATTCAATAGAAGGAAGTTCCATATAGTTTTGGATTTTTACTTTATGCTTATCTGCCAACTGTCCAATTTCTTTTTTAGATATTTGATTCACTCTTTGGTTATAAGTGAATGTGTAATCTATAGGATTCTTTTTAGTATTTTCATTAATTCCTGCAATCACATTAGGTATATAGAATACAGCAAATAAGGCTCCTGCAATTAAAAATGCAATAACACACATATTTTTTACAGTTTGCTTGCCCATAAATCTCATCATACTAGTAGATATAATATTTTTGTAGTATTTTTCTGGATGTTTTCCTCTTTTTGCATGTACTACTACATATGTCATAATCATGTAAATTCCAATAGCAGAGAATACATACGTAATGTTCCATATAGATGGCATCATGTAATTAAGTTCACTTATGACTATTGAAGGTACTACATAACCTAGAAGAAGTCCTAATACCATAAAAAATGTTCCCAATATACCATACCAACTTTTTACCTCATGCACTGGTTCAGAGATTCTTTGGTCATTTAGTATATCAATTATATTTGTACGATTGATGAATTTTACTGAAAGTAAGAAAATACATAGAGTTACAAATATACAAAATATGAAACCATATATAAATCCTTGAGTTCCAAAGTGGTATGTCATTTCTCTTGTATCAATAATTACCAATTGGAATATCTTCCATATACCAAAAGATACAGGCATACTCAATAGAAGACCTAAAAGACAACAGACTATTGAAATAAGGAGTATTTCTGAAAATAGAATTTTTTTCAATTTTTTCTTATCTGTCCCTAGAGCCATAAAAATACCAATTTCTCTACTTTTAAATTTTAAAAATAGGGAAGAGGCATAAGTAGTAAAAACAGCACATCCTAATATAGCAACTGCAAATATCATTATGGCTTGTTTTCTACTATCTCCTCCAGTTGGAAGGATTGTTTGCACTGTAGGACTAAAATAAATTAAAGCATATGAAGTTACTAAGACTACAGAAAGTATTATACAAAAGAATAATGTTGTATAGTTTTTCCAATTGTAGGCTCGAAGTTTTCCATATAATTTATTAATTGTCATCTTGACCGCCTCCCATTTCTTTTAAAAGTTCCAATAATTCATCTAGGAATTCACGTCTTGAATTTGATTTTACGACTTCTTTGTAGACCATTCCATCTTTAAGGACAATGACACGGTCACAAAAACTTGCAGCAAAGCTATCATGTGTAACCATGAATATAGTGGCATCTAGCTCTTGTTTGGCTTTTAGGAATGAGTCAATTACTGTACGACAAGATTTGCTATCAAGATTACCAGTTGGCTCATCTGCTAATATCAAATCTGGATTATTCATAAGAGCTCTTGCTACTGCTGTACGCTGTTTTTCACCACCAGATATTTCAGCAGGGTATTTTTTGCGTATATGCTCAATACCAAATAATTTGCATAGGCTAGTAGCACGGTTTTCCATTTGTATAACTTTACTACCTTTGATAATTTGTGGAACACAGATATTTTCAAAGACACTAAGACCATCAAACAGCATAAAATCTTGGAATACAAATCCCAACTGCTGATTTCTAACTTCGGAAAGTTCTTTTTCTTGTAGGTTTCTTATATTATTGTTTCCAAGAGTTATTTCACCTTCATCAATTGGTATAAAGCATGAAATGCAGTTTAAGAGAGTTGTCTTTCCACTTCCAGATGCACCCATGATTGCAACGAATTCTCCTTTATTGATTTCAAAAGAAATATTTTTTAATACAGGGTACGTTTTATTACCTGCCTTGTATGATTTACATAAATTGTTTACTTTAAGCATATATATCATCCTCGCTTTCATTTATCTTGTAAGTTAATGATAGCATTTGAAAGGGGTATGGGAATATAAGTCTCGTTGTAAGAATTGGGTGTTTTTTTGTAATGTTTGAGTTAGAAAAATTTTTGAAAAGGTATTGTTACGATTATTTAGATAAAAGATATGTTGATGTATAAATGGTAGTCTTTTTTGTAAAATAATTATATATTTTTATTTTATAATATAAAAACACTATTTTTTTACTAAAAAAGCTACCACAATCAATAACGAAAATACAATTGAAAGTATTGAAAAAGTAAAGTGAGAATTTGAGTCATTATTGCGATTATTAAGTTTTATCCAAAGTCCACATATAATTGTACATATCAATAAAACTGCTGATATTATCCCTATAAATGTAAAAAACATTAAAATTCCCCCTTTATTTAATGTAAGTATTTGAGTCCATGAGAATATCTTTAAGTTCTGTCAGAGTATGGCTGAGTTATGTATCAAAACTAAAAGACATATAATTAAACTGAAATAGTACTAAATAGATATATAGTTAAACTGAAATAGTATTAAATAGACATAATACTAAATAGATATAAATACTAAACCGAAATAGTACTACTTTATGGTGTCTATTAAAAATAACTCTAATTGAGAGTCAATTAAAGCACTTCTTTTCTCTGCATCCATAATATCAATACCACTGTATCTTAAAAAGGCATTAGAACGAAGAAGAACTAACTGTATAAATGAAGTTATTTGATATGCAATAACCTTGTAATCTTCTTCAGTTTTATTGTTGTCGTGATTTTTATAATGAGCTCTAATCAAAGGCAATATTTCAAATGGATAAATAATGTCTTCTTGAACTAATATGTAAGGTACAGAAATCTCTATAAATTGACTATATAAAATTATAACATCACAAAATGTCATTAACATTTCTTTTAACTCTTGCTTAGGTGTTAGATTTTGCTTATCATGTGTAGTTTTATATTCATCCATATGGCATTTTAAAATTCTCTTAATAGCAGTATTAATTAGTGCTTCTTTAGATTTAAAATAATAATTAATCATAGCCAAATTGACATTTGCTTTAGCTATGATTTCTCTAGCTGTGATACTTGAAATATCTCTGTTTGAAGTTAATAGCTGAACTGTTGTGTTAATTAGTTGCTCTTTTTTTGAATCTATTTTCATATTTTTCCCCTTAAGAATTCCTCATAAAAAAATTAAACGTGTTTAATACACGTTTAGATACTATCACGAAAGCTTTTATATGTCAATGGAGGGATAGTTTTTAAGGAGGATAGTAGGGGGAAGTTTTTTTATAATTGTCTTGTTAAATACATGATAAATAAGGTTATATGATACTAAGTTTAAGAGGTGTTCTATCAATCATGTATTAATATATATAATTATTAAAGATTGTATACTAATAAATAGAATTATGTTAAAATTTATATTATAATGAAATAAAAAATAAATAAAAAAAGTCATGAGTTCTTAAGTTTGGCGACTTACTCTTAGCTTTTTATACAGTCATTCTTGGTAAGAGAGTACTCTAGTTAGGGAGCTTTTTATATTGTTATCATCTTTTAATATTATCATAACAATCATAAAACATTAATAATTTCGATATTTAAAAAGTATACAAAATTATTAATGAGGCAATAAGCTTAAACCATATTAAGTATTGATTGTTATTAATAAATCTGTAAAATCTCCTTATCTTTAGTGCAAACATGCTAAAAATAGAGGAGAATTTTTTGTTGTAAATGACAAAGTTTTGTTACCATTTATATGATGTTAGACTCAGTATAATATCAAGAAAATAAAAATGTATGAAAACTATCATAGATACTGATTAAAAACATTCTATAAGTAATGAAAAAAGAAGCGTGAAAAGAAAAAATGAAAATGGATTAATGAAGAGGGTAATAGAATAAAAAAGGAGATAGAGAATATAAAAAGTTAAAGGAATAAGGATTAAGCAAAAATAGGATAGCCAACTCTTTAAGTTTAGGAATAGTAAGGAGGTACTGTAGTTTATAAATGTGTAGCCTTAACTGTTTTTCTATCTAAGGGATAAGGGGGGATTTTTATGTATAGAATAGTTATTTGTGAGGATGATATTACACAAATGGTTTTCTTAAGAGAGTGTATACTAAAATCCTTAGAGGGAGTTTCTAGTCAAATTGAACTATTAGAGTTTAATTCAGGAGAAGAGTTATTGGAGTCTGCTTTAGAAGGAGTTGATATATATTTTTTAGATATTCAAATGCTTCAACTAACAGGGATGGATGTAGCTAAAATAATTAGAGAAACAAATGATACTTCTGAAATAATATTTATAACTTCAATAGTCGACTATATACAAGAAGGTTATAAGGTAAGGGCTTATAGATATTTATTAAAGCCTATAGATTTTGAGGATTTAAATGAAAATATTTTAAATTGTATATCAGATATTATTAAAAAAAGAGAAAACTTTATGCTGATAGAAAATAAAGGTATAATCAACAAAATTTTAATTAATAGTATTATGTATATAGAGGTCAGGAAAAAGGTTTTGACTATACATACTACAGATGGTATTTATAATACTAATAATAGTATGGATAAAATAGAGTTAGAATTAGAAAAATATAATTTTTTTAGATGTCATAAAAGCTATTTAATAAACATGGAATATATTCAACTTATATGTAAAAATACTGTAGTTATTAATAATGAAAATATTCCAGTCAGTAAATATAGAATATCTGATTTAAAGACAAAATTAACACATGTATTGGGAGATGTATTATGTTAGGGATAGATGTATGGGGGATTATTCTAACTTTATTTTCTACAATGATAGAATGGATTGTATTAAAATTTATATTAGATGAACTTAGTGAGCTAAGAAAGAGCAAGTCAGTTTTAAATAGTAGTCTACTAATTGCAATTATAATAATTACTACCTTGACTATAATTGAATTTGATATAAAGGTTAAGTTATTTATATGTATATTTATTACATATCTATTGTATAGAAGTAATTATGTGGTGGACCAATGGAAAAGTGTGTTTATAAGTTTATTATATTGGATGTTATTAATCGGATTTGATAGTACTGGATTAAGTATAGTAGGCACACTTAACTCTATACAAGAGATGAGTGATTTATTAAATAATAATTTATTAAAACTAGAATTAATAATTATATCTAAATCACTACTAATAGGATTAATACCATTACTTAAAGCTATTAGATTAAAAATAAAAATAAACAAGAAGGATTGTATCTATTTATTTTTCCCCTTAATAGCAAATATTGTTAGCATAATAGTTGTATTTGGATTTATTTTTAAAGATAAGAGTATTAATCCTACCGAAAGTTTGACAATACTTGTTATATCAATTGTATTTTTACTTTCAAATATTTCGTTAGTAAGTATTATAGGTAGAATAATAAAAGACAATAACCTAAAGATGGAACATGAAATTACAAAAGAAAAGATAAATATGCAATATAAATACTATTTAAATTTACAGGAATATCAGTCGAAAATAAGAAAACTATACCATGACATGAACAATCATATTATTTGTATTAAGAATATTTATGGTAAAAATGAGATTGCAGAGAAGTATATTAAAGATATAAATAAGCAAATAAATGAATGTAATACTATATTTAATACACAAAGTATGATTTTAGATGTTATTTTAAGTGAGAAAAAATCTATTTGTGATATAAATGGCATAGATTTTTTAGTAGATATTAATTTTTTAGAATGCAATTTTATAGAAATGGCGGATGTGTGTAGCATATTTTCAAATATGATAGATAATGCAATAGAAGCTTGTAATAAGATTTACGATACAAATATACAAAAAAAGATTAAATTAAGAGGAACTATTATAAATAGATTATTTGTAATTAAATGTGAAAATACAAAAATAAATGAGATTATATTAAAGAATAATAAAATTATTACAGATAAAAAAGACTCATTTTTACATGGAATAGGAATAAGTAGTATAAAAAGTTCAGTAGAAAAATATAATGGAAATGTAGAAATATATTCAGATAAAAATAAGTTTACAACTACTATTTATATACCATTATCTAGAAAATAATTCCAGTTGGAAATTTAAAGTGCCTAGTTGGAGTAATAGTATTGAAAAATAATATAGAGGATGTTATCTGCTAAGCATAGAAAATTTGGAGTTAATAAAAATAATCGAATCTTGCGTTAATAAGATAACATCCTTTTTAATTTTAAATAAAATAATATAACAAAAATAATATGATTTATATTTATATATATTATTACAATATTAATATTTGGAATGATTCAGCAACAAAGAGGGAGTAAGAAATGAAAAAAATTCAAAATATAAGATTAATAAAACTTATATTGAGTAACATAAAAATAGTAAAGGAGTAATTGATAGATAGTGGCTTGATATTAGCAATAAATATTTATTAAAAAATATTGAAAGAAAACATTTTATTAACTTAAGGAGGTCTTAATTATGATAGATTCTTTAGACAAATGTAAATCAATAATTAATGTATTCTGATAAGTGTCTAAAAGCTACATAAATAGTTGTTATAAATAAAAAACAGAGTGACTAAGAGAAAAAAGCGATATATCTAATCGGTATTGGTATGTATAGCTTCTTTACATTTAGTAAGGTAGCTTGTGAGTTTAGAGAGAACTTCTTAAATAACATAATAGTGATAAGAAGTTTTACATGATATAGATAAGAATTATTGGATAAAAATAGCTAACAGAATCAATCTGTTAGCTATTTTTATTTGTGTATTTTTATTACAAATCTATTTAACTTTTATTACTGGTATCTGAATTTCTGTAAGATAGTTTTCAGGATTTTCCTCATTATGAACCCCTTTATGACCAATTTGCCTATTGATACCAGACATTTTATAATCACTATTTTTATCCAGCCAGTAAGCAAATGACTCATACCCACCAGCTATATTTTCATATGGGCCATATACCATACTACATGCCATCATATCAACTGCCTCTGTCTCACGATATATAAATCCAGATTTGTTTTTTCCTAATTTCTTTACAACCGTTCCAACCTCTATATCTACACCACAATCTTTCAGTTCTTCATCATGATAAAGTGCTATATTGTTGCTTGCTTGGTGGGATATTTCTATATGTTCTTCTTTAATAAATTCATATAATTTTTCCCACAGTATACCTTCATGGTGATAGTCTGGAATTATTTCTCTAAGCGAGATAATCTTATAACTGGGAATTTCCTTAAAGATAACATTGTAATGAATCTCATCTTTATTGTCATCTATAGCCTTAATCAATTTATTAATATTATTTATTCTTTGTTGT
The DNA here is from genome assembly GCF_020658275.1 of Clostridioides sp. ES-S-0190-01. Taxonomy (NCBI): domain Bacteria; kingdom Bacillati; phylum Bacillota; class Clostridia; order Peptostreptococcales; family Peptostreptococcaceae; genus Clostridioides; species Clostridioides sp. ES-S-0190-01. The sequence continues at coordinate 273,402 of NZ_JACVWA010000012.1, read as the reverse complement.
TCTTTTTTAACTTCATCTTGTATTTCAATTTTTTTTCGATTCAATTCTTTAATCACAAGTTCGTCGTTCCAATTATGAATAATATTTGATATCTCTGAAACAGTAAATTTTGAATCTCTTAGTAAAATAATTCTTTGTAAAGTTGAAATTTGGTCAGCAGAGTATAGGCGATAACCTGTGTATTTATCTATCTTTGCTGGTTTTAGAATACCAAGTTCATCATAATAACGTAACATTCGAATAGAGACTTGTGTTAGTTTTGAAAATTCTCCAATTTTAAACATGAAAATATGACCCCCTTCTCACTTATAATCAGTATATATTTTGTTTTTGTATACTTCAAGTGTTTAGGAAAATGCATTTAATTATCAGTTTAATCTATAATCAGCAGTCTAACTCAAATTCAAATTCGTCTGATTTTATCTTCTCAATTTCAGAATTAATTTTCTGTTTAAATTTAGTAGAAGAAATTATGTAAATAATTAATATGAGGCAAAATATTATTTTTACATATTGAGCCATTACGTAGGCTTCAATAGGGTAGTAAGAATATAGTTGAATGGTAAAGAAGTCACACATCATATGCACAAATCCACCTGCTAAAATACTTCTATGTGTATTAATATATACAAATGTAATAACAAAGTTTAGAAGTATAGTAGATGGTATAAATAAAAGTGCATCAAATAAAGAGTATTGCAGTAGATTATATGGGATTTGACCAGGTGTAAGATACCATCCCAAATACCAAACTCCACAAATAGTACCTAAAATAATTGAAGCACCTGTAAATCCAAATCTGACTAATAATTTATCAAGAGAATACCCTATCCATCCAAATCCTTGGCTAAGTATACTTAATATAAAGCTTATAAATAGCATAATTGGTATTTTATAAGGTGTATAAATAGCTATGTGCGTCCAATCCACATCATTAATTTCTAGATGAAAATATTTTCCTATTAGTAAAGAACAAATTACAATTAAAGCAAAAAAGAGTACTGTTAATAATGGCCATTTTACTCCTATTTCTTTGAAGCTAAAGCTCCTGTAAAGAAAATCTTTTCTTGCGCTATTTGGATATATTGTGAAAATAAAAAGTAGCCCTATGACAGAAGGGGCTGTATATGCGAAGTAAAAAAGAAGTTTTCCAAGCATGGTATTTGTAACTCCTAATAATACAGGTGTAAAGCTAAATAACCAAGTCCATAATAGAGTGCTTGTAAAGAAAAAAATTAAATTTTTATCTGAATTAAAATGGGGATTATATAATTGCATCTTATGTTCACTATCCTTTCATTTTGTTAATAGTGGTTTAATTTATATTTATTTTATTTTGACTATAAAGTTGATTAATAAGTAGATAATTAGTGATATTAATAAAATATTTTCGATTTTTATAATTTTTATTAAATATTTAGCTTATCTCTAATATTTTTTATGTAACGGCGATTTATAATAACTTTTTCATTATTTGATAAAGTAGCTTGCATGCGATTATGTGATATTACTTTTATACTTTCTAGGTAATCCATATTTAAAATCATAGATTTAGATATTCGTAAAAAAGATGTATTGTGTAATCGGTTTGATAATTCATATATTTTTAGGTCAACTTCAAATACATCATCTTTATAGTAAGCAAATGTCTTATTGCCAACTGTCTCAAAGTATAAAATATCGCAAATATTAAGCTTATAAATTTCTCCTGCTTTTTTACCATTTATATCTAGTAATGGTGTATTTAGTAGTGAAATTATTTTTTCAATATTATTGTCAATGGCAGAGCATTTTATAATTATTTCAATATCATCAAAATTAGTGGATTGTTCGACATGTATTTTCATTAATTATCACCTCATTTTATTACTGTCATTAGAATAGCATTATATTTTATTGAGTCCAACTAGATGAGTGCTAAATTTCAAATTAAGTACAGTTAAATTCAAATTTAAAATAGTAAAATTCAAATTTAAAGTGGTAAAATTCGAAAAAATACTACGACTATTTGGAAATGTTATCCAAATATCGTAGTACTTTTCATAGAATATCTCTAATTATTATACAAATAGACCTATCTTATGACTTACATATGTTGTCAAATTACTTCTCAAATGTCAAAATATTTTTAGATAGTACATCAATGCTGTTAGATAGTGTGTTCAATTTGCCCTCAATTCTAACCAATAAATACATGGATAGAGCTATAGGAAAACCAACATTAGTTATTAACAATTGTAAACTATCATCCATAAAATTACCTCCCATCCTAAACTAGGTCATAAGGAGTAGTATTAGTTTCTACAATCTTAGCTTCAACAGCAGAAGCAAGGTCAAATCCTCCAACTGAAAAAACATTTTTAGATACTATCAAATCCATAGCAGATTTTATATTTTCTTCAGTTAAGTCCTCCTTTGGATTTTCTATAGAAAAAGAAACTTGTTTATCCTTTGTATTCTTGAAACTCATGACTAATTTTTTCTTAATCTCCATACAGTTACCTCCACGATAATAATTTATTTTTTTAATTGCTTTAAGTATTTTAATTATTGTTAGGGTAGAAAATACTCTGGTATTGTTATACTTAAAGCAAAGCAGTATTTAAAATAACTAACATGTTTAATTTACGAACATATTTAAATTACTTAAGATATTAAACTGCTTAAAGTATCAATATATTAAGTGTATAATTTGTTAAATTTATATAATATCAAGTGTATTATATATTGAACATGATATATAAATAGTTGATGAATTTTAATGTAGACTATAATCATTAGTATAGACTATATTTGAAAGTTACTATTTAGATAGTGATGTGCTATCTAGTTTTAAAATATCTACAATAGGATTTTCTTGAAGATTTGCGATTGCTTCTGCAACTGCATAAACATCATCGTTTGATGCCTCTGCCTTTACATTTGCGAAAGATTTACTTTTAATAACTGCCTTACCCTTATCATCAAAACCAGCATCCAATTTCAGTTTTATACTAGATAAATTTTTTGTTGAAACAACTGCCATAAAACTACCTCCTAAAAATTTAATTTCAAAGATTTGTCGACTTTCTTTGTTAAATCTATAGTATCATATAAGATAATATAGGAGTTAAACCGTAATTTCTTAAGATTTTTTGTTAAAATCTTATAGAAAACTTTATAAGTATATATATTTTAATGATTGATTGAATGTTTGTATGCTCTATGTGCAATAGTTTTTTATTGATTTTGCTTAGAATATTTTCTAGAGGGGATAAAATGTTTAATGTGTTTGTTTAGAATGAACTATCTAGATGTATCCAGTATCTGTGTCCAGTAGCTAGATTGTAAGTATATACCTTTAATTATTTTAGCTAGTTCATCGTGATATAATATACTCCATATATTGAACAGGAACACGATATTGAACAACAATATGCTATACTAAATTTTGAGAGGAGGTTATATTGTGAGTGAAATTCTGTTGGAACAGTTTGACTCTGATTTGGGAGGGATTTTGATGCCAGAATATGTAATAGAAAAACCTGATTGTCATTTTCCTGAGACTATCGTATGTGAATTTTCAAAATCTATGATACAAACAATTGTTGAAAAGTATAATGGTAAAAAAATAGGTCGTTTAATTAATGTTGCTGGAGATATACCAATTTATGAAGTATTTTTCAAGAATGTAAGAATTGGAATTTGTCAGGTTATGGTAGGTGCAACAGCATGTGTAACCAACTTTGAAGAATTAGTTGAGTTAGGAGCAAAGAAGATATTTATCTGTGGAGAATGTGGTGTGTTAGACAATTCTATTGATGATGCGTATCTAATCATTCCAACATCAGCTATCCATGATGAGGGCACAAGTTATCATTATCAACCAGCCTCTGATGAAATTATACTTAACCCACATGGAGTTAAAGTTATTGAATCTGTATTTAAAAGAAAAGGATTATCATACATAAAAGGTAAAATATGGACTACTGATGCTCCATATCGTGAAACACCTAATAAAATACTTACACGGAAGACACAGGGGTGTATTGCAGTTGATATGGAATGTGCTGCTGTAGCTGTCGCAGCACAATTTAGAAATGTTATATTTTCACAGTTTGTTTATGCTTGTGATAATCTAAACTCAGATGTATGGGAACAACGAGGATTAACTATACATCCTATTTCACAAAAAGTACATACTTTTGAGCTTGCAATGGAGTGTGCTATCAAGTTGTAAATTTAAAGTGCTTTAACTTGTATTTTTTAATTTTAAATTACCAAAGCAGTAAATCGATTAAGGTTTACTGCTTTTTTTATTGTTGAATTTAAAAGTGATATATAGCTATATGCTCCTTCTGGAAAAATATTATTATATTAAAAATGCTTTAAAAGTGTTCGTTTTAGTCTAAGGTTTATGTTAAAAAAATTATTAAATTTAATCTGTAAATAAAAAAGTTAAAAGTCCAATATTAACATTTTACTCTTAAACCATTAAAATCTTTATTAAAGCTACTAAAGTTATTAAAAATATTTTAAAGGAGAGTGTAGTTTATGAAAGTAAAATTAGAAGATATACCAGTTCAGTTTCATGCAATGGTGGAAATAGTGGGTATTGATAAGTTTGTAGAGATTGCTAAATTGTATGGAGGTACAAACACTTATATACCTACATGTAAGGGGATTTTTAGATATGCAAGAAATAGGGAGATAGTGAGACAATTTAATGGGGTTAATTATGGGGAGCTCGCCATTAAACATAACATGTGTGTAAGCAATATTAAGCGAATAATAAATGAAAACAGTATATAAGTTGTTATACAAAATATTTTGTAAAGATTAAGTGTGAAGTAGGTAAAAGACATTTTATAAAGTTTTTTTTAGACAAAATTACTAAATTTATTGCCTATTAATTTAAATAGATTGTATATTCTATAAAATATTCTGTTAAATAATGGAGATATATTGAGAATTCAAAAAAAATAGTCGAAAATATTTGTTGGATAAAAAATAAACAAAATGATACAATTGCTTGTATAAAGGGGAAAAAACAATAAATAAGCTATATAAATAAAAAAATATAAATAAATATGACATAATATATTTGCATATTTAAGAATATAAATAGGGATTTTAAGGGATTAATAAGTATATTTAAAATATATTAAAATAAATATATATTTAAATTTAAACTTTATGTTATCTATATAAAGTAATAATTATTGAGAAATGATTACTTATTAGTAGAAAAGGGGTTAGTAGATATGAATAATGGATTTTATAAATTGAATTCAGTAGTATTAGGCTTTGATATAACAAATGATATTAATAAAATAAGATTTAATCATTATATAATGAGAAAAGAAAATATACAGAGATTGCAAGGTACTTTACCAAGAGGTCAATTTTATATGACAGTAAGAAGAACTGCTACAGATTTACAACTTTCTATTTCTACTATAAGTAGGCTTGTAAGAGAGTTTTCAGATTTAGGAGTAATAAGGCTTGTGTCTAAGGGAACAAGGGGGAAGATGCATTCTATATATAGCTATATCAGTTCAGAAATTAGTGAAGATTTATTTGATAGTACTAGTGAAAATTTACTTGATAGTGATGAAACTATAGATTTTAACTATAACAGTGTTGAGAACTATGAATTCAGTAATTTAGAGTATAATTATGGAAATATTGAAAATAAAGGTTGTATTGATGAAGATTGTATTTATGGTGGTGGAATGTCAAAGTACAATAGTGCTTATGATAATACAGAATGTAGTAACTGTGCTGACTGTAATATATTAAGTAGTAAGAATAATTCTGCTAATAAAAAAAGCAATGACTTAGCTTCTAGTGGAATAAAAAATTCTAGTAAAAATACTAGTTCTAATAATGAAAATATCAACAATGAAAATATCAACTCTGAAAAATCTGTTATTAATTTTACTAATGTAACTAATAAAATTAAAGATTATACCAAAAAAACACTTATTGGAGAAGAACTTAAAATCGAAAACTCTAATTTAAAATCGAGGTCTTCAAATGTTAGATTTAATGAAACATGTAATGACATAGATAAAATAACTAAAAATGACATAGAAGATAATCAAAGTAAAAATGCTATAAAATTAAGTAATAGTAAAGTATTTAGTAGCATGAATAGAGATGGTAAAAAGAGTGGTTTTGATAATATTCATGATACACAAAAAGAAGATAAGTTTGTAACAAATAAAAAAGAATCCTTAAATAAATTTAATAAAAAAAATATACAGCAAAGCATTATAAATATGCTAAATAAAAAAACAGGAAAAAATTTTAAAATCAATTCTCCAACGAGCATAAAACTTATCAACGAAAGACTAAAGGAAGGTTATGTCTTAGAAGATTTCTACAAAGTTATTGAGGTAAAAGTAGCTAAGTGGAAAGATACCATAATGGAAATGTATATAAGACCAGAGACCTTATTTAGCCATAAATTTGAATCCTATGTTAATGAAAACATATCTGTAAAAAATCAAAGTAATGTTTATCAGTGTAAAAAGAGCAACAATAATAGCAGTAATAATTATATGTATTCTGACTATACCACGTATGACGACAGCAATCGTGAAAGAAAAAAACATGAAAATGCAAGGTATTGGAATCCAATCTGTGAATTTTAATTAGTCTGATAATGCGTTTATAGGTGGAATGAATTTATATATTTTATAGCTGATAATGCATTTCTAACTAGTAATATATTTATATCTTTTATAATTAAAAGTATATTTCTAACTGACAATATCGTTGCAATCTAATATAAAAATAAAAGACTTAATAATATTAAAATATAAAACTTAAGAGGAAAGCGAGATTAATTTATATGGTTAAATCAAAAGCTGTTGAAATAGAGCAGGCTATTTTAGGCACAATTATTTTAGACAATAAATTAAACTACAAACTAGATGACTTAAATGAAAATATGTTTATGAATTCTACATGCATTGAAATATTTAAAATCATGAAAGAACTTAGAAAAGAAAATATAATAATTGATGTAGCAACTGTAAAATCAAAGATAGATGAGAAATCTTTAGCAATTAAAATGAGTAGTTTAACTAGTGTAATTACATGGGGTCAAACTTTTGGTATTGATGGTTATATAAAAATTTTAAAAGAAAACTTAGCAAGAAGAAGCATAAATCAAAATTGTCAAAGACTCTTGGAAGGCATAAACTTTGGAGAAAATATTGATACTTGCATCTATAAATTTGAAAATAATATAAGAAAAATCTTGGATAAAGATACTTATGAAAATGATGATGTACATAGCATAGCAGAAAAAGTCCTTGATTTTTTAGAAAGTAAAAAGGATGTTGGATTTAAGTTTGGGATAAGTTTGCTTGATTCGACTATAGGAGGTATTTTTAAAGGAGAGCTAACGACAATAGCAGCTAAATCAGGGGTTGGAAAAACTGCTTTAGCTCTTCAAATAATGTTAAATTCGGCCAAGCAAGGGAAAAAGACTCTATTTATAAGTAGAGAAATGACAAGTGAGCAAGTGTTTATGAGAAATATATGCAAGATAACAGGAGTAAGTACAAGAAATATGAAATCTAAAGAGATAAGTGAAAGTGATTGGAAACTAATTGTAAATGCAATAGGAGATTTACGTGAGAATAACTTAATTTATATAAATGACAAGATAGACACAATCAGTGCAATTAGAAAGAGGATAAGGCAAATAAAGCCAGACTTATTAATTGTTGATTATGTGCAACTTCTTACATCTCAAAAAAGTATGGAAAAAAGAGAAAGAGAAGTAGCCACTTTTTCTAGAGAATTAAAAAGTATGACTTTGGATTTTGATATACCAATAATTCAGTTAAGTCAATTAAATGATGAAATGAAAGATTTTAGACCTTATGGAGATAGACCTATGAGGGATAGTAAAGCCATCTACCACGATAGCAACAATGTGGTTTATATACATCAATTAAAAGGGAGTGATTATGAAGAAGCAGTAAAAGATATAAGAGAAAGTGAGGAATTAGTTAGAGAAGCAGAGTACAGGGGAATTAAGATTGTTGATTTAATAGTTGCGAAGTGTAGGGATGGACAGACTAGGCATAAGCATTTTTGTTACTATGGGGATAGGTTGCATTTTCAAGAACTAAATTATTAGAGTAATGAGATAGCCATAACAAGCTTATTGAAAGTCGAAAAATAATATAAAATATGAGGTGAAAAGATGTTAGAATTAGAGGAAATCATAGAATTGCTTGAAGAACACAATATAGAAGTGAGTATTCCAAAGGAGTTACATAAGTATAATTTATTGGAGTATCTGAAATTGTGTCAACAAAGTGGGGGAACATATTTTTATATTAAGACAGTGGAGGGTGCTTTAAAAGAGGCTAGAAATGAGCTTATGATTAAATTGTTTAATGGAAAAAATTATATGGAATTAGCTAGAATGTTTGATATGAGTGTTATTAATGTCAGGTACATTGTTAGAAAAAAATAGATATATTGTGGATAAGGTAAGTGTGATGTGTATAAAGTTACGACTATAAATAAGTTTAAACTGTGAATAATAGAGTAAGACTGTGTATAAAGTTATGATTATTTGAACAACTCAATGTCGCTTATTTACTTAAAATCCTTCTACAATTAGAGTATAATTTCTAATCTCGATATCTTATGTGATTAAGTCACAGATAAAAAGCAAATATATTGTTATAATTCTTATAGATTAATAATACAGGGAGGTTATTATGTCTAATAAAAAAAAGAAGTATGCAAATATTTTAGAAAATGAGTGTGTAGCCTGTGGTAGCTGTATAAAAGTCTGTCCAAGGAGAGCTATCTCAGTACCATATGGTATTAGTGCAAAAATTGATAAAGACTTATGTGTTGGATGTGGTATTTGTAAGAAGGTATGTCCAGCATCTGTGATTGAGATTATAACAATATTAAAAGAGGAAGAAGGTAAGTGTCATGAATAATAAAAAACACTGGTATGACTATTTATGGATTTTTTCTTCTATATATTTGATATTGGGATTTGTAAATATTATTTTCGCTTGGATTGGGTTAATTTGTTTCTTTGTTCCATTACTTATTTCTATTATTAAAGGAAATAAAGCGTACTGCAATAAGTATTGTGGAAGAGGACAGCTGTTTAATTTGCTTGGAAATAAATTAAAGTTGTCAAGAAATAAAGATATTCCTAAATTTATTAGAAGCAAGTGGTTTAGATATGGTTTTTTGACGTTTTTTATGGTGATGTTCGCTAATATGCTTTTTTCAACTTATCTAGTGTTTGAGGGTAGTAGAAATTTTAAAGAGGTAGTGACTTTGCTTTGGACTATAAAGATGCCTTGGCAATGGGCATATCATGGGACTTTAGTTTCACCTTGGGTGGTACAGTTTGCGTTTGGTTTTTATAGTGTTATGCTTACATCGACTGTTCTTGGATTGATTACGATGATATTATTTAAGCCTCGTTCATGGTGTGTTTATTGTCCTATGGGTACTATGACTCAGATGATATGTAAGGCAAAGAGTAAGTCTATATAGATAGAGTTTATGTGAATAAGTAAGGAGTATAGATAGAGTTTGTACAAAATAAACTTGTCTATGCTTCTTTTTTATGTGTAAGGGTATTAATTAAGTAGAAAAATTAAAAAGAGTAGATACAAGGAATTTAGATAGCAATAATAATTAAATAATAAGATAGAATATAAAGCAATGAAAGAGGCAGAAAGGGAAAGAAAAAGAGGGTGAAGGAGATAGGAAAATAACTATATAATAGGTAAAATATGTAGGAATTATATGTTATAATAGTTTTAGCAAGAAGATGTAATCTACAATTTATAGAGTGGAGTTCATACAAAAGGTTATCCTCCCAACGTATAGAAGGGAGGTGAGTATGTGTGGATAATTTTTTACAAGGTGTACTAGCAAGTTTAGTTGCCAGTTTAATAGTTTACTTAACTGATAAATTGTTTAAAAAAGTAAAAAGCCACTCTGGCAGGAGTGACTTTAGTTTTGAACTAAAGATTAAGTTCAAAAAGAAACACTAATTTACGAACTCCACTCTACTGCAAATAGATTGTAGTTCTTCTTGCTTTTATTATATCACAAATTAGAAAAAATATGTAAAGTACTTGTTTTAATCGCAGGTACTTTTTTATGTAAAAATAAATTTGCCTACAGCCTTTTTGGTATACAGAATTAGTAAGTTTGAAATAACATTCATATAAAAACTTTAGTTGATTTTAAAATCAATATATTGAAGGTGTTTTGAAATCAATATGAAATCAATATATTGAAGGCATTTTAAAATCAATTATTAACTTTTCATGATTTCTAAAGTATTTTATATCATCCATATCATGAGTAATTATTATAGCACTCTTGTTTTCCATCTTTCTTATTACAAAATCCATAACCTTATACTTAGTTTCTGTATCCAGCCCTTTAAATGGCTCATCCATTATAAGCAAGTCAAAATCATATAATAAAGCTCTTAATATTGCAACCCTTCTTTTCATACCACCACTTAATTCCCTTACTCTTTTATTCATACAATCATTTAAGTCTAATACCTCTAAGGCACTTTCAATTTCTGAATTACCTAGATTTTCACATACCAACTTTATATTCAATGACACACTTAGATTTTCACACAAACTATCATCTTGGAATACTGCACTAATCTTTTTATTACTAATACCTACAATTTTTCCGCTATCTGCTTTCTCCAAACCCATTAATATTCTTATCAATGTTGTCTTACCAATACCAGAGGTTCCTGTTATAAATGAGATAGCATTATCTTTAAATACATTATTAAAATTATCTAAAACAACCTTATCATTATATTTTTTACTTAGATTCTCAATTACTATATCCATTTAGTTTATCTCCAATCTTTTTAATAAATAGTCTATTAATGATAAAAATCCCTTTTGAAAGCAAATACTTATTATAATGATAACTATAGTCCATGCAAATAAATCTGGTGTATTTAAGTATACTTTAGCTTTGTATAAGTTTTCACCTATAGAATTAGCAGGCATTCCTATTATCTCTGCTGCTATTCCAGATTTCCAACATAGACCTAAAGAAACACTACATGCTGCTCTTAGATATGGTGCTACCTCAGACAAATATATGTACCTTATTTTTTTTATCTTACTGACTTTAAATACTTTTGCCATATCATTTAACTCTCTAGATATACTATTTATTCCATCTAGGATATTTCTATATACCACTGGCAATACCATCAAGAAGGATATAAAAATAGACAGGTTCTTTGAAGATATCCATATTAGAGATAATATTATGAACGAAGCTACTGGTATAGATTGTATTGTAAGTATTAAGGGTTCAATAAGTATCCTAAAATTTTTTTTATTAGATGCTATTATGGCAGATATTATTCCAATGATAAAGGCTAATATAAATCCTGTTGTTATTTTCAGAAAAGAAAAGAGTATAGATTGCCAAAACTCAAACTTCATAGATAATTCGAATAACCTTTTCAAAGATGAAAAAGGAGATACTAAAAGTATCTCCTGACCAATTATCATACTACTTATTTGCCAAACGATAAGCCAAAAGATTATTGCTAGTATATGAGTTTTACTAATTTTCTTGTGTATAGTAGAAATCTTCACCTGGCATCTTTCCTCCTATTGACTTTGGATTAGCATCATAAAGTACTTGTAAGTATCCACTTAATTTATCTTTCGTTGTATTACCTTCTATAAATGTTATATTACACTTTGGAATTGCTTTTTTTGCTATCTGTGCTGGAACTATTTCATTTTCCTCAATAAGTTTTGAAGCTTCTTCTATATTATTGTTTGTAAAATCAACTGATTTCTTATATTCTTCTAAGAAACTTTTAACCTTTTCTGGATATTTATCAACAAACTCTTTTCGTGCAACAACAACTCCTGTTACTAAAGCACTTTCAGTATTTTTATCTTTATTTAAAGTATCCCATTCTTTTGTCAAATCCAAAGCTACTCTTAAGTTATCACTCTTAGTCAATGCTGTTGTTACAAAAGGTTGGGGAAGTAGTGCTATTCCATTTTTATCGTTTAATAATGCCGCCAAACATTCTGTATGTTCTGATTTGTATTCTATGTTGACATCTTTAGTTGGGTCAATTCCATTTTCTTTCAGTATGTAATTCAAAGCATATTCAGGAGTAGAGCCTTTACCACTAGAATAAATAGTTTTGCCTTTTAAATCATTTACATTGTTTATAGAATTTCCATTCTCAATTATGTATAAAACTCCTAAAGTATTAATGGCTAGTGTTTCTATTTCACCATTGCTATTATTATATAAAACAGATGATAGATTTGCGGGAATAGCAGCAATATCTAGTTCTTTATTCACAAGCTTAGGTGTAATTTCGTCAACAGAATTTGCTATTGAAAATTCATAATCTTTTTCTTTTTTATCCTTTTCATCGCCAATCATCTTAACCATTCCCATTCCTGTAGGACCTTTTAGTGCTGTCACCTTTGCAACTACTTTAGTTTCTTCTTTTGTTTGTTTTTCTGGTGGGTTTGATGCACAACCTACCAATGAAATTATTATTAATGATGCCAGTAATAATATTGATAATTTCTTTTTCATAAAACCTTCCTCCTAGTATTTAATTTTATATAGAATCTGTTATTTAAGTTTATATTTCATATAGAATTTGTGTTAACTTTTCTTTATTCAATATTTTTATACACTTTTTACCAAACTCTAAACAATTTTCATTTTGTAATGATTGTAATTCCCTATATAAAGATGCTCGACTTACACTAATCCTTTTACTTAACTCCTCTTTAGAACATTCTAATAGGATAGTGTCATTTTTACTAGTTTTTTCTAGTAAATATTCAATAACTTTCTTTTTACTAGACTGTATATTTAAAAACTCTATCTTTCTCAGTAAAAATTGTATTTTTCTATTACAATATCTTGAATACTCTAAAGCTACAGAAATGTCCAACTTCATCATATCTATAAAGCATTTTTTTGGATAAAAAACTACATAAACATCACTTTTGCATTTTAGTACAGTATCTAAGGATTCTTCATCAAATATATTAGAAATTCCAAAAACATCTCCTTCCTTTAGAATAGACATGTTAACTTCAGTTCCATCACTCGATATACAATAGATGGATACTTGTCCTGCTTTAACTACACCTACATAATATTCTTTATCAAAAAAATCACTTATAAATTGACCTTTTTTATAACTCTTTGCTTTTATCTTATCTTCTACAATGTATCTTTCAGAAAATAACTTACTATTTATTAGTACTTCCTTCTCATTCAAAGTCATCACCTTTTCTGATAAATATTCACTTTGATTGCAATAATATCACAGTATTTACCAAAATTCAATAATATTGATAATTATTTTCAATCAAGTTTATTTATTAATTGTCTCATCTGATACAATTTTTAGTAGTTTTTAATGCTATCATATCTCTTAACAAAATATGAAAGGAGACTTTACATAAGCCATGAAAACTATATTAATTTCTGGGTCATCCTCTGTAGGGAAGACCGCTTTAATAAAACATTTAATTCCATATCTTAAGTCTAATGGGCTTAACCCTTCAATATGTAAGATAGATTGTCTAGCTACTGATGATGATTTAATATATAAAAAATTGAATATACCTTATATTGTTGGACTTAGTAAAGACATATGTCCAGACCATTTTCTTATATCAAACATAAACGAACTTATACTTTGGGCTAAAAATAAAAGTAGCGATATTTTACTAATAGAAACTGCTGGGCTTTGCAATAGGTGTTCACCTGCAACAAATAAAACACTACACATTTGTGTATGTGATTGTACATCTAGCTTTAAGACTCCTCAAAAACTAGGTCCTATGTTAAGTGAAAGTGATGCCATAGTTCTAAGTAAAATAGACATGGTATCACAAGCAGAAAGAGAGATAATATCATTCAATATAAAAAAAATAAATCCTAATTCTAATATATTCTTTATAGATGGATTAGTTGGTTTTGGTGTAGAGCTAATTTCAAACTATATAAACAATGCTAATATTCTAAACAATGACGAACATTTATTGAGACATACAATGCCAAGTGGGGTGTGTTCTTATTGTATTGGAGAATGTAGAATTGGTGATGAATTCCAACAAGGCATAGTTTCTAAAATGAATTTTAGAGGTGAATTTTAATGAAAAGTATAACCATATATCCTGGAAAAAACAAACTTGGTAATACAGAGAACTTTGAATCTCTAACTTTTTATAGAGGTCATATTTATTCCATTGTAGGTAATACTGGTTCTGGTAAAAGCAGGTTAATCAAAGATATAGAGCAGTTTGTCAATAAAGATTCTTTGACTAATCGAAAAGTAGTCATTGATAATATGGAAGTTGCTATTGAGGAAAGAAATAAATTTTCTACAAATCTCATTTCTCATCTTAGCCAAAATATGAGGTTTGTTCTTGATTCTACAGTCGAGGAATTTTTAGTTATACATAAAGAATGTAAAAACAATACTTCTGTCTCAATAAAAGAAGTATTAGATGTAGCAAATTCCATAACAGCAGAACCTATTTCCCTATCTCAAGACCTTACATCATTGAGTGGGGGACAGACACGTGCCTTAATGATTGCAGATGTTGCTCTCATTTCAAATAATCCTATTGTTTTGATAGATGAAATAGAGAATGCTGGAATAAATAAAAATGTTGCTTTAGACATCTTATTGAGAAGTGATAAACTGATTTTTATAGTTACTCATGACCCTCATACAGCACTTATAGCAGAGAAGCGTATAATAATGAAAAATGGTTCAATCTTCAAAGTAATCAATAAGACTAACGAAGAAAAAGAAATCTTAGGCAAACTTAAAGATATATATGAATTTCAACTAGAATGTCAATATAAATTAAGAAAAGGAGAGACTCTTCATGAAAAATGTTAGGTTGTATTGGAGCAATATTTGTATACTTCATAAATATGAGAAAAACTATTTAGATAATTTAATTATGTCTTTAAAAGAGAAGGATATTAATTTAGAGGTAACTTATTTTGGTATAGGTTATCCTTACAAACTTAATGAATATTTAAAAAAAACAGACGCTTTAATTCCAGATATTATAGTTTCTACAGATTTAGAAGTGTATGAAGACAAGAATATCTATTCAAAGTTTTCAAGTAACTTATATCCATTATCGAATTATTTCAATATTAAGAGTGAGATTAAATCATCATCTATATATTTTGATGAAAGATTACTTCCATTTTTAGTTATACCATTAGTATTTTCTTATAACCAGAATTACAAGGGTTTGATAGATTCTATAAAAAACGTAATTGACACTGATACAAAAACTGTCATTGGTGGTATAAATAACTCTGGTGCGAAATCTGTTGTTAAAGCCATTTGGAGTAGGTATGGAAAAGAGTATGTAGAGAGATTTTTGTCCAATTCAACTATACTAGATATGCCAATACAATCATTTAATGATGTAAAAAATGGTTCGGATAGATTAGCTATAACTCCTAGTATATATGCAAAGCGTGCTAATAATGAAGATTTATTTATGTCATATCCTGATGATGGGGCTATAGCATTGCCATCTTATATTACTGCAAGTAAATCATTAGACGAAAAGACTATGTTAGATGTATTAAAATCTCTTGTATCTAAGGAGTTTTGTAATTCTTTTGTGAAGTCTGCATCATTACTATCTTGCATCTATGATACTATAGATGATAGTCTTATTAAAGATAATCAGTATAAGTTTTTATATCCTTCTAAAAAATGGTTAGATACAGTTACGACTGAAGAATTTTTTGAGGTTTATAATATGTATATATAATATATTTATTTTTACTTATTGTTTGTATATTATTGTTTGTGACTAATAGTATTTTATATTTATGGATATATATAATTAGGCTAAGTAATTTTATTGAATCATCTTAGAGGAGAATTGTTTCAATGTCTAATGGTACTGTCGATTAATTATAATATTCATAGTCGATATAATTATAATGTGAGTTTTGTTTTTTAACAGAGCAATTATCATATAGATTAGGGGTTCTTAGGAACTCCTTTTCTGTTTTTATATAAAAAAAGAAGAAGATTCAAATTTTTATTTTGAGACATCACCTTTTATCATGGTAAAATGAGAGTATAAGATATTGATACAATACATATATATCGTTATGTGAATAATTTATCAGATATACTAAGTTCCAAGTCATTAAAAATTTACATCCATATAATGAAACTTGTATTTGAAAGTGTTTTTGATTTAAAAATGATAAGAATCCAACTAAAGGAGTAGATTTAGTTAAATCAAAACAAATTTAAAATAAAAATTATGATGAAGAGTAAATAATAAAACTATTAGAAGTATGCAAAGATACTGAATTAGAACTTCACATAAACTTAAATATTAGTCTGGGTATGAGAACATCCAAAATATTACGTCCGTCATGGGAGAATGTAGATTTTGAAAGAAAAACAATTTCAATTGAGAAAATTACTGCAAAAGTAAATAGTAAAGTAATTCTGAGGTGAATATTTTTAAAATCCTGTGAGTAGAAAATTGAGTGTCACTCTGAAGACATTATTTTGTGTGAAAAAATAATATAAAAAATAGACTAACAAAAGGAGGTTTTATGATATGAAAAATGAGATAGTAGTCATTGCTCCCTCTAAGTTATTTTCAGATACTGTATATGAAGTACTTGAAGAATTACATATAAAAATTCCATCATACATTGCTACAGGTAAAGAAACTATAGAACTAGCAGATAACATAATTAACTTAGGCACTAAAGTAATAATTACTCGTGGACAAAATGTTGATTTATTGCGTAAACATGTCTCAATTCCTATAGTAGATGTTGGATACAAATACGAAGACATATTTTATTCATATAAAAAAGCACTTAAGTATTCTTCAAAAATAGGATTTATAGGTTTAGAATCATCATATAAAACTGCTAAACGATTTAAAGAAATCTCCAATTTTGATTTAGAAATACCTAAGTTAAATTCTCTTTCTGAATTTGAAGATACAATAAAAGAATTAATTGATAATGGCACTGAGATTTTCATAGGTGGTAAAACAACAAAAGAAATCACCTCTAAATACAATAAACTCTGTATAGAGACTGAAGTTGAAAAGTCTTCTATTCATGCGTCTATCAATGAAGCAATTCATCTATATAACATAGGAATTGAAAAGAGAATAAATAACTCTATTACAGAAGAAATTCTAGAATGTACACATAGTGGTATAATTGCCATTGATAAAAATCACTCACCACTTTTTATAAATAATCAAGCAAAAAGGTTACTATTTAACCAAGTTGATAAATTTATAAAAGATTATTTAACTTCTGGTGATATTTCAGATTCACTAAAAAATGGGCACTCTCTATGTAACAATATAATTAATTTTAAAGGTTCTTCCCTTACATTTGATTGTTTCCCGATTATAATTGATAGTTTGCATTTTGGATGTGTTGCAACCATACAAGATATCGAAAATATTCAATCAACAGAAAAAGAAATAAGAGAGAGTTTAATTTCAAAATCTCATTGTGCAAAGAACAATTTTAACGATATATTGGGTTCAAGTGATGCATTAATGCACTCGGTAAACATGGCTAAGAAATTTGCTAAATCTAATTCTACAATCATAATTACTGGTGAATCTGGTACTGGAAAAGAAATATTTGCTCAAAGTATTCATAACTATAGCAATAGATTTAATGGACCTTTTGTGGCTATAAACTGTGCAGCTATACCTGAAAATATACTTGAAAGTGAATTATTCGGATATGTAAAGGGAGCTTTTACAGGTGCTAGAAATGAAGGGAAAGCAGGTGTCTTTGAATTGGCACATAATGGGACTATATTTTTAGATGAAATTGGAGAAATTTCTAAAGATGTTCAAGTCAAACTACTTAGAGTATTACAGGAGAGGGAAGTAACTAGAATAGGGGATACTAAAGTTGTACCTATTAATGTAAGAGTTATAACAGCTACTAATAAAGATTTAGTGGAGCAGATTGATAATAATAATTTTAGAGAAGATTTATTTTACAGACTTTGTGTGTTGAAGTTAGATTTACCTCCTCTTAGAGAGCGAAAAGAAGATATCGAACAACTTACATATGCTATTATATCTCATTATAACAAACCAGTGTCAATATCTGATTCTGCACTTAAAATTTTAAGTAGATATGACTTTCCTGGTAATATAAGACAATTAAAAAATATAGTAGAAAGACTAGTAGTTATGTGTGATGATAATTTTATAGATGAGTACTTAGTTTCTGAAATTTTAACTTCTGAGCCACATTTTCGAAAGGATATAAGTTTAACTCCTACAATAGATTATTCTCCTATTTTGGAAGAGAATAAAATCGTAGATTATGAAAAAAAATTAATTCTTGAGACGTTAGAGAAAAATAATGGAGTAAAATCTGTTACTGCAAGTCAGTTGGGTATCAGTACTACTACTCTTTGGCGTAAACTTAAAAAGTATCAACTTTCAGATTAAATATTTATTGAATAAAATAAAAGAGGCTGTTACATAACAATTTAGAATCGTTATGTAACAGCACCTGCTATTTTAAAATTTTTATATATAAATATTTTATATACATAGAGTAGAAGTCATTTATTACTAAACTCTGTAAACATCATCTATAATTTGTACACCTTTTTTTTCTAATGTCTTATTTACCCATTCTCTATTTGCAGTTCCTTCAGAAGCCTTTACCACTTTAGCATGGTCTTGTTTAGCATTTGCTTCTGCTTTATCAATAAGGTCTACTGCATCATTTTTAGGGATTACGATTACACCATCTTTGTCTCCTAATATTATATCTCCTGGATTAACAGCAATTCCTCCTATAGATATAGGTACATTCACTTCACCAGGACCTTCTTTATATGGGCCACCTGGAGTAGTTCCTGTAGCATATATTGGACAACTAGACTTTGATATAACATCAATATCTCTTATTGGACCATCTATTACAATTCCTGATACTTTTTTGAAATCTGCAAGATATTTGTACATGATTTCTCCCATGATGGCTTGTGTTCTATCTCCATTATTAGATAGTATTATTACATCGCCTTCTTGAGCTATATTAAGAGCTTGATGAAGCATTAAATTATCTCCTGGTCTTGATTTTACTGTTAACGCAACTCCACACATTTTGTTTTTTGGTGAAGACATTAACTTTATTTCTGAACTTAATGCACTTGACCTATACATACAATCTCCTACATTAGCTGCTGGTAATACACTAAATCTTTTTACAAGTTCTTTATCTGGTAAATCTCTTTTTAAATATACTCTATTTCCTATTGTCATTTTAAGTTCCTCCTAATAAGTGTTTATTGTTTACTAATCATTGTATATCGTTGCATTGTCCCAATCTATTGATTTTACTGGCCAAGTAGGGTTTTTGCCTTCAAATACCTCATTAACTCCAATTGCAGAGTGTAAAGAGGCTCTATTAGTAGCTTCTTTAGTTGCTGCTCCTATATGAGGAGATACTACAACATTATCTAAATACAATATAGGGTTTTTAGAATCTACTGGCTCTTGTTGTAATACATCTAAGCCAGCACCTGCTATAATATTATCTCTACATGCTTCATATAAAGCTTGTTCATCTACAACACTTCCTCTTGCTGCATTTATAAAAAATGCTGTTTCTTTCATCATACTAAACTGTTCTTTTCCTATAAAATGTTTAGTGACAGAAGTTGTTGGACAGTGAACAGAAACAAAATCACTTTCTTTATATATTTTGCTTATATCTCTAGTTACTTCTACACCTTGTGGGAAGTCTTTAGATGGTTTATATGGGTCATATGCAACCACTTTCATATTGAATCCATCCATACACATCTTAGCAACTCTTGAACCTATGTTTCCACATCCAATAATTCCTACAGTTTTTCCATCAAGCTCACATTTAGGAGTTCTCAGCTTAGCTTTATAATAGTCATCTATAAAACTTTTTCTTACTTTTGTATAATTTCTAGAGCAGTATAACATATACATTAGTGTTACTTCTGCAACAGAAGTACTATTTGCTACTGGACAATACAATACTTGAACACCAAATTCTTTTGCTGCATCTAAATCTACAGTATCAAATCCTGCTCCATGACGTACTATTACTTTTAAGTTATCAGCAGCTTCAAATACCTCTCTTGTTATTTTAGATAACCTAACTATAATTGCATCAATACCTTTTATATCATTTATTATATCTTTAGTCTCCATGCCTGAACCAGTTATCAGTTCATGTCCTCTACTTTCTAAGTAATCTCTTCCTTCTTGCATTATTTCTTGTGGTAATAATATTTTCCAACCCATTTTTTTCCTCCTAATTAATTTTCATATATGTAATCTGGGGCACAATATACTATAAATCCATTTTTAATTGTCATTTCTGTTTTTAATAATTTATCTGCCTCGAATTTACTACCTTTCCAATCTGTATAAGTTTGTTTAACATCCATAATGTCAAATATTGCTACATCTGCATTTGCACCTTCTGATAGACATCCTATCTGATTTTCCATTTTCATAAGTTTAGCTGGATTTTGTGTTGTCATTTTTACAACATCATATAGACTTATTCCCATACATATGTATCTAGACATAAGATTTGGTAGAGAGAATATAGGTCTTCTAAACATGCTTTCCAATACCAAATCTGTACTACAAATATCAGCTATAAATCCTTGTTCTTTTGCTTTTTGCATGACTTCAAAATCACCATGTTTTCTACCTTCTCCTGTATCAAATATGATTCCTCTTTCTCTTGCTTTCTTTACACATTCGTATAAATTGCCATTTGAGTCGAGGATAGTGTTTTGAACACCTTGATATACATGTTCAAATATATCTCCTGGTCTTAAGATATTTAACACATCCTCTGTAGGAACTGGTAAATTTGTACAATGCACCTCAACAGGGCATCCTATTTTTTCAGCTATTTTAATAGTCTCCTTTAATGGCTCTATTCCTAGACCTTCTACTAAATTTTCACTTAATCTTATTTTTAGACCTAATATATTATCTTTATTTTCATTGTATATTCGTTCTATTTTTTCATGATTGAAATACTTTGGGTCAATACATTCATGATAGCTAGTAGTTACTAATCCCGCTGAACAAACTTGTAAGAAACTTTTTATATTTACTTTACTTCTAGCCACAATTGAAGATTTAAAGAGTTGGTAGTTTGCTACTCCTGCTGAACAATCAATTGCACTAGTAACGCCTGTTGGAAGATATGTGCTATCTGGATATATACCAATTTCAGTTCCATCTGCAAACATATGAGCATGTGCATCAATCAGCCCTGGAAAAACAAATTTACCTCTTGCATCTATTGTGTGTTTTGCCTTATCACCATGTTTATATTCAGTTACTTTTCCATTGTATATAGCAATTGTTTTATTGCCATTTACATTATTTTTAGGGTCTACTACATGTCCATTTACAATAAGTAAATCTAGCATAATTATTCATCTCCAATATATAAATTTAATGTGTACTTACCATAATCCAATTATTTTCCAGTAAGGTAATCCTATTACTAAGAATATTGCTAATGCAACCATTACCATGATAGTGCCTACTTTCCAGAAATCTTTTTGAGATACATATCCTGATGCAAAGGCTATAAGACCAGCTCCATTTCCATAATGAGTCAATAAAGCTCCATAACTTGCAAAGAATGCTAGTAATAATGTAACTACCATCGGATTTGCCTTAGTAGATAAAACTATTGCAAATAGTACAGGATAAAAAGATGCTACAAATGCACTGTTTGATACAAAGAAGTATCTAACTGCCAAACTCACTAACAATAGTACTATTGTAACTAATAATCCATTTACATCTGATAGATTTAATACTGTACCTAATTTATCAGCTAACCAAGTGTAAAAACCTGCATCAGCTAATGAGCCAGCAATACCATAAAATGCACCATACCATATAAATATATTCCATGCTCCTTTAGCACCAATAACATCATCCCAATCTAAAATACCTGCTATAAGAACTAATGCTAAGAATACAAATCCTACTACTTGCATATTTAAGTTTACAAAAGGTATTTTTTCACCAAACATCCATCCAAGAATTGCAAGAATAAAGAATACAACTAGTATCTTTTCATGTTTTGTAATAGTACCTAATGATTCCAAATCTTTTCTTATCTGTGGTTTAATATCTGTTAAATGAGTTAAACCTGGTTTGTATATCTTATATACTATAAGTGGTGCTACTAGTAAGAATAAACCTGCTGGTACGATTGATGCCATAAACCAAGTTCCCCAAGTTAAGTTAACACCTAACATACTTGCTGCCAAAGAAACTGTTATCGCATTGGTTGCCATACCTGTCAAAAATAATGCTGCTGTTCCTTGAGATACTACATATGTTAATACTGTTAAATATGCACCTAATTTTTTAGGTTCATCATCAGGTTTAGAACCTGCACCTTCTGCTATATTTCTAAATATAGGGTAGATAATAGTTGTTCTAGATGAATTTGAACCTGTAGCAGGGCTAAGTATTAAATCACTTATCATCATTAGGTATCCAAGTCCTAAGGTAGAATCTCCTGCTCTTAGCAAAAGGTTGTATGCCATACGTTTTCCTAATCCTGTCTTTACAAAAGCTGTACAGACAATAGTTACAACAACTAAAAACCAAGTCATCTTATCTGAATATCCATGAAGTAGTATTGACTCATCCATAAACATAAGTGCTACACCTACAATGATTAAAGTAATGATTGGTTCTTTAAATGGTTTAATAATAAGACCTGCTAGTAAACCTAGATATAAAGCAACAATATCCCAAGTTTCTTTTTTTAATCCTTGTGGTGCAGGTAAATTCCATATAATTATTGGTATAGCTGCAACAAGTAAGAATTTCATCAACTGTTTTTTATTCATTTTCTTCTCCTTATTTAATTTTAGATTTATACTAAATTATAAAAGCACGAAATATGCCAACTTTTTAGATTAATAATATTTTATTTGTTTTTTTATGTGATTTATTGTAATTTAACTGTTAATCAAATTACTTTGATACAATTTTATTAAAATATTTTTTTCTAGTTTGATAAAATAACATTATATTTCTTTATATTATATTTCAAATAGAAATATAATATTTCAATTTGAAATGCAATATTTCCGATTGAAATATAGTGTTTGAATTGTTAACATAACAATAAAAGATATATATTCTTATATTCTTGATGAAATGGATAGAGAAGTTTCAGGTAAAGTCGCAGGTAAGTTATACTAATCATAAGAGTAAACTTTAAAAAAAATTTAAACTTATTTCATATTACTACTTATTTCATATTACTAATAGAAGTAAAACTAAGCTATTTTATTAGCAAATAAAAGTTCAAATTAAATTTATGAGTATTTATAAAAGTGGAAATTTTAAAGAAGAAGTTGAAGAAAGAGATGAAAAGGAGATAAAAAGGAGATGATTCAAATTCTTATTTTGAAACATCTCCTTATAATGTTAAAGAACGAAGTCTATCTTTATCCAATACTTTTACACCACCACGAGATAGAGATACAAGACCTTCTCTAGCAAAATATTTCAACATTCTAGACACAACTTCTCTAGCACTTCCCATATACTTAGCAATTTGCTCATGAGTCATATTTATAGTAGTATTATTGTTTTTAGTTATTTCATCAACTAAAAAAGATGCCAAACGCTTATCAAAACTCATAAAAAGGATTTGTTGCATTGCCCACATAACATCAGAAAAACGTTCAGTGGCTAGCTTATATGAGAACAATTCTGCGTGAATATTTTCTGTAGACAATTTTGAGAAAACAGAAGAACTAATTTGTATAATATCGCAATCTGTCTCAGCATCCACATATACATCAAAAGTTATTGTGTTTAGAATGCATGATGCTGATAAGATACATACATCACCATTATCAAGACGGAAAAGTGTCACCTCACGCCCTTCATCTGAAAGTATGTATGTACGTATTGTTCCAGACTTTATAATCAAAATACCAATACAATCACTATCACCACAATGAATTGAGTTTCCTTTTTTAAAGTGGGATATATTGGCTGAAGAGATTAATAAGCTTTTTTGTGAGTCAGTGAGTTTATCCCAAAAAGATAAACTTTGTGTAAGTATATCAATATCGTTTTGTGAAAGCATATAGTTATTCCTTTCCTAAAATAATTATAATCCAATAATACAAGTGAATAGATAAAATAACAAGTAGTTTGTGAAAAAGGATTATTCAATTGTATATTAATAGTATGATTTGTGTAGAAAATATATGTTAATATATATTATTGCCTATTTGTAAGTAGATTAAGTCATATTAAGCATGTAAATTAATGAATTATAATATACATATCTTGTAAGCTGAAAGAGCTGTTTGATAATGAATTTATCATACAATTCTTTGAGCCTACAAAATGCATGAAATAATTTTATATCTTTTCTGATGGTAGATTTGTATAACTAATATATATATTAGATTTGTATAACTAGAACATATCTTGAAGTATATTTACTTAGAAGAAATAGAATTTATTTTTAAAGTATGAAGCTCTTTATGTAGTTTTATTGCCATAAAACCTGCGATTATTGCAGCAGCAAAATCAGCTATTGGTTGTGCATATAAAATACCATTTAATCCCCAAAATATAGGAATAATCAAGATTATAGGAATAAAACATATACCTTGTCTACACATACCCAGTAACCCACCTTCCTTTGCTTTTCCTAGTGCAAGGAACAATGTAGAATATACTGTATAAAAACCAAATAACATAAATGAAAATCCATTTGCTCTAAGAGCCTTACTACCATTTTCAATTAATAACACATCACCACTTGTAAATTGTGAAATTATAGCTGTTGGAAAAAACACCATTACAAGACCAAGTACTACACAAAATAGAGTAGTCCATGCTATAGATGTTTTTATTGCTTGATGTAATCTATCATAGTTCTTTGAGCCAAAATTATAACCAGCAATTGGTTGGAAGCCTTTTATAAACCCAAATACGATAAGACTCCCCAAAGACATTATTCGTGTTACTGCACCCATTCCAGCTATCACAGAGTCACCATATTTTGTAGCTTCCATATTAGTTAATGTGATAGCGAGACTAGTCAATAACTGGAATATTAAAGTAGGTACACCAATCTTTAAAATTTCTGACATGATTTCATTTGAAAAACAACATTCTTTAATTCTAAAACTAAACATACTTTTCTTGCTAAAAATGTACCTGATATAAACAAGTGTTGAAATCATCTGAGAAAGAGCAGTTGCAATGGAAGCACCTTTTACACCCATGCCAAAGGTATAAATGAATATTGGGTCTAAAACTATATTAAGCAATGCACCTAATAGCATAGCGCACATGGTTGTTTTAGCAGCTCCTTCACTTGTGACAATATTAGTCATAGTGACATTAAATACATTAAAAATAGATGATACGACATAGATACTAGCATAAGACATTGCATAAGGCATAATACTTTTTGTAGCTCCTAATAATTTTAAAACAGGATTGAGAAGAATCATAATGACAATAATAAATAATATACCAACTATTATACTGCTGTAAATAGCTGTACTAGCAACTTTGCCTGCTTTTTCCTTATCTCCATGACCTAGGAGTCTGGCAATGTAGGAAGCAGCTCCATTTCCAAATAATAATCCTAATCCCACAATAATCTGACCTAGTGGAAATGCAACTGATATAGCACCCATTTGACTTGTTCCAAGACCACCTACAAAGTATGCATCTACCAAATTGTACAATGCAGTTATCATCATACCTATCATAGTAGGTAATCCCATAGATAACAAGGCTTTTGGTATTGGGGCAGACCCTAATAATTCAATTTTTTTGTTGCTTTCTTTCATGCTAAACACTCCCTTTCTATTGACATTAGCTCTAAAATATAATACTATAAATTATAGTAATAAAGAAAATGCTACTATAAATTATAGTATTTGTCAATAGAGAGAAAACGAGAGGAGAATTTTTATGGCAACGATAGATTTAATTGTACTGGGTATAGTAAAGCAACAGCCTAAGAGTGCTTATGATATTCAAAAAGTGGTGGAATATAGAAATATATCACGTTGGGTTAAAATCAGTACACCATCAATTTATAAGAAGGTAATTCAACTAGAAGAAAAAGGTTATATCCAAAGCACAATTGTAAGAGAGGGGAGAATGCCAGAAAAAGCAATTTACTCTTTAACAGAATTGGGTGAAAAACATTTTTTAGACTTAATGTTTGATACAGCTTCAAAGCCAGTAAATATTTTTCTGGATTTCAATGCTGTAATAGTAAATTTATACAGTCTTACACCAGAAAAGCAAAAGTTGTGTCTTAATAGTATTGAAGAAAATATACAAGTATTGAAGTCGTATATAGAGGAAAATATAAATACAAAATCGAATGTACCAGAAACAGGTAAGGCTATTTTAGACCAGCAATTGGTATTAGCTCAAACATTAGAAACATGGGTGAATTCTCTAAAGGCTATTCTAGATGTTGACAGTGAAAGAGGTTAACCTCACTCATCTAAGAGAGATTGCAAAGTAATATAAAGGTCATCATGAATTAGCAATCTGAATTAGCAATCTCATTGTGGTAAAATGGATATTATGAAGCTAGGATTTTGACTAAAATGATTGATGACCTACTACAAGCAATTAAGAAACAAATTAGAAAATGGTCATCTGAATTTTATTCATTGGATATTTACGACTTATCCTGCCAAAACTTATTTGAAAATACTCCTTATGTACAGCCACTTATAACAAGATGGACAAAGTGTAATAGTATTTTCTTGAAAAGAGTAGGATTTGTATTGATTACAAGATATCCCAATAGATAACAAAAAATTATATGATGGAATTAGGGATAAGATAATGATTAAAAGCATACCAGCAAAACAAATTTTACAGAAAGTTAAATTTGACAACTCAAGATGGTTTGGGATTGATTATAATATGAATCTCTATCGTGGTTGTCCTCATGGTTGTATTTATTGTGACAGTCGTAGCACAGTATACAACATAGAAAATTTTGACCAAGTGAGATATAAGGAAAATGTGATAGAAACTCTAAAAAAGGAGCTACGTTCAAAGAGAAAAAAAGGAGTTGTTGGTATTGGAGCTATGTCTGACACATACAATCCTTTTGAAAAAGACCTTTGCATTACTCAACAAGCCTTGAATTTAATTTCAGAAAATCATTTTGGAGTATCTATTGATACAAAAAGTAGTTTGGTAGTTAGAGATATACCAATTTTGAAGGAAATAACAAGAAACAATTCTGCTATTGTCAAAGTTACTATAACCACTGCAAATGATGAGTTAGCAAAGAAAATAGAGCCTAATGTGAGTCTAAGTTCTGAACGATTTGAAGCAGTAAAACAGCTCAATGATGCTGGAATATTTTGTGGTATATTATTGACACCTTTGATACCATTTTTGACTGACAATGAGAATGAAATAAGAGCAATTGTTGAAAAAGCACATAAGGCTAATGCAAAGTTTATCTATTGTATGTATGGAATGACAATGCGTAATGGTCAGAGAGAATTTTTTTATAAGCATTTAAAAAATATATCACCAAAACTAGTATTTCAGTATCAAAAAACGTATGGCTTAAATTATGTATGTCCTAGCTTGAATGGAAAGAGATGTGAACAAGTGCTAAAAAAAGAATGTGCTCGTTATGGTATTTTGACAGAGATGAAAGATATTATAGAAGCGTATAAGAAATCAGATATGCAATTAAAGTTTTTTTAAGCTGTAAGTTGCAATTACCTTCATTCTTCTAAAAATGTATTCTATTATAAATTAAATAGCAAAAAGTAAAAAGTAAAAACTAAAAAACAATAAATACAATGAAATTAGATAGTAATAATTATTCAATGTTTCAATTGTATTATCATTTAGTTAAGTGTATCAAATATGTAAAGGATAGTGAAGTGTATTAAATACATAAAGGAAATATATGTTAAAAGGAAGGGGGGATATATATGATAGAAATAAAAACTATAGATGAAAATAAAAAAGGTCATATTGACCTTTTATTGCTGGCTGACCCATATGAGGTAATGATTGATAAGTATCTTGATAAAGGCATTATGTATGCTCTATATGATAATGATGAACTTACTTGTATAGCAGTTGTAATTGAAATTTCTAAAGAAACCTGTGAATTAAAAAATATTGCTACATATGAGCATTTTCAAAATAGGGGTTATGCATCAAAGATGATAAATCATATTTTAGATGTTTATAGTGAACAGTATTCATCAATGGTTGTGGGTACAGCTGAAAGTGGAATCCCGTTTTATGAGAAATTTGGATTTGTTTATTCACATAAGATTAAAAACTTTTTTATAGATAATTATCCAGAGCCAATTTTTGAAGGGGAATCTCAATGTGTGGATATGCTGTATTTAGAATATAAATTCTAGATGCTAATGAGAAGATAAAGTGTTATATATAAAATAAAGAATCGTGATAAAGTAGATAAAGTGTTGCAGAAAGCATGTCTGAAAAGATGTGCTTTTCTATTACTATAAAACAGTATATTAGAGAATAGTTTGCAAAAAACCTATTGTTAATCAAATGGTTATACACTTAATAAAATCATATTTTGATAAATATTACTTTCAAAATATAAAGGAAAGGATTTAGATTTCCATTGATGCTATAATACAAAAAGAGAGGCAAAATTATTACAAAATCATGTTTTAGCAACAAATTACATGAGTGCAACTTAAAGTTGACAATGTGCATTTCTTAAAATATAGAATTTAACAGTATAGTTTGATAATATTTGGATATCAAATCACAGGAGGTAATAATATATGAATTTTGGTGAAAAATTATTTAAGTTAAGAAAAGAAAAAGGATTATCACAGGAAGCACTTGCAGAACAAGTTGGAACAACAAGACAGGCGGTTAGTAAGTGGGAAAACAATCAGGGATTTCCAGAAACAGAAAAACTTTTACTACTATCTAATATTTTTGAAGTATCAACTGATTTTTTATTAAAAGAGGAGAAATCAATAAAAGGAGCAAATGAAAAGGGATATTATGTAAGCAAGGAAGTGGCAAGGGGTTATCTTATCAATGAGAAAAGAGAATGCAAATATTTGGGGTTAGGTTTTTTGTTTTGGGCATTAGCAGGTATTCCTTATGTAATGTTTCCAACTCATACAAGTTGGCGTATTTTGGGAATTGCAGTTTGTGTTGTTTTAGGTATTGGTGCTGTTATACTTGGAATGTTTGCAGAACAAGAAGATTATAAAATCTTGAGAAAAGAGCCACTGTTATTTGATTATGAGTTTTTGAAAGAATTATCAAAGGAATATATTTCAATCAAGAAAAAATATAAGTTAGTTGCTATCCCAAGTACATTTTTGTTTGTGGTTGGTATTCTTATTATAGCAGTAACAGTTAAAGGGTACATTGAATGGGCAGAATATCATTTACTTGTATTTTTGGGATTGGCAGTTGGTATTTTTGGTTTCGTACAATCCATTGGGATTATGGATGCATATGAGCTGTTGGTAAAAAACGAACAGTATTGTGACCGATTTATCTTTAAAGTAAAGAGAAAATTAAAGAATAAAATTGATAGGTTCTAAAAGTAAATTTTTAAAGGTAGGAGCTAGTTAGGGCAAGGTATTAATTGTGAAATTTACAGAGACAGGATAAAAGGTCACGATAAAACAGCAAAATGTATGATAAGTATGAGTAATTATTATGATACTTTATTTTAGTATTATTTTATAAGAGTTAGAAGAGAGAAAGAAAAAATATAAAAAGGTCAAATTGACCAAAAAAAGATAATATATATAGCATAATTTAAGAAAAATGTGAATGATGGAACTTAAACGTAATACACATAGTATAATTTAAGAATCGTATGCATAATATAACTTAATCATAATACACATAGTATAAATGAATGTTAATATAACTATAGATAACTTAATATAGTTATATTAACATTGCAAGTGAATGAATATCATTCATTGACATGAAGAATTACCCATGATATACTGTGAACAATACAAGAAAGGAGGAGTTTAGATATGACAAATATAAAAGAAAAATCAAGAAAAACATTTAATAATCAAGCAGATACCTATGACCAAGATATAAAGGGACAACATGCAAGAAATCTTTATCCAGTTTTACTTAAAACACTTTCAGATATTTCATATGATACTATTTTAGATTTAGGGTGTGGAACAGGAGCAGTATTGCAAGCTATTTTAAATGAAGATTGTAGGAAGAAGGCTTATGGAATTGATATTTCTGAGAATATGCTAAATATAGCAAAAAATAAACTAAAAGGGAATGCTACCTTAGTTTTAGGAGATTCAGAGTATTTGCCATTTGAAAATGAATTTTTTGATGTTGTATATTGTAATGATTCTTTTCATCATTATCCTAAACCAGATAAGGTATTGTCAGAGGTTTGTAGGGTATTAAAGCCAGAAGGAACCCTAATAATTTGTGACTGCTGGCAACCATTTTTATTTAGACATATAATAAATATTTTTATGAAGTACAATAAAGATGGAGATGTAAAAATGTACTCAGAAAAAGAAATATGTAAATTGTTAGCTGTAGATTTTAGAAACATTGTGTGGAAGAGCGTGAATCATACTTCATATATTGTGACTAGCATAAAATAAGAAAGTATAAAAGAAAAACACATAGAGAAAAACATATAAAGAAAATTACATAAAATAAAACATAAAACATAAAAAAATACATAAAAAATAAAACATATGATACTTTATAATTTTGTAAATTTTTAACTCAAACCTGTTTAAATCTCAGGTATTTTTTAAAATTAATTAATGAATGAAATTCATTCATAAAGAGAAGGACACATGAGTACAAAAATGGATTTTATCACAGAGGATAAAAAAAATGTATAACAAAGATGTCTTTGCCATTAATAGTAGCTATGTTTTTAAACATGGCATATAATCTAGTAGACAGTATATGGATTGGTAATTTATTAGGAGAGACTGCTATGGCAGTACTTACAACTTCCACGCCAATTATTTTAACTCTGACATCTATAGCTATTGGGGCTACAAATGGTATATCTATTTTACTTTCGCAAGTAATTGGGGCAAAAGAGCATAAAAAAGCAGAAAGTTTGATTTCTACTTCGTTTTTGGTATCAATAATATTTTCATTGATTATTACTGGAGTTATTGAGCTATTGTTACCATCCATCTTAAAAATATTGGTCAAGTTATAATAGAAGATGGTTATGCTAAACCTGTTTAATTTATAAAACTATAAAGGTTAGATTAATATTTATATAAAAATTGAGATGATTTTAATATAAAAGATATATTTAAATAGAATATAAAATTATTTTTAACTAATACTTCCAAAAATGTTCAATTGAATATATAATGTAATTATAAAAGCAAGCTATTTTTATAGTAGTGGTTAATTCTCTAATGAGGAGGGTGTAAAATGGCTAGTATGATTATGGAAGTTGTAGGAGTATTGTTTATAGTAATTGGATTAATTTTGACATTTGTTGAGATAAAAGGAAACTTCCCTTCTTTTTATGGTTTTGGTCAGAATGCTATAGGTAAAAATGCTATAGGAATTATAGCAGCAGGAATAGCATTAGTTTTCTTTAGAAATGGTATAGACAGCATAGATTCTATAGCTACTTATGGTATATTTTTAGCGATAGAGCTTGTTGTAATCTCTGCATATTTCTTAATAAGAAGAAAGTTTTGTAGAGAAGATAAAAATTTAAGAGTTAACTAATAAAGTTGTCTACTATAAAATTAGAAAATTCAAAAAATAAATAAAATATTGCTTTTAAGTATTTAAAGTTCAAGAAACTATATTCTATACAAAAACAGAATGTGGTTTCTTTTTTTAGTGCAATAGCTTTAATAAAATTCTAATTGTAGAACAGGGTATAAAAGAAGGGGTCTTTGGTTATAAAAATGTGGCTTTAGATACTAAGTTCTTGGTGTTTGGTATCACTTAGGTTATAACTAAGTAATGTATTTTATTAAAAAGCATACAATAATAATATTTTATATCAAAAAAGTAGAATTTAGTCAGCGTTATTAATTTATATTAAAAAATATAAATTAAGTACTATGAAATTTCAATATTAGATGTAGCATAAAAATAATATTTAATATACAATAAAATATAAAAACACATATCCTAGAAAGAAGGTATAACATGGGAGAATTGAGAAAAATTCCTGGGGTAGGAAAGGAAACTGAAAAAGACCTAATAATGTTGGGATATACAACAATTGAATCCCTTAAAGATGCCAATCCAGAAGAGTTGTACCAAAAAGAATGCTTAATGAGTGGGCAACATATAGATAAATGTCAACTATATGTATACCGCTGTGCAATATATTTTGCATCAACAGAAAACCCAGACCCAGAAAAACTAAAGTGGTGGTATTGGAAAGACTAAAGAATAATTATAAAAGACTAAAGAATAATTATGAAGGACTAAAGAGTGATTATAAAAGAGTTAAATATCAGTTAATAATTAAAACTATTATTTAGCTCCTTTATAATACCTCACTCATCATATGTATCTTAACATAATATGTATTTCAATCAATGAATTAAATTAATTAAGAGAATCATTTAAAGATTTTTCTTCAGCTAGCCATTTTCTGCATTGTTCAATCTTTATTGTAGGGTCAAAACCTTGCTCTTTCCCCATATTTGAAAGCATATCACAAGGAAAAGTATCACATTCTCCACAATGATTAAGTTCTTTGCTTTCACAGCAAGTTTTAACCTTACATTCACCACCCCAAAATGGACCTTTCATTTGAGTACATCTTTTACAATTTACTTTCTCTTTTCTTGCACAACTGTTACAGAGTACACCACATCTTGATTCAAACATATAAACTCTCCTTTTCTAACACTTAAATATATTATAAAATTCTTTTAATTCTTCCTTTTCATCTGAAGATAATTGACTTTTTCTGATGCCTTGAATTGCACCTTCTAGTGAATATAGACGGTTAATACATGCAGAAGCATCAATAGATTTTATTTTTAACCATGCCTGCTTGCTACCTATTTCCTTTAACTGTTCATAGGTTGTGATTCCAACTTGGTTTAATTGACCTTCAACTACAGGACCTATATTTGGTAATTTAGAAAGTTCACCCATTATATCACTCCTTATATCTTAAATATTAAATAGAATTACCAATCATAGTTTATAACTACTGTTCAAAAAATTCCTTTGCATATTCTACAGTACCAGACACTTCTTTCAATCCATTGTCTAGTAGCTCTATAGCCATAAAATTTTCATCTGGCACTTCAAATGGAGCTTTTATATTAAACTTACTTGCTACTTGATAGCCAAACTTAGGATAATATTTGTCATGACCTAAAACTACACAACCTTTATATCCTTTTGACTTTGCAATTTTATGTCCTTCTTCAATTAACTTTGAACCTATTTTTTTGCCTTGGACACTTGGAGAAACTGCTACTGGTGCTAGTGCAAGTAGTACATCATTTTTAATCTTTATTTCTGTAAATAGAATATGCCCAACTATATCTCCATCATCTTCAGCAACAAGTGAAAGTTCTGGAACAAAGCTAGTACTATTTCTTAATCGATTAACAAGGTTTTGTTCATCATGGTCAGAAGATTCTTCATTTGTAAATGCAGCTTTAATAACTTCATATACTTTATCTTTGTCACTGGCTTTTTCTTGTCTAATTATCATTTTAATTTATACTCCTGTGGATTAAATTTTTTTATCTGTTATATTAAAGCTAATTCTATTAAGGTTAATTCTAGAAAATGAAAATAGCAGTGTACTATAGCCTTATCAATAGTTTTATCACTTTTCATAATAAAATGCATTACACCAAGAATAGTTATATCCTCTAATTTTTAACCATTCAGGAAAGGAAATTTTTTTGCTACTTTCATCATATTGAAACCATAAGTCATATAATTCTTGATAGTATGTTTTTTCTTTTAAATATTCATCATAATAATCTAGGTTTCCTTTATATTTTGTAAGTAGTCTATCTAATTCCTCTAAATCTTCTTTAATATTTTTTTTAGGGTTTAGAATTACACTTTCTTGTATATGATGAGAAGCAAACCATAACTCATCTATATATTTATTTAATAATAGTTCGACAGATTTAATATCTGTGTCATCTAATTTTAAAGCATCTTTTAGCATATCCTCAGAAGAGTAGTATCTATATTTATCATAATTCTCTTTATTTAAAGAAATAAATAGATTTAATTGATATCCCCACCTAAGAAAAGGCATTTCTTTATTTAAAACAGCTTTTTCAACTATTGGAAAAATTAATTTGACCACTAAAGGTTGTTGAAATTCTTTTATGTTGTTTTTATCAAAACGCTCCTTACAAATATATGTAACAAAATGCTTTTGTTTATTTTCAGGTAATTTTAATATGTAGTCGATTAAAAAGTCTAGTTTTTTGTTTGCTAATTTCTTTAATCCTGTATTTCTTGTATTTGCATATTCATTCCAAAGTTCTGTTATTTTGCTATCTTCATAATCTATAGTGTTCATTTATTGCCTCCAAATTATATCAAAAATCTTTAAATAGAAGTATCAAGATTTAGTACATGTATAGATAGTTATACATTAATATTAATGTGTAAATATTCAGTTATATAAATATTATCGATAATTAAATACCAATATTGATATGTAAATATTAAGCTATTTAAACAGATATCAATTGAACAAAATTAAATTTACTTATATATCTTTTATATCTTTTTTATATAGATTAGATTTTTCATCATAACAAAATTGATTTGCTTCTAAAACTTTTATAGATGCTACATTCGTTCTTGTTTCCTCGATTATTGGGTCAGCTACAATACGAACGACGTTTTTATTTTCTTCAATCACTTTGTCATAAATCAATTTTACCAACTGCTTTCCAATGCCTTTTCCCAACAGATTCTTTTCACCAATTAGATAGTCAATACCATACGTTCCATTGGGTTGTGGAATTTCTGAATCCTCAAGGGGACTTTGATTATAATTATAATATTGGCAAAAACCAATAGCTTTGTGTTCAGATTCAACAATGAAATGATGTATAAAGTTATATTCATTATTTCTACCTTTTATTTCATTTAACCAATCAGAAGCATCCCCAAACCATTTTACAATATATTCTTGATATAACCATGATTTAACCATCTCAATATCTTTTTCTTCTAATTTTCGTAATGAATACATTACTCATTCACCTCACCAATTCTAATTTCTAATTGTATACTTTGCTAACATAATGCGGAAACTGTATAATGCTTTCCTTGACTTTAATATTTAAAAATTTATGTAATACTATATAAAGTAGAAGTTTATAGATTAAAGAACATCCAATATAATAACTCGTTGATTACAACTTTATCGGTTGTGATTTTTATATAATCTTACTACCATGTATCTGGAATAGAATTCCAAATTATGATTATAGTAGTAAGTAGAATTAATAAAGTAACTAAGGATGTAACTAATATTGGTTTATTTTTTTTAATAACACCTACAAGTATACCTGCTATGAGTATTAGTATTAATAAAAAGATTATTCCACTAAATGTAAGCATAGTTATATTTCCTCCTCATAAAATATAGGCAAGCTTTTTTATATTTTACCATACTACATCATGAAAGTCTTTTTTATTGATTAGATGGTCAAGAGGTGATTTGAATTATTTATCGTATATCCTTGATTTATTATAATACAAGAGGATGACACCATCTTGTCATATATAATTTTATTGTAAGGTTAAGATATAACATCATTTTTTCTAAAGTTTCTCTTAGCGATTTCAGAAAATATTATAGTAGTGGCAAGTGCAACACATATTGTAACTATAGTATCATTAACGTTTAAAGCAGATTGTTTTATAATACCCATAGCACTTCCTAACATAGAGTATGGGAAAAATATACCAATAGAAGGTTGTGCTATTAGTAAGCCCATTCCAAATAGAGAAAGGCAAAGACTGATACCAATAGGAGTAGCAAAACTTCTAATCTTTATAGATAGGTATAGTTGTATAGAAGCTATTGAAATGGAAATAATCCAACCCTTAACAATCCAGCCAGTGAGTTCATTAGGTACACTTTGGGAAAATCCAATCATATTTCCAGCAACTATGTAAAAAATAACGAAAACAATTTGAGTGATAGCCGTAAGTATTGAAATAACTATAAGTTTAGATAAAAAAATGTTTTTTAAATTGATTGGAAGTGTCATTACATTATTCCAATTATGATTCATATGTTCAAGTCTGCAAACATAGGCACAAAAGATTGCTATTAATATAGGAAAGAAAAACTCACCATAAAATAGACTAACTTGAGTCCACAAGCTATACCATTCTTTCTTAAGGATATCTTGATTTAGATAAAAGTTTCCAGTACCAATTAGCACACTTAGAAGTGGTAAAGCCAATAATATATACCATATAAAAGAATTTTTTAACTTTAGGATTTCTCCCAAAACTGATTTTCTTAACATTTAAATCCCTCCTATATTTCCTTTTTTAATAAATGATTTTTTCCAATATAATAAATTAACATTCCAACAAAGAAGATTAAAACAGTCATTGAAAAATTCATATTTACTTTGTAAACTGATGAACCAAGGGCAGTGTCATAAGCATAATTTAGAGGCGTTAATTCTATGTAATAAGACCATATAAATAATCTACGAATACCTTGAAAAAATAGTCCTGATGTTAAACCTATAAAGCTACCTAACATACCAAGTGTAACAGCAAGCATTTGATTTTGGAATACAGTTGCAACCCATTGGTGCAGTGCTATTATAGCTATACTAACTAGTATCGTACCTAAGGTATATTTGATAATTAAGGACATAGAAAATGGTTCGATAAAGTCCTTAAAAGATGCAAAACCTAAAATGGCCAATATTTGTATAAGTATAGATAATGATATCAAAATAGTAGAGCATAAAAATTTAGAAAAATAAATACTATTTAAGGGTGTAGCAGAAGACTTTAAAAGTTTCCATGTATCTCCTTTATGCTCTATATCGCTTATTCGGGAAGTAATTATTGATATTAAGATAGGAAAAAATAATCCATTTAAACTTGTAAAACTCATAATCATGTATGAATATTCAAATCCACTTAGCATGTCTGGATTCTTTGTAAGAGCTCTACTTGAATTCATGATACACCATATTATTTCAACAGCTACAAATAAAAATGTCATCAAAATAATTTTCTTTCTTTTAATTTTATAAAATTCTAAACTAAGATATTTCATTATAAAGTCACCGCCTTGCCAGTAAGTTCAAGGAATATATCCTCTAAGCTCTTTTTATGTTCTTCTATTCTAAATACATCCATATTTGAATGTACAAGTATGTTATTTATTTTAGCTACATCTGTATCTTTTAAATTTTCAATAGTTAAATATCCATCTTGTATAAGTGACATATATCCTTGTGTATTTAAAAGTTTTTGAGCAGATATTGGATTTTGTGTTTTAATAGCAATATGACTTTGACCTTTATCATGAAGTTCTTTTATACTATCTTGAAAAACAAGTTCACCATGATTTATTATTCCTATTGATGTGGCGATTTGGTCAATTTCACTTAGAAGATGACTAGAAATAAGAACTGTCATGCCATATTTTTCTGGAAGAGATTTTATTAGTTCTCTAATTTCTTCAATTCCAGCTGGGTCAAGTCCATTTGTAGGTTCATCAAGTATCAATAGTTTTGGAAACTTCATTATTGCCATGGCAATGCCAAGGCGTTGTTTCATACCTAGTGAATATTGACTGACCTTCTTATTTTTCTGATTTTCTAGTCTTACTATTTTTAAGGCTTCATGTATATTTTTTTTAGGTAAATCTAATAGTCTTTGCATAATAGTCATATTTTCAAGCCCTGTCAAGTGACCATAATATGATGGAGATTCTATCAATGAGCCAATATCATTTAAAATTGATATTCTGTTTTTATCATTTAACTCTTTACCTAAAATACTAATATTTCCTTGTGTAGGTTTTGCAAGTCCAAGTAGCATTTTAAGAGTAGTAGATTTACCAGCACCATTAGGGCCTAAAAAGCCATATACAGCTCCTTTTGGTACTCTAAGGTCTAAGTCTTTTACTCTAAATATTTTATTGTATTCTTTTGAAAGTCTGTTTGTTTTAACTATCATTTCCATATGTTTTATCCTCTTTTCTATAATTTAGTATGAATTTTTATGACTTACATATAGTAGTGTTTGTAGCTTATATTAATACAATAAAGTACTTACATTTCAGATAGCTGAAGTTTACCTTACGATAACCTTAAATAGTCTATTGGGGTAAAGTTATAAAAATGGGTATATGATATACTTATGGAGGGTGATAATTATGGAAACAATAAAGGATAAAAAAATACTTGTGGTTGATGACCATAAAGAATTATTAAAAATGATAGATGAAATCTTAAGAAAAGATGGATTTAATAGAATTTTTCTAGCCTCTAGTTATGAAGAAGCTGTGAAAGTATTTAAAAATATAAAACCAGACTGTGCAATTTTAGATGTAGTATTGCCAGATGGAGATGGATTTTCTATTATGAGAAAAATTAGAGAGACGTCTAAGATACCAGTTATTTTTCTTTCTGCAAGAGGAGAGGATGAAGATAGATTGATTGGTTTGGGTTTAGGAGCTGATGATTATATAGTAAAGCCATTTTTACCTAAAGAACTTACTTTAAGGTTAATAGGTATACTAAATCGTGTATATATTCCTATGGAAGAAGAGGAGTTGCCAGTATTTAAACTAGGAGATTCTGTTGTTGTAAATTTAAATACTGCATGTGTAAAAAAAGATGGACAAGAAATATCTTTAACTGCTAAAGAACATTCCCTGCTTTTAAAGTTGTATGAAAATAAAGGGCGAATTGTTACTAGTGATGCACTATGTCAAGCTATATGGGGAGATGACATGTATGGGTATGAAAATACTCTTATGGTACATGTTAGGAGAGTTAGAGAAAAGATAGAGGAAGCACCATCTTTTCCTAAGCATCTTCTTACAGTAAGAGGGCTTGGATATAAATTAATTGTTAATTGATTTATGCCATATGAAGATTTCAAGAGGAGTGATTTAACTTTGGATAGTGTAAAATATATATTGAGGCGATTTATAGGTTCAAGTATCTTGATTTCATTATTTCTAATTATCTTAAACATAACAGGATTTTTGATATTTTCATACGTAACCTTTATATATCCATACTTGGGAGAATCGGATATAAGCACTAGCAGAGAGACTAAAGCAAATTTAATGATGCTTGAAGAAAAGTTAACCTCAAAAGATGGTAAATTTGTTTTGGATGAATCTAGCAAAGATGTGTTACATAAAAAGCAAGCTTGGGCGATGTTAATTGATGATAATGGGGACAGAATATGGGAGTATGATTTACCCAAAGAAATACCAAAGCATTATACTTTAACGGATGTAGCTAAATTTTCAAAATTCTTTTTAAAAGACTATCCTGTGTATGTATGGGAGCATCCTGAGGGGCTTCTAGTTACAGGATATCCAAAAGACAAGTATACTAGGTTTAACCTTACTTATACCATTAGAGAAATAGAGCAATTTCCAAGGTTAATATTAGTTATGCTTTTGCTTAATGCAATAATTACTTTTTTAATAGCTTTGTTCATAGGATTAAAAATGGTAAAATCTATAAAGCCAATTATTACAGGGATGAAGCTTATTTCAAAGGGCGAGCCAGTATTTCTTCAAGAAAAGGGAATACTTAGTGATATTTCAAAATCTATTAACTCTGTATCTAGAGAATTACAGGAAAAAAATGCAAAGCTTAGAAAAAGAGAAGAAGCTAGGTCTAATTGGATTGCAGGAATATCTCATGATATAAGAACACCACTTTCAATGATAATAGGATATGCTGGAGAGCTTGAGGAAAGTAAAAATCTTTCTCAAAGAGAACATGAGCAAGTATCTATTATATGTAATCAAGGTATTAAGATTAGGGAATTAGTAAGCGACCTTAACTTAGTCTCTAAATTGGAATACAATATGCAACCATTGGATTGTGGTAAAATTAGAGTTTCTGTTTTCTTGAGAGAGGTTGTTTCTGATTTTATAAATAATAATTTGGATAATAACTTTTATATTGAGATTAATATATTGGATGAAGATATTATTATAGATGCAGATAAAAAGTTATTAAAAAGAGCTATTAGCAATTTGATACAAAATAGTATAACTCACAATCAACATGGGTGTAATATAAATGTAGTTTCAAGGTCTGATTTAGATTTTTGTTATATAACTATTGAAGATGATGGAAAAGGTATGAGCAAAGATAAAATTAGTTATTTATTGAATAATCAATATAATTTGAGTGATGCATATGCTAAAGGTCAGAATCATGGTCTGGGTCTTTTAATAGTAGCAGGTATTATAAACGCACATAAAGGTAAATTAAATATCACAAGTGATGATTGTCATGGTCTAAAAATAACTTTAAAATTACCACTAGTAAAGTAAAATTTTATGATAAAATAATAAATAAGCGTGAACAATGAAAATATTTTGAAAATAATTTTATTATTTATTGACAAAAATGTTCTATCGTAGTAGAATGAATATAAATTCTTTTCTTGTCAAGTTTTATTAAATAAAATAGTAACTTTTGCTTTATGCGCTTAGAGCTAAGTTACTCATGGTATCAAAATTTTCATAGGAATAATATATTTTGGAATTATTGTAAGACTGTTAAACTCTTTAAATAGTTCCCTTTTTTTTAATATTTTTCAATAATACTTAAAATATTATTGACAAAAATATTCTACTAAAATAGAATTATAATATAGTAGTTTTTAATTTTGAGAAGAAGATAATCAGATTTTAAGAGCAGATTTAATTAGAAGAACTTTTATGTAATTATTAGAGGAATATTTTATTAGAACCTTGTATTTAGAGCGAAAGAGCATCTTAAATAGACATTTTTTGACCATATAAACTCTACTAAAGTAGAGTTTTGATGTCTAATTTTTAGTGATATAAAGTATAGATGTCTAGATATGTTGAATTAAATTAGAGCTATAAAGAGCTGTTGAGGAAAAGGTTTGGATTAAAAAAATCATAAATGAGAGATTCTTTTTTTAAAAGCTAGAGAAGCAATAAGTCAAAATTAAAAGAAGTAAGATTACTAAAATATAAATGCTTAAAACTAGAAAGAAAAATTTAAAAGAAGGGAGAGCTACTGAGACAAGTATCCAGAAGTATATAGCTGAGTACAAGATATTTCATAAAACTTAAGCAATATAAAGTAATTCTGACACTATTTACACATGTTTATTATGTACAAATAGCTAACTTTAGAATTTAAGATTGAGAAAATCTTATAAAATTACAGTAATTTAAATGAATATAACATCAATTAAATTGATGAAAATTTTACTGTGAATATTGCTTGTCTGTATTCTGAGTAGCAAAGGTTTATTATGCCAATAAAAAAGTTGCCACAATCAGAATTGAAGATAATGAAATTTATATGGAAAGTAGATTCCAAAATAACATCAAAAGATATTATTTTAGCTATGGAGCAAAAATATCAATGGAAGCAAACGACAACTTTAACTATTTTATCTAGATTAGTAGTTAAAGGATTTTTAAATTCTAAAAAGGTAAATAAACATACACAGTATGAGATTTTAATTAATAAAAAGGACTACTTGAATGTTGAAACGAGAGAATTTTTTAGTAATATTCATGATTCCTCTATAAAAAGCTTATTATTATCACTTCATGCAGATGATAATATAAGTGAAAAAGATATACTTTTTATTGAAGAGTGGTTAAGAAGTATTAAATAAAAATAAGAAAATAAGATTAAAGAAAAATAGTAGCTATTTGTAAAATAAAACATGATACCTAAAAATATGAAAACTTATTTTTAGAAATTTTGTGAGCTTGTATAATATAAGTAAAACATTAGATTGGTGATTTATGTAATTTAATAGATTATATGTAAATTAAATATTATAAAAATACAATCTTAAAGCAAAATTAAAGCAAAATTTTGTATAATATAAACATAAATCATATACAGTATATTTATGATATGTAGTATATCTGTATTTGAAAATTATAAATTATAAGTGGATTGTAATATGAACCAAAATAAAATTAAATATGAGTGTAAATTAATGATGGACAATTCTATTAATTCAATATAAAAAGCTACCTTTAGTTATCAATTAAATAACTATATTTTAGGGTAGCTTTTTGCATATGGATTGTAGTTGTGTAGAATACATAATTTCATAATTTTTATAAATATGACATATAGCTTTCAAGTTTAAATTGGTACAATAAAATAATAATAAAAATTAGGGGGGATATTTATGAAATATCAATGTTCATTATTGGCAGTAAATGATGTAGAAGTGTCAAAAAAGTTTTATGGAGAATTGTTTGACCAAAAAGTTGTGTTAGATTTAGGGAAAAATGTAACTTTTAGTGGAGGATTTGCAATACAAGAGGATTTCGCATGGTTAACAGGACTAAATCCAGATACAGTTGTGAAAAAATCACACAATATGGAACTTTATTTTGAAGCTGATGATTTTGATAAATTTATTGAAAAACTTAAATCATATAAAGATGTAGAGTATGTTCACCAACCACTAAAATATGAATGGAAACAGAGAGTAGTGCGTATTTATGACCCTGATAAGCATATTATTGAGGTAGGAGAAGCTATGGAAGTTATAGCTAGAAGATACTTAGATGAAGGGTATTCTGTAGAAGAAGTTTCTAAGATTATTCAACATCCAATTGAATTTGTAGAGGAATGTAAAAGGAGTGAATAATTTTGTTACTAGTATTTTCAGATTAAAAATAAATCAAAAGTGGTGATTAAAATTGTATGAAAGAATGTTGAATAAAAGTGTTATGCCATCAGAAAAAGAGATTTCTGAGTATGTTGGCAAAAAACATTTTAATCTTATTTTGCATCTTGAGAATTTATTAGATAAAAAATATGATTTGCGTAAAGAATTAAGATTTCCTTTTGGAAATAATTATGGCTGGGGATATAAGTATTCACATAAAACAATGCATCTATTTTATGTGTTTTTTGAGAAAGATTGCTTTACGGCAACTATTCAAATTGGAAGTAATGATGTAGACAAGCTATTAAATATATTGGATAACTTATTGCCAAAGACAAATGAATTTTGGGATAAGCGATACCCTTGTGGAAGTGGAGGATGGATAAATTATAGAGTGGAGAATGAGAAAGAGCTTGATGATATTTTAAAGATTATTGAAGTTAAGAAAAAGCCTCCAAAAAATCTAATCATATAAAATAATAGTATTTGACAAGATTAATGATGTAAATTAAAATGAAAAGATATTTCTAGACAAGAGTATTGAGATAGAATGTATACTAGAAAAATAAACTATTCTTTAAAATAAGTGAATATTTATAGTGTTTTGAGATATAGTTGATTTTTAAAGTATAAGTATACTATAGAACTCTTGTATAAATAGATATTAGTTAAATATTATTGTAAAGGAGTGATTAGTATTAAAGCAAAAGAACTTTATAAAAAGTTAGACTTAGAATTTGATATTAAAAATATTGATGATGATTGGAGTTTTATGAATTTTGAAAATGATTTTATTACTCCAGAGTTTAAGAAAAAATACATAGGTTTAGTATTAGATAATGCTCAAGACATTAATAAAGTATATACAGTTACTTTTCCAGATAAAGAAATAATTCAGCAAATCATAGATAAAGATGAAAGAGATATCTTACTTTTTTCACACCATGCAATGGGGTATATAGCATCTGATGAAGGTTTTCCATTTCATGATATTCCACTATCTTATATGGAAGAGATGAAAAAACGTAGAATTTCTTTTTATGTATTACATTCTCCATTAGACAATTATAGTGATTATTCAACTTCTGTTAGTTTTGCAAATGCTTTAGGTCTTGAAATTGTCA
The DNA here is from genome assembly GCF_020658275.1 of Clostridioides sp. ES-S-0190-01. Lineage (NCBI taxonomy): Bacteria > Bacillati > Bacillota > Clostridia > Peptostreptococcales > Peptostreptococcaceae > Clostridioides > Clostridioides sp. ES-S-0190-01. The sequence continues at coordinate 229,187 of NZ_JACVWA010000012.1, read as the reverse complement.
AACCATTCTGCAAATATGATGATAAAATCAAGGTAGGAGTTATATGTAAAACATCCTTAAAGTCAGTAGAAGAGATTAAGGAGCTTGTTAAAAAAGCAGTTGGACATGATGTGAAACTATATGATTATGGAAGCTCTGTTTTAAAAGATGGTTTAGTAGCTATTGCAGCAGGGGGAGGAAGTTACCCATTTGTAGCAAGTGAAGTTGATGAGCTTGGTATAAATTTATATATTACTGGATTTACCAAGCCTTTAAAACATTTTGAACCAGTATTAGAATTTCATAGAATTGCAAAAGAGAATTTAATTAATGTTATAGGTGCTACTCATTATTCTACAGAAAAATTTGCATGTATGTCTTTGGTTAATTACTTAAAAAATCTAGGGCTAGAATCAGAATTCTTGGAAGGAAAGTATTATTTAGAAGATTTATAATAGATATTAAACAAAAATAGGCAGTCAGTAAAAATTTGTGTTTACTGACTGCCTATTTTATTGTTTTTAGAATAATATCTTAATTAGCTTTATAATGTAGTATCGTAATACTCTCTGGAGAATTTAAAAAAATTGTCTTGGAGTTAGATTTTTTAGATATTCCAAAATCTATTCATATCTGCTTCTTTATTTGTTCATATTTTATAGCTAACATATATCAAGGTTATTTTTCCTATTTCACTATAGAATACTTATTTTTCGATGTTTTTTTATAGTATTATTATGATAAACTATATTTTATAAGTATTTATTTTAAATTATTATAAATATTAATTTTAAAATAATAGAATTATTATATTTATGAGAATAAATGGTATAATAAAAGGTAAAGTGTCAAATATCCGCTAAACTAAATAGATTAATTAGTATATACATTAAAATATAAACAATTTAAATAAATAATAATTTATAAGGAAAGGAAAGATAGAATGGTATTTACGAAAAGTAATAAGTATGACAAAGAGTTCCTCATGAAAAATATGATGGGGCCTAATTGTATAAAAATACTAGAGGAACTGACAAATAAGATAAAATTAGAAAAGGGAATGCGTATTTTAGATTTAGGATGTGGAAGAGGTATATCTTCTATATTTTTAGCAAATGAATTTGATGCAACTGTATTTGCAACAGATTTGTGGATAGAACCAACTGAGAATTATGAAAGATTTAAGGACTTTAACTTAGATAATAAAATATTTCCAATACAAGCAGAGGCACATGAATTACCTTACGCAGAAGGTTTTTTTGATGCAGTAATAAGTGTTCATTCTTATCACTACTTTGGAAATAAAGAAGGTTTTTTAGAAAATCACATATCACCTCTTGTAAAAGAGGGTGGAATAATTGCAATGGCAATGCCAGGATTAAAACAAGATTTTGTAGATTGTATACCTGATGAACTTATTCCATTTTGGCAAGATAACATGAATTTTCATTCTCTTAAATGGTGGAATGAGCTTTGGTCAGAATCGGAGTCTGTGATTTTAGAGAAATGTGAAGCTTTAAGTTGTCATGAAGAAGCATGGCAAGATTGGCTAAACTGCGATAATTCTTATGCAAAAAATGATAAAAAAATGATGGAAGTAGAAGATGGTAAGTATTTTAATACAATTTCTCTAATAGCTAGAGTTAAATAAAAGTTGGAGTTAGATAAAGACTAGAGCTTGATAAAGATTAGAATTAGATAAAGATTAGAATTAGATAAAAATTCAAATACAAAGATAATTATTCAAATATAAAGATAATTATTTAAATACAAAATGATTTTTTAGAGAATTTATACCCAATTGGACTATTTAGGTTGATTGGGTATTTTTATTTTGTAATAATATACTAAAAATAAAAATTTTATGTCACAAAGTACTTTTTAAATTGTCTAATTTAATATGGGGGTGAAATTATGAGTGAAAGTACACAAAATAATGTAAAAAAAGATGAAATAGAAAATTTGATAGATAGAGCTATTTTAGGAGACAAAAAATCTCTTGAAATTTTGTTATTGGATGTACAGGATTTAGTATTTAATTTATCCTTAAGAATGTTAGGTACTGTACAGGATGCAGAGGATGCCAGTCAAGAAATTATGATACGTGTAATTACTCATCTATCTACATTTAGAAAAGAAAGTTCTTTTTCTACATGGGTATTTAGAATAGCATACAATCATTTACAAAATTATAAAAAAAGTATGTTTTCTAAACAGCATTTAAGTTTTGAATATTATGGAGCTGATATCAAAAATGGCAAATCAAAAGATATACCTGATTTATCTCAAAATGTTGAAACTTCTATTATTGAAGAAGAACTAAAATATTCATGTACAAATGTAATGTTACAATGCTTGGATGTAGAGAGTAGATGCATTTTTATTTTAGGTACAATGTTTAAACTAAATAGTAAAGTTGCTGCTGATATTTTGGATATATCTTCTGAAGCATATAGACAGAGGCTATCACGAATTAGGAAGAAAATGGCCTCATTTTTAGATGAGTATTGTGGATTAGGGGTATGTCAGTGCAAGAAGCGTATTAATTATGCAATAGTTAATCACCGTATAAATCCTAAAAACTTGGAGTATTCTAGTCTAGAAAAAGATGATGATAATACTATATTTAAATTTAAATCTGCTATGGAAGAAGCTGAAAATTTTTCAACAGTATTTTCAAGACTTCCATCATATTATTCTAGTGAAAAATTAAAAAAATTTCTAATAGATTTTTTACAGTCAGACTGCTACTCAATAATTAAAAATTTATAAATACTTAGAAAGTTTTTGAAATATGATGCAAAACTTTAATAAGTATTAAGTATGGATATTAGAAGTTATTTAGATATGTAATTTTAAAAATTAATTAATGAGTATTTTAAAATAGCTATATGGTATTTGAGTATCAATCAAGTATTTAAATAATTTTTAAAAATATTAATAAAATTAATATAAAAGGGAGAGAAAATTATGAAAAAAAATTGTATATTAGAGTTTTTAAATGCACTGAAAAACAATAATTCAAGAGAGTGGATGATGGAAAATAAAGAATGGAAAAAAGAAGCTACATTGCAATTTGAACAGTTGTTACAAGATATAATTAATGCTTTAGCTTATCAAGATAAATCTATTGCACATCTAAATGCAAAAGATTTAATATTTAGGTTGAATAGAGATCCTCGTTTTAGTAATGATAAATCACCTTATAACCCATCATTTAGAGCACATATTTCATCTGCTGGACGAGTACCAATTCCAGTAGGGTATTACATAGATATTTCTCCACAAAATATATTTTTAGGAGCAGGACTTTTTACACCACAGCTTTCAGATGCAACAACAAGAGTGAGGGATTATATACTTAAACATTCAGATGAATTAGAATCTATTTTGTATAATCATAAATTTTCAGAGAATTTTACTTTAGATGGCGAAAAACTAAAAAATATTCCAAGAGGATATCCAAAAGATTTTACTAAAGGAGAGTATTTAAAACACAAAAGCTGGTATATTGAATATCACTTACAGGATAGTGACTTAGACAATTTATATGAATTTTGTAAAATGGTTACTGATAAATTCTTACTTATGAAACCTTTTAATGATTATATTAATAAAGCTTTAGAAGGCTACAAAATGCCTAAGAGAAAAGCTTAAACATAAGAAATATGAGTAGAGTATAATCGGGGCATAATATTAGTAAAAGTTTAAAATATAGTACAGTTAAAGTGTAATAAAGTGTTAAAATATTTGACAAATCGAAGGCTTGCTCTTATACTCAATACAAGTAAGGTACCTTTTTAAAGGACTTATTCGAAAAAAATCATATAATTAGTAAAATGTATGATTACAAAATTAATAATTAATTTAGGAGGTAAAAATCATGAATGAAACTCAAGATGAAAATTTATTAGAGCAATTTTTTAAAGTACAATCGTTACTACATAAATTTCACCTTCAAAATCATAAATCACATGGTTTTTTTAGAGGAACGCATAGAGGTCAAGGAAGAGTATTATCTATGCTAAAAATAAAACCAGAAATTACTCAAAAAGAACTATCTTATTTGCTTGATATGAGACCTCAATCTTTAGGCGAGTTGCTTTCAAAACTAGAAAATCAAGGATTTATTACTCGTACACCTTCAGAAAAAGACCGTAGAGTAATGGTAGTAAGACTGACATCAAAGGGTATGGATGAAATTAATAAAATTGAGCAGGAAGAAGACCCAACTAATAAAATATTCGATATTTTAGAAAAAGAAGAAAAAAGTATTCTAAGTGATATTCTTACTAAGATTACTAATGAGTTGGAGAGAACTATAAAAAATGATGATAATATTAATTTTGATGGGGCGCATATGGGAGCACACTCAAGACCATATCCTGGTCAACGCTTAAGTTTTAATGGAAGAGAAGGTTTTGGAATGGGGCATATGGGTTCACATCCAAATCCACATGAGGAACCACATCCAAGTTCTCAAGAAGAAAAAGAGTTTTACAATCCACGTATGGAAGCATTTCAAGCTTTTTTTAATAGAGAAGAATTCTTTGAGCAAATGACGAAACAGCATCCAGGATTTTTTGAACAGATAGTAAAAGAACATCCAGAGTTTTTCAAGAATAAGAAATTTGATGAGCAGAATGTATCTAAGGATGAAAAGTATAGCGAAAAGGATGTTAATGAAGATTAGAAACTATCTATCTTCCCACTATAATTATATCATAAATAAAAAGTTTTTTTAAGACTATGAATATATCCTCATTTCTATATAATTGATATAGCGGATTAAACGTTAATTTCAATTGAGGAGGATTATAATATGAATCTAAATGATTTTGAATTGAATCTTGAAAATGAATGGCTCCAAAAAGTTCTTAAAGAAGCTAACAGACAGCTTGAGGAAAAACGTAGAGAAAAGGATAAACTAAAAAAAGATGCTATAGAAACTCAAAGGGAATTATGGAGTGATTTGGGGGCTATTTCTATTGAAAATGGATTAGAACAACTTTCTGAGTTTATGTCATTTATGGATGTTATGAAGCATCAAAAAAGGAGCCATGAATTTACTGAAAAGCTCAAAGATAAATACGAAAAAATGATTGAATCTCCTTATTTCGGACGAATTGACTTTACTGAAGATAATGAAGTTGATACTCAAAAGTGTTATATTGGGCTATCAAATCTCATTGATGATGATTATGATTTTTTTGTATATGATTGGCGAGCTCCTATTTCAAGTATGTTTTACGACTATGAGATTGGACAAGCAAGTTATGATTGCCCAGAAGGATTAATCTCTGGAGAAATAACTAAGAAAAGACAGTATAAAATAAAAGATAGAAAAATTGAGTATATGTTTGACAGCAATCTAAATATTGATGATGATGTCTTACAGGAGCTTTTAGGCAAAAACTCTGATGAGAAAATGAAAACTATAGTTACAACTATTCAAAGAGAGCAAAATCAAGTGATTCGTAATGAAGATTATAAAAACTTAATTGTACAAGGCGCCGCTGGAAGTGGAAAAACATCTATAGCACTTCATAGAATTGCATATTTACTATATAGACATAAAGATAAAATAACATCTAAAAATATAATAATATTTTCTCCAAATAACATATTTAACGACTATATATCAAATGTATTACCACAACTTGGTGAAGATAATATTTGTCAGACCACATTTAAAGACTATATGCATCAAGAATTAGGAAATGATTTTAAAAAAGAAAGTCCATCAGAAATGATGGAGTATATATTTGATAATAATCAAAAAATAACATATAGAGATAGGATAGAAAATATAGAATTTAAAACATCTTCAGAGTTTGTGGATATATTAAAAAAATATATAACTCATCTAGAGACAGAGGATAGATGCTTTGAAGATATTATTGTGAGAGGCAAGTTGATAATTTCATCTAAGGATTTGCAAGATTTGTTTTCCAATGATTATTCAAATCTACCAATCAAGAGAAGATTAGAAAAGATAAAATCAAGAATAATGTTTCTAATTGAACCATATGAAAAAATTTGGGTTGATGAAATATTTAAAGAACTTGAAGAATCTGGAGATTATATAGAAAAAGAAGAAATGATAGAAAAAAGTACTCTTATTGTAAAAGAAAATTTGAAAGAAATCTATTCTAAAGTTTTAAAAATGACAGAGCTAGACTTGATAGACACTTATAAAAATCTATTTGAGAATTTGGAGCTGTTTTTAGATAAAACGAATATTGAGTATGATAAAAATCTTATAGATAATATAAGAACTTATACAATGGATAATTTGAGTGTAAAGAGCCTTTATTATGAGGACCAAATTGCTCTTTTATATTTAAAAGGGGTTCTTGGAGGTATCCCAAATACATCACAAATTAAATATGTAATCATAGATGAAGCACAGGATTACAGTCCATTACAATATGAAATATTTTATAAACTCTTTAATTCTGCAAATATGACTATATTAGGAGATATCAACCAATCAATCAATCCATTTATGAATGTTGGAGATTACAATAATATTCATGATATATTAAAGAATGATACTTGTATAATAAATCTAAGTAAAACCTATCGTTCAACAATGGAAATTACTAGATTTTCAAGAAAACTTCTTACTGAATCTATAAATGATGAATATGTTGAAAGACATGGTGATGAGCCTAAGATAATCGGTTTTAAAGATAAAAATCAACTGAATAAAAAACTTATTGAAGATATAAAAGGTTATAAAAAGAAAAATTATAACTCTGTTGGTATCATAACAAAAACAGTTCGTGAAGCTAGAGAAGTATACGAGTTTTTAAAAGAGAATGATGTTGATGTACAGTGTATAACAAAAGATGATGATGAGTATATAAATGGCGTGTTAATAATGCCTTCATATCTATCTAAAGGGCTTGAATTTGATGTGGTTATTATATATAATGCAAGTAATAAAAATTATAATAATGAAGATGAAAGGTTGCTCCTTTATACTTGTTGTACAAGAGCTCTTCATGTACTAAACATATATTATTTAGATGAGATAAGTTCTTTATTAAAACAATATTAAAGTAAGATTAAAGTAATACTAAAACGATATTAAAACAATATTAAAATAATATTGAAGTAATATTAAAATAATGAAATTTTAACTCTTTTCTAATTTTTTAGGATTATTATATATTTATTATGTACTTGTAATGAATATTTATATGAGTATTTTATGATAAAGTTAAAGCCCTTAAAATTCAAAATAGATGTTTTTTAAGGGCTTTTTTAGTAGTATTATTTAGTTAGAATTTGTATAGCAGTTAAATAGTTAAAATCTGATATAAATTCTAAAAAAAATATTAATATAAAAGAGATGGTTATGTTTACTAATAAATAAATTAAAGTCACAAATAATAGACTCATAAATAATTCAATTGTTAGATATGCTTTATGTTACTTATCTTTATTTTGTATCTATTACTTCATGAGCCATCTCTACTAAATTATTCATAGATAAATTTGAGTCCTGAACTATAAATGAGTAATAAACTCCATTTTGTTTCCAGCTCAAATATTTATATTCATTAACTTCCACATCACCTGACCACTCACTAAATACATATTTACCTGATTTTTCATCAAGTTTATCCTGTTCTGTCATTTTATAACCTTCTGGTACATACTTTTGCTTGAATTCCTCATAAGAAATATTTACATCTTTGTATGTATCTACAACTTTTATATTCTCAGAATCTTTTCCAAGCACATTATTTGATGTTTTAAGAGATATTTCATCATTACCATTTTCATAGGTAAAATCAAGTGCTTTTAATTCGCCTAAAATGTTATCTTCCTTATCAAGTCCTTTTTCATTTATAGTATAAGCTCCTTTAAATTTATATCCATTACTAAATTCAGAAACTATATTAGGGGCAAATTTAAAGTCTTTTTTTACTTGTTCTGTAGTTGGGATAGATGTATAGGTAGCCCTAGTACTTGATTTTCCAATTATACTAGATATCTCTCCTGTAGCAAGAACTGTTGTACCCAAAAGTAGAGTAACAGCAAAAGTTGCAATTAATCCTTTTTTGAATGATAAATTAAATGGTAATTTATGTTTTTTATTATTAATCATTTTATAATTTTCCCCTCTTTCTGGTAGACTATTTAATGTTTTATTTAATCTATTATGAAAGCTTTCTGGAGCTTTCGGAAATGAATTATTTAATTTGTTTTTGTTCATACATTACCTCCATATTTTCTAATTTAGTTTTTAATAATTTTCGACCTCTTGATAATCTGCTTTTTACAGTTCCTTGAGGTATATCTAATATTTCTTTAATCTCATCTATTGAATATCCCTCGATATAATAAAGAACTATTGGAATCTTAATTTTTTTAGATAAACCTTGAATAGCAATATATAAATCACTGTAATCATCATCTTCTTCTACTTTTTTGTTCTTGAGAATTTCTTCAAAGGGTAGAAGGTTAAACTGTTTACGTCTTAATGAATTACATTCATTTATGACTATTCTAATCAACCAAGTCTTAAAATATTGTTGTTCTTTTAGTGAGTCTAATTTTTCATATGCCTTTAAAATAGCATTGTTGACAGCATCCTCACAATCTTGGTCATTTCCTAAAATAGACTTAGATATGCGATACAAAGTCTGTTCTGACTCAAGAATATTATTAATAAATGTAGTTTTATCCAATTGTACTCCTACCTTTCTATGCAAATCGTAGCGCTACTTTTTTGCCTTACACTTATTAGATAAAATTTTACTATAAATGGTTCACTTTTTTTAAATAATTATTTTATTAGTAGGAGTATCCCTAATTTTTTTCATTTTGAAAATAGAAAATAAAAGAAATTGAAGAAAATACAAAGGTACCTTAAAAATAGTGTTGACAAAATTATAAGGTACCTTTATAATTAAAAATAGATAAGGTACCTTAATAAAACTGAAAAAATAAATTAATAGAAAAAATCGAGTTAATTAGGAGGAGTTAATATGAATTATTACAAAGATAAAAGAGAAGGATTTAGAGGATATGGAGGTCCTCATAGACATCCATGGAATCATGTATGTGAAGGGTGCAAAATATTTGAAATGATGTGTCATGAAGGATTTGGACCAAGAGGATACAAGCAATTTCATGAACATGCAGGATGCAGAGGCAATGAAGGATTTGGACCAAGAGGATACGAAGGAGGTCATGGCAATAGAGAATGTAGAAGTCATGAAGGATTTGGACCAAGAGGATACGAAGGAGGTCATGGCAATAGAGAATATAGAGGTCATGAAGAATTTGCGCCAAGAGGATACGAAGGAGGTCATGGCAATAGAGAATGTAGAAGTCATGAAGAATTTGTGCCAAGAGGATACGAAGGAGGTCATGGCAATAGAGAATATAGAGGTCATGAAGGATTTGCACCAAGTGGTCATGAAAGAACTTACAGAGAATTTAAAGAAAATGAAGAATTTGATGCTAAAAATTATCAAGAAAACAATGAATATCAGAAATGTGGAAGATTTGAAAACCAAAATGTAGATGAAAAAATAGTGTCTGAAAATAAATCAGATACTGAGAAAAATAATATAAAAGAATATGAAAAAATTTATGAATCTAAAACAGCAACTGATGAACAAGTAGAAGAGGTTAAGAAAAATAATACTAAAGAAGAAATTAAAGGTGAAAAAAAAGATACTGATAAAAAATAGGGTTAGAAATTCAATAAATAAACAATTAAATTAAAGGTTAAAAAATAAATATCAGAATACAAATAAAAACATATTATTGACTAAATCAAAAAGGTGATAGCTTTAAAAAGACTGTCACCTTTATTTTTTTATAGTTGTTTATTGGTGCAAGTATTTCAATAAATATGGGAGATAAAGATTAGTTTTATTAGGAGTGATTAAAAACATATAAATTTGAGTAGATATAAGTTACAATTTACATTTTTATGATAACATTTTCTTTACAATTTTTTAGATATATGTTAATATTTAGAAAAATGCATATGTATTCATAAAATAACCTAAAAATAGATAAAAAGGTTGTAAAAAAGAAAACGTATGCAATAACAAGTCAATAAAGTTAGATTATACTTTATAAATTTGGGAGGATATAATCATGGGAAAATATCAAGAATCAAAAAGAGTTGTAAGAAATTACTTTGAAGCATTAGAAAATGCCAATGGAGATGAAATTAAAAAAATTTTAAAACAGCACATGAAGTCAGATTATGACTGGAGAGGCGTATATCCATTTCGTGAACAAAAAGGAGTTGAAAATGTAGCAGATATATTTTGGAAGCCTTTAAAGCATTCATTGAGTAATATGCAAAGACGACAAGATATCTTCATTGCAGGTACTAATGAAATTGATAACAGTGAGTGGGTAATGAGTATGGGTCATTTTATGGGACTTTTTGATAATGATTGGCTTGGGATTAAGCATACTCGCAAGATGATTAGCTTAAGATATGCGGAATTTAACTGTGTGCAGGATGGTAGAATTTCCAAAACTGGATTATTTGTAGATATAATTGGATTTATGATTCAGGCAGGTGTCAATCCATTGCCACCACAAACAGGTTCATATTTTGTATATCCAGGACCAATTGACCATAATGGATTACTTTTTGAAGATGCAGATGAAGTAGAGGGGGTTAAGACTTTAGCATTAGTCAATAAAATGGTAGATGATTTGTCTGAACTAAATGACAGTGGTTCTATGGGATGCCCACCAGAGATACTTGAAAAATCATGGGCTAAAGATATGATTTGGTATGGACCAGGGGGGATTGGAGCTTCTTATACTATACCTAGATATCAAGAACAACATCAATTGCCATTTAGAAATAATTTAAAAGGAAAGACTTTTAATGGACATGTATGTAGATTCGCAGAAGGTAATTTTGCTTGTTTCTTTGGATGGCCTAACTTAAGCAATATCCCATGTGGAGGATTTTTAGGATTGCCAGGTGGAGAGGTTAAGGCAGATATGCAAGTCGTTGATGTTTACTATCGTAAAGGAGATAAACTTAAAGAAAATTGGGTGTTGATTGATATTCCATACTGGTTAAAACAACAAGGTCTTGATATTCTTGAAAGAACTAAAAGTATTTTTAATGTTTAATTTTTAATAATTAATTTTGAATACGTATTCAAGAAAGGGGATAATGTAAATTGAAGTATATTGATAAAAATGATGTAAGAGAAAAAGATAAAGAAAAAGCAAAAGAAGTTGATATAAATGAGATTAAATTAAGTAATGTTGAAGTAGATAAAGCTAATAATGTTGAAGTAAATAAAGCTAATATAGATAAAATCAATGAGAATAATACTATTAAAAAAGCTGAAGAAATTACATTGAAGGGAGAAACAAATATGGAGTCTACAAAAATTTACTATGGAGATTCACTAGAAGTAACACCTGTTGGAGTAATGGATTATAATGATTTTTCAAATCAAACAAAAAGGGAGCAGAAGTTACCTGGATTTGATTCCAAATATAGAGATTTTGTAGACTATATTATGAAAATTACACATAATATTTGGGAAGAAAAAGGTATTGGAGTTATTTATGATACATATCACAATAATGTAACAATGCACTGTGGTTCTTCTAATTTAGTTGGTATAAAAGATGTTATCTCAAATACTCTTCAAACTTTACATGCGTTTCCAGATAGAAGGCTGATTGGTCAAAATGTAATATGGTCTAATTTTGGTGCTGATGGTTTTTTGTCTTCTCATCGTGTTTTGTCTACAGCAACTAATTTAGGTGACAGTAATTTTGCTCCAGCAACTGGAAAAAAGATAAATTTTAGAACTGTAATTGATTGTGCTACTACGAATAATAGAATCCATGAAGAATGGCTAGTTAGAGATAATCTATGGATTGTTACTCAGTTAGGATTAAATCCTCAAGAAGTGGCAAAAAATATGGCAAAGGCAAGTGCATCTAAAGTATTGAGTTTACAATCAACTTATGGTATTTGTGAGTCTATGGATGGTCAATTTATGCCAGCAAAGTATCAAGCTAAAGATGATTCTGTTGGTGAAATGATGCTTGAGATGACAAGTCGTATTTACAATTATAAATATATAAATGAAGTTAAAAAGTACTATCACGATAATGCAGTAGTACATTTCATATGTGATAAAGATTTAAATGGGTATGATGAGATTCAAGGAATGATTGTAAGTTTACTTGCTTCAATTCCAAATGGCAGTTATGAAGTAGAAAGAGTAACTTGTAATCAAAAGGAAAAAAATGAAGGATATGATGTATCTGTGAGATGGAGACTGCGTGGAATAAATGAAGGCATTGGATTTTTTGGACAACCTTCTGGTAAGCATGTAGAGGTAATGGGAATTAATCATTATCATGTACTACAAGGTAAGGTAAAGGAAGAATGGATGACTTTTGATGGTATGGATGTTTTGAAGCAGATGTACATGGGTGTAGAAGAGTAAGATAGTTTAGAGTATAAATATTTTTAGAAATTATATAATAAGTATTCTTGTTATATAATTTAAGCAAGAAATATGTATGAAAAGTAAAAATTTAAAGTTTTAGCAATAGTATGCTTAATAGTAAGGGAGGGGTAATTATGAATAATATGAAAACAACAGATGTGATAGAAAATGATATTATACTAGGAAAAGATTATTCAAATCTAAAAAGGGGAATTGCATTTTTTTCGATTGCTTTAATATACTTTTTCTATTGCTATAACTTTATGGTAGGTACCTTTATTAAACCAACAATGATTTATACTTTGGCAGAAGGTGGATTTGGGTTTTCATTAAAACAGACAGAAGAAATATTTGCTGTCATGTCCTTTGGTACAATTCCAGGTACATTCATTTTTGGAGTAATTTCTACAAAGCTTGGTAAAAAGAAAACTTTAATTAGTGTAGCTTTATTAATTGGGTTGACGACTTTTATTCCAATGTTATCTCCTACAAATATTATATTGTGGAAAATTGCACGTTTATGCACAGGGGTAGTATTGGGTGGTGTATTTGGAACAGCTATGCCTCTAGTTGCAGATATGTTTCCAAGCAAATATCGTGGTAAGTTAGCTGCTGTATTAACTGCATTATTTTCACTAGCTATGATTTTTGGTGGGAAAGTGTATGGATTTTTAGGTGATGCAAATTGGCAAATATTAATGTATACTGCGATTATACCACCTATAGTTGGAGCTATTTTGGCATTTTTCTTTGTACCAGATGATTCAGAGTATACAAGAGAATTAGTTAAAAAAGGAAAAGAAACAGGTGAAAAAATTAGCTATGTAAGTATGTATAAGGGGAAATATTTGTGGATTGGACTAGGAACAATTATTTTATCAGGTGCTAACTTCACAGCATACTCAGCATTTTCAAACAATGCAACTACATATTTGGTAACAGGGATAGGAATGACAGCAGCAGTAGCAGGTTCTATATATAGTTTACAAGGAATTGGGCAGTTAGTAGGATATTTATTTTGGGGTTCAATAGCAGATAAATTTGGAAGAAAAGTACCTTTTATAGGGATGGCATTAGCAGCAGTATTTGTATTTATATATACAAAACTAGGAGGAAATAATACAACAGCATTTTATATGATATCAGTATTATTAGGAATTGCTGTTGGGTATTCTGGAGCATGGGGAGCATACTATACAGAATTATTCCCAAGTAAATATCGTTCATTGTCCTCTGGAATGTCATTTAATGGAGGAAGAATTATATCTACATTTGCAATTCCTGCAATAGCTGGTACAGCTTCTGGTGCTTTAGGTATGACAACTATTTTTTATATATCAACAGCAGTATTTGTAGCAGGTGCTATTGTATGGCTGTTCTTACCAGAAACATTAAACAAGAAAGAGTAGAATTCTAAGAACTATTTTGTTGGTTAGAAAGGGGTGGCTTATGATTTCAGTAATCGATGTGTGTATTATAGTAGGATATTTGCTGTTAATGTTGGTTATTGGTTATTATTCAGGAAAAGATAATAAAAATCAAGAAGATTATTTCTTAGCAGGTAGGTCAATGCCATGGATTCCAATCGCTTTGTCAGTTGCTGCTACTATGATTAGTGCTAATGGATTTATAGGGGGGCCTGGATGGGCATATATGGATGGAATGTATCCAGTAATGGTTAACATTACAGTCCCTTTAGCAATATTTTTTGCACTGAGCATTACCACCCCAGTTATTTATAGATTAAAAATAACATCTGTATATGAATATATGGGACTTCGTTTAGGCAATTATTCAAGGGGCTTAACTATTATTCAATTTTTTATCAATTCATTGATTCAAGCGAGTTCTATGGTGTATATACCAGTACTTATTATTCAAATAATCACTGGTTGGTCACTTTATATTTTGGTTCCAATAGTTGTATGTGTAGCAATTATATATACACTACTAGGGGGAATTAAAGCAGTTATATGGACTGATAGTATTCAAATGTTAGTAGTAATAGGTGCTGTATTTATAGTAAGTATGACAGCACTAAAAGGAATGAATCTTGGCTTTTTTGATACATTGCAAATTGCACAACAGAGTGGTAAATTAAATACATTTGATTTTAATATGGATGTTTCAATTACAAATACTTTTTGGGCTACTCTGATTGGCGGAACTGTAATGTGGATAAGATATTTCTGCTTTGACCAATCTCAAGTTCAAAGAGTTTTGACATCTAAATCTTTAAAAGGAGCCAAAAATTCTTTTGTAGTTAGTGCATTTGTTATGAATTTAGCTTACTATTTTATGTTATTAGTAGGAGTGATTTTATTTGTTTATTATAAGGGAAGAACATTTGAAACTTCAAATGAAATAATGATTACTTTTATTTTGAATGAACTTCCAGTAGGGGCAATTGGAATTATTATTGCTGGTGTATTTGCAGCGGCTATGTCTAGTATTGACTCTATATTAAATAGTATGACAACTGTTTTTACAAAGGATATTTATGAGTTTTATTTTAAAAAAGATAATGAGGAATCGTCATTAAAAGTCACGATGATTATAACAATGATTATAGGTATTGTTATGACATGTTTTATTATTATGGGATTTGGAGGAAGCATCAAATCAATTCTTGACCTTGTTGGTAACTATATTTCATATTTTGCTGGTCCAGCTACAGGTGCATTTATATTGGCTATGTTTACATACAAAGCTCATGATAAAGGGGTATCTATTGGTTTTGTCATAGGATTAGTTTTAGGATTTTTTATTTCTAATAAATATAATGTGAGTTGGTTGTGGAATCCAGCAATAGGTGCTACAATAACATTAATATTTGGATATATTTTTAGTATCATTTTAAAGAATAATCATAATATAGAAGATATTAAAAAATATACTGTATTTGGTATGAGAAAAGAACTTATTTCACAAGGAATAGATAAAGTAGATGGAGTATCTGTATTGCCATTTTCTTTAGGTAAACAAGAGTTAATTGTGTTAGTTTTTTTCGTTGTCCAATATATAATCTTATTTTTAATACAATTTTAATGAGAAATACAAGATGTTTAAAAAGAAGTAAAGGGCGTTAAAAAGAAATGCAAGATGTTTAAAAAGAAATACAAGATGTTTAAAAAGAAATACAAGATGTTTAAGGAGAAATACTAAATGAATCAAAAGAAAGTTCATTATAATAAATCGGCTACTTCAAAAGATGTTGCAAAATTAGCAGGAGTATCGCAGTCATCAGTTTCAAGGGCATTTGGTAGTGCAAATGGAAAAGGTGTAAAACCTGAAGTGAGAGAAAAAATTTTCCGTGTAGCAGATGAAATTGGATATGTTCCCAATTTAGTTGCAAGAGGAATGATTAGTGGCAAAACAAATGTTATAGGATTGATAGTTGGTGATAATCTAGGTCCGTTTTACAACAGAATTATTAACTTATTCGTGGAAAAGATTCAAGAAATAGGTAAACAGTGTCTTGTTTTTAAGGTTCCTAGACAAGAAAGAATAGATAATATAATTTCAAGAGTAATTCAGTTTCAAGTGGAAGCTGTGATTATTACAGCTTCAGCTATGAATAAGGTAATGGCTGAGACATGTGAAGAAAATAATATTCCTGTGATTCTTTTTAATCGTTTTATACCAGGTATAAAAATAAGTACAGTTTATGTAGACCCAATTGAAGGTGGAGGAATGGCTGCTGAATACCTAATTGATAGGGGACATAAAAATATAGGATACATTCAATTTACAAGAGAAACAAGTGAGGAAATGGAAAAGAAAATTGGATTTTATTCTAAATTAAGACAAAACGGAATTCACAATCTTAAAGAAGAATCTGCAAATTATGATTATGATTCTGGATATGAAGCTGGAAAGAGAATGTTAGCATTATCAAGTCCTCCAACAGCAATTTTTTGTACAAGTGATTTGATAGCTATGGGTGTAATGGATGCTGCAAGATTTGAGTATAAATTGAAGATACCAGAGGATTTATCAGTAATGGGATATGATGATATTCAGATGGCTTCATGGAAAAGTTATAGTTTAACAACGATTAGACAACCATTAGACTTATTAATTGGAAAAACGATTAATATACTTAAAATCTTATTAGAAGAAGATGATTGTGAGCCAGTAGTTGAAATGCTTAAGCCTGAATTAATTAAAAGAGATTCTACCATTTAGGATAAAATTATATTAAAGATATACTAATAATACTGTATAAACAAGAAAAGTATTCTTCAAATTCAAAATGAAGAATACTTTCTTGAATACTTGTGATTAATTTAGTAAACCTATATTTATAGTATATTTTTTTGTTTATATTATTTGTTTAATAAAAGTCTCAATTTATTAAGTACAGATAATTTTATGCCACCACCTACTTGATATACTTTTTCTGAGTTTTTTTTATCTAATATATTTTCTTGCTCTTTATTTAAACTACTTGTGGCTATTACAACTGGCATATTTTCCTTTGAGGCAAATGGACCTACTGATAAAGCATCAATCAGATTATTTTCCTTAGCTAATATCACCCCATTTATGCTATTATCTTTATAGAAACGTTCAATAACATGGGCATTAGTTTCTTGTCTGTCATTTCCAGCAATTCTATTTTTTGATACATCATTTGAAGTTACATTATTAATTTGTTCTATAGCTTTTTGAGAGATTTTAGTTTCCCCACCTATAAAGTAAGAAGTTTTTATTTTTTTAGATTTAATATAATCATATGTATCTTTATCTAAACCATCTTTTTGTGTAAGTATTATAGGAGAGTTATTTTTTCCTGCTACTGATGAAATAGAGAGTGCATCAGCTTCTCCATCTCCAGCACTTACATATATTGTATCAATATTGTTATTACCAGACATTTCTTTAGCTATATTTAAAGACGTTTCATATCTTGATTTCCCACCTATTCTTTTTACATTCATAGATTTATTAACACCTTTTAGTTGGTTAACAACTGAATTGGATATTGAAGCTTCACCACCTACAACTATTACATTAGATGCTTTTAATCTTTTAATTTCATCCATTGTTGATTTATCTACATTATTTCCATTAGAAAGTAACATTGGTGCATTTTTTGTATTTGCAAGTGGAGTAGACGATAATCCATCTACTAAGTGCTTATCAGTACCGTTTACAAGTATTACAGTATTTGAAGTTTTCCAGCCTTCTTTAGATACTTTTACTGCTGTTTCGAATCTGTCATCTCCAGTCATTTTTTTAGATTTTACATTAGTGTCTAGATTATCCCATAAATTTACTCTATCCTCAGGAGCTACATACATACCATCATTCTTTGTTATATTATACGTTTTATAGAATTCTTCGAAATTTGATAAGACACGATTTACTCTTAAAGTATTTGGACTATGCTCATCTCCTGTAGAGTTCTTTGCATATTCTCTTGTGTATAATCTAGTATATGACTTTGCATAACTCTTGAAGAACTTATCATAATTTGGATTTTCCATCTTTGATAAAATTCCCAAGGCTGCTCCTACACCACCTATATCTGCAATATTTTCACCTAAACTTATCTTACCATTTGCTTTTACACCTGGAGCTATTTCCCATCCATCATAGAAATTAACTACATCATTACAACGTTCTTGAAATTCTCTGTAATCATCCTTAGTCCACCAATCATGTTCTTTCCCACTTGAATCATATTTGGCTCCACTGTTGTCAAATGCATGAGAAATTTCATGACCTATTATTGCACCTATTGCACCTAGATTTTCTTCTCTTGATGCCTTTGGGTCATATAAAGGTGCTTGTAAAATACCTGCTGGGAAAGTCATTGCATTATCATACATTCCATACACTGCATTTACAGTAAATGTTGCTAAATTAAATCTATCTTTTGGTACTACCTTACCTGTATCTTCAGCATCCTTTTTTAGACGTGCAAGTTTAAAAGCAGTTATATTATCAAAATAATTTCCACCATCTTCTTTACTTTTAATGTCTACATTTTCTGTATCAGATTCCCATTTATCAGGATAGCCAACGACAAATGTCATTTTATCAAGTTTTTTTATAGCTTCTTTTTTGGTAGATTCACTCATCCAGTCAAGTTTTTTAATTCTTTCTTTATATAATTCTACAAAAGATTTAATCATATCTTCAATATCTTTCTTTGATTTTTCAGGAAAATATTTCTCTACAAATAATTTTCCAAGATATGAATTGAACCTTTCTGATGTTAATACTGATGCATCTTTTTCAGTTATTTTACTTTGTGAAGCATCTGCACCAGGATTAAAATTTTCAGCCCAAACATTTAGATATTTTTGGTCTAAAAATTGCGCATTTTCTTCAGAAAGTTTTATTTTAAAAAGTGTTTTTAAAACTTCTAAATTGTTATTAGTGTATGCCTTATTAAATAGTTCTAAATCTTTTGGATTCATTAGCTTGATTTCTTTAGGAAGATTACTATATCCAGCAGTAGTAAGCATTTTAGACAACTCTAAGTTTGGCATTTTTTCTTCCATTTCTTTTAAAGTCATCCTCTTATCAATATTTTCTTCACCTCCAGATACTTTTTTTACAAAGTTTATATACTCATCAACATGCTTACTAGCTTGTGCTTCACTTTCTCCACTTAAAATTAACAGTTTTTTAAAAAATGTTTTACTATTTTCTATTACCTCATCATTTGAATAGGAGCTAAATAAATGTGTATCAGCTATTGTTCCTATATATAAAGCATATTTTGCTTCACCTACATTGTCTTGCATTAAAGAAAGAGTAACCAAACCACCAGTTCCTATTTCTTCAAGTGATTTTTTTTGAATATCGCTAAGTTCTTTTACATTCTTTGCTTTATCTATAGCATCAAGATATTTTTTTATTGGTTTATTTCCAAGTTCATTTCTGCTTTTCATGTCTAGTATATTAAGATAGAAATCTTTAATCTTTTGCTCTTCACTACCTTTTTTATGATTCCCTTCTACTATCTTTTTAATAATAGCATTAATTTTTTTTGTGTTCTCATTTTCAATATCAACATAACCACCAGATACTGCTTCGTCACTTGGAAGCTTTGATTCTTCCAAAGACTTTTTATTTACAAAATTATAAAAATCATCTTTTGGATTGCTACCTTTAAATGACCAGATACGTCTAACCATAGTATCAACTTCTCCTACAGTCATAACATCACTACCATGAAGTTTTTTGTCTTTAGTGTTAACCATAACTCCACCCTTTATTAAGTTATCTATATGAGACTTAGCAGAAACAGGGATATCTGTAAAACTTACATTTTTATCTGCCACTCTTTCATTTTGACCTTTTGGAGCTGATAAAGTTCCAAAAGCTCTACTTATCATGATAAGACCATCTAGTCTATTAACTTTTTGATTTTCTTTCTTTTCGTATCCAGACAGGATTTTCTTTTTATCTATATTAGAATTATATGATTTAGCTGATTGTAAAAGAAAATCAGCTAGCTGACTATATGTAGTACTACTAGTTTTAATTTCTTTTCTATTTTTAGATTGTGTTGTTTTTTCTGACTTTTCTATATTAGTATTACCTTGAGCAGTTTCTTGTGCCTGAGCAACTCCTGTAACTAGTGTAGTCATAACCATTCCTGTAGATATAATTCTTGCATTTAATTTTTTATTCATGATATTTCCCCCTTTTTATATGTATTATTTATGTGTTTAACATTTAAAATTTACTTTTTATTAGTGTCTTATATATTAGTCTATTGGTATTTATATACAAAACAATATCATAGTAATGTTAATCTTATGTTTACAGGAAGATAGCATTTATTATTAATCATATAAATAAAAAGAGACAATCTCTAAATGATTCTTAAAATCAGATAAGAGATTGTCATGTTTACATTAAGAGATTATCATATTTACATAAGGATAAAGTTGTGTAGCTTTAATATACAAAAATCTAATTGCTATAGATGTAACTGATAAAGACAAATCACAAATATAGGATTTTGAAGAAAGAATAGAGTAGTCAGAGGCTATAAAATTAATGAAGAGGCTGTAGGTAAATTTGTTTTTACACAAATCTATCTACAGCCTCAAGACATATCATCTTAAAGTATTTTGGTACATTTTAAATATTGAAATTCTTTTTAAGATTAATTATTAATTTTAATGTAAGAATTATTTAAAATACTATCAAATTAATTTACAGCTTCTTTTCCTATTAAATCTTTTAATTCTTCATGAGTCATAGTTTCTTTTTCAAATAGGAATTTAGAAACAGAATGTAAATCTTCAAGATTATCCTTTAACATCTCTAAAGTTTCCTTATAACAACTTTCAACTATACAATTAGCTTCTTTTTGAATTTTATCACATAAGAAAGTCTTATCATTTCCATCAATAGTCATAAATCCTAAGTTACTCATACCATACTCACAAACCATTTGGTTAGCTATCTCAGTAACTTTCTTTAAGTCATCCTTTGCTCCCGTAGATTTATGATTGAATATTAATTCTTCTGATGCTTTTCCAGCAAGTAATATTTTTATTTTTCCAATCAGTTCATCTCTAGTATAAATATATCTATCTTCATCAGGTAATTGAAGAACATAACCTAATGCTTGTCCTCTAGGTACTATAGATATTTTTTGTATAGGACAAATTCCAACGATATCACTTACAAGAGCATGTCCAGCCTCATGATAAGCTACTATCTTTTTCTCTTTTTCAACTAATGAAGAGTTTTTAGATTCTAATCCTGCAATAACTCTTTCAAGTGCTTTGTCGAAGTGTTCTGCTGTAATATATTCACTGTCATCTCTAACTGCAAATATAGCTGCTTCATTTGCTATATTTGAAAGATGGGCTCCGTTGAAACCGTGAGTTTTTTTAGCTAAAAGTTCTAGATTTACAGATTTGTCTATAGGCTTGTCATCTGTATGTACCTTTAGAATTTCAAATCTAGTGTGATAATTTGGTGCACCTATATGAATGTGTCTGTCAAATCTTCCTGGTCTAAGTAAAGCTTCATCTAATAAGTCAAGTCTATTGGTAGCACCTATTATTAATACATTGGAGTCTTTATTAAATCCATCCATTTCAACTAAAAGTTGGTTTAACGTTTGGTCTTTCTCATTGTTACTTTCAAGATGTCTTTTTGCTCCTACAGCATCTATTTCGTCTATAAATATTATACTTGGAGCTTCTTTTCTAGCTTTTTCAAATAGAGTTCTTACCCTTTTTGCTCCTACACCTACGTATTTTTCAACGAACTCAGAACCTGTAACATTGAAAAATGATGAGTTTGTTTCACCAGCTACAGCAGATGCAAGTAATGTTTTTCCTGTTCCTGGAGGACCATAAAATAATACCCCTTTAGGTATTTTTGCACCCATTTTTTGATACTTTTGTGGAGACTTCATAAAATCAACTATTTCAAATAGTTCTTCTTTTACTTCGTCTAATCCAGCTACATCTCTAAATGTAGTTTTTGGTTTTGTAGAAAGTGAATCATCTGTTTGATTTTCTCTTTCCATTTTTGTCTGTGCAAAGACAGGAACTGGATTGTTAATTTTTTTAAAAAAGTTGTTTAGCATTTTCATATTCACACCTCAGGTAATTAATTATTGTTAATCAATTTTATATTTTCCATATTTACTATTTTTTATTATTTATTTTTTATGGAAAAAATATACATGCAATCTAAATAAAAATAAATTCATAAATTTAATTGAAAAAAGTCATTTATGAATATGTGCAAATTAACTTTATATACTAAAAAAATACGACAAATCAAGATAAATTTGAAATGATGAAAAAACCATAATATAGATATTAAAGGATGTAAAGTAAAGTATTCAGTATAAAATTGGCTAAAGAAGTGTTTTTAGGTATTTACTATATAGAGTAGTAGGATAATAAAAGATTTTAAAGTTGAAGTTTGAATTTTTTTAATTAAATTTTGAAAAATAAGAGCAAAATAAATAGTACAAGCATATAATAAGTATTAGGAAGAAATAATTAAATGCAAATACTATGTACCTTATAATAAATATATGTAGGTTTAAATAAAAAAGCAGTTAATTTAGTAAAAATTTATTAAACTTAAAAAAATAGTTGCAAAAAATTTGATAAAATGATATAGTAGATAGGGTAAGAATAAAACAAAGAAGAAGTCCGCTTCTCACCTTACGCCGATGGTTAGTAAGGTAAATATAAGTTAAAGCTTAATAGTAATTTAAGCTTGTTTAAATTTGGTAACTTATATTGCGGATGATTATGTCATCCGCTTTTTATTTTATATTTTATAAAAAATTTGGAGGTGTCCTACAATTAGCAAAGAATTAGCAATCAATGAACAAATAAAAGACAAGGAAATAAGAGTCCTTTCACCTACAGGTGAACAACTTGGAGTAATGCCTACTAAAGAAGCTCAAGCAATGGCTACTAGTAAAAACTTAGATTTAGTTCAAATCTCGCCAAATGCAAATCCACCAGTGTGTAAGATAATGGATTATGGAAAGTTTAGATATGAGCAAGCGAGAAAAGATAAAGAAGCTAAGAAAAAACAAAAGACTATAGTTGTAAAAGAAGTAAGACTTAGACCAGGTATTGAACAAAATGATTTAAATACGAAAGCTAATAATGCTATAAAATTCCTTAAAAAAGGGGATAAAGTCAAAGTTGAACTTAGATTTAGAGGTAGAGAACTAGGACATAAAGATATAGGTAGAGAAGTTATGTTAAAGTTTTTAGAGATAATAAAAGAGTTTGGAGAACCAACAAAAGCCCCTGCATTTGAGGGTAATAATATGGTTGTAATTATAGATCCAAAAAAATAGATGATTAACTGAGAGGAGGAATTTGTCATGCCTAAAATGAAAACTCATAGAGGTGCAGCAAAGAGATTAAAGAAAACAGGAACAGGAAAGTTAAAGAGAGCTAAAGCTTATAAAAAACATATATTAACTAAAAAATCTGCAAAAACTAAGATGAACTTAAGAAAATCAACTCTAGTAAGTGATGGAGATGCTAAGAGAATAGCACAATTATTACCATACTAGGATAGGATACGGATTATAAACAATAACTATAGAAGAGGGATATAAAAGGAGGTCATAACGATGGCAAGAGTTAAAAAAGCTATGAACGCTCGTAAGAAGCATAAAAAAATATTAAAACTTGCAAAAGGATTCAGAGGATCTAGAAGCAAATTATATAGACCAGCAAATACATTCGTAATGAAGGCATTAAAAAATGCTTATATAGGAAGAAAGTTAAAGAAAAGAGACTTCAGAAAACTTTGGATACAAAGAATAAATGCAGCAGCTAGAATGAATGGAATATCTTATTCAAGATTAATGAATGGATTAAAATTATCTGGTATTGAAGTTAACAGAAAAATGTTATCTGAAATGGCTATACAAGATCCAGATGGATTTGCTAAATTAGCAGAAGTTGCTAAAGCAAAATTAGCTTAGTATTAAATCATGATAAAAAAAGCCCTTGAATTATTTAAATAATTCAAGGGCTTTTTTTATTTTTTGAATATTATTTGTTTATATAAAATTTTTAATAAACTTGATTAAATATTATCAATATAATAATATTATCTTATTAATAATAATGAGGAGGTAGTATAATATGAATGATAAACT
This sequence comes from Clostridioides sp. ES-S-0190-01, assembly GCF_020658275.1. Taxonomy (NCBI): domain Bacteria; kingdom Bacillati; phylum Bacillota; class Clostridia; order Peptostreptococcales; family Peptostreptococcaceae; genus Clostridioides; species Clostridioides sp. ES-S-0190-01. Next base: position 205,085 of record NZ_JACVWA010000012.1, on the reverse strand, counting down.
TATGGATTGCTTCATAAATCCAGTTAAATGCAAGTTGTTACTTGAGATTTATTCAAATAAGCAAACTACAGCAAAGCAATTAGCAGAGAAGTTTAAGGATATATCACAAGCTACACTTTATCGTTATCTTGATAAAATGTTAAAGGATAATATTCTAAAGGTAGTTGAAGAAAATAAAATACGAGGAACTGTTGAAAAGGTATATGCTGTTAAGTCAGATATTGATGATGATGCAAAAAAAATGATAAATGAAAACTCAGCAGAAGCATATGTACAGCTGTTTACTCAATATATGGTGGCATTTATGAAGGAGTTTTATGATTATGCTAAAAGAGAAGAAAAAGATATTTTAAAAGATGGCTCTGTTTTTTCTGTCTGTCCAATATATGCGAATCTAGAAGAAATAACTGAAGTAGCTAGAAAGATTGGTGATATACTAGAACCTTTAAGAAATAACTCATCAGGAGAAGGACGCAAAATGCACTCTATAGGATTAATAATTGCACCTCCTAAAGAAGAATAAAGTAAAATTGTTGAAGTGCAGTGTAAACAATATATAAGCTAGTATGATTAAATAAAATATTGAGGGTAGTTTTAAAATAAAGATAGCAGTTTGATTTCTATATCAAATTGCTATCTTTATTTTAGCATGTTAAACTTTACATAAGTGATAAGTGATAAGTGATAAGTGATAAGTGATAAGTGATAAGTGATAAGTGATAAGTGATAAGTGATATTTTTATGTTAATTTATAAAATTTATATGATGAATTGATATAACGTGATATAGGTTATATTTAAGACTACAACAAAATATAAGTATATTCATAGTAATATAAGTATTTTATTTTAATCAAATTTTGGTTGTTAGGCAAGTTATAACTATATTCTTAGTAAAAGACAACGTTGTACTTTAGATAATAAATTATAGTACAAAAAATAAGTTTTGTTAGTATATATTGAAATGTATATCAAGCTGACATGTAAAGTGATATTATATATTTAAGGAAAAAATTACAATATCTATAGGCATATATTTAAAGCAAAGGGGTTGAAACATATGAGATTGATTACACGTTCTGATTTTGATGGATTAGTTTGTGGTGCATTATTAAAAGAAGCAGGTATTATTGATGATTGGAAATTTGCTCATCCTAAGGATTTACAAGATGGGTTGGTTGAGGTAACAGAAAATGATTGTCTTGCCAATGTACCATTTGTAGAAGGGTGTGGTCTTTGGTTTGACCATCATTCTAGTGAATTTGAGCGAAATGAGCTTAAAGGAAGGTATAGAGGCGAAAGTCGCATTGCTCCTTCTTGTGCAAGAATTATTTATGAGTATTATGGTGGAAATGAAAAATTTTCTCATTTTAATGAAATGTTAGAAGCAGTAGACAAAGTTGATTCTGGAAATCTTACTATAGAAGAGGTACAAAATCCAACTGGATGGATTTTAATTGGTTATCTTATGGACCCAAGAACAGGGTTGGGGCGTTGGAGAAACTTTACTATATCTAACTATCAATTGATGGAAAAGTTAATTGATGCATGTAGAACTTTAGATACAGAAGAAATTTTAAATCTGTCAGATGTAAAGGAACGTATAGAAGTTTATTTTGAGCAAACAGATAAATTTAAAGAAATGGTTGCTAAATACACACGTACAGAAGGAGATGTTATTATTTCTGATTTACGTGGAGTAGAGCCAATTTATACAGGTAATCGTTTCATGATTTACAGTATGTATCCAGAACAAAATATTTCTGCTTGGATTGTAAATGGAAAAGGTGGGAAAGGGTGTTCTGTAGCTGTAGGATATAGTATTTTAAATAGAACTTCAAATGTTGATGTTGGTAGTCTAATGCTTAAGTATGGCGGTGGAGGTCACAAAGCTGTTGGGACTTGCCAATTTAATGATGAACAAATAGACGAGTTACTTCCAATGTTGCTTGATGAACTTGTAAATCCTAAGAAGTAATGGTCTAACTTATATAAGGTTAGTATAAATAAAATAGAATTTCATTGTACCTTTTAACATAAGAAATTGAAGTGGTACAATGAAGTTCCTATAAGCATGCATATTGAGGATGCTTACATATGCAACAATCATATCTGAGGATATAAAATTACTTTGTATTTCTATATTTTGAATATAAGATAAAATATACGTAATACAGTCAAAAATACACAAGTCCCTTTATCAATTTTACAACTATTCTGGTTACTTAACTGTTCAAATAATATTTTATACTCGATTTTCTCCATATATTTTAATATCGCTACAATCTCATCATAGCTATCTGTGTTAAATAAAAGTTTGTTATGTGAAGTATCTATTTAAACATACTTAATAATATATTTAAATATATTATTAAGTATGTTTAAATACCATGACATAAGAAATGAAATGTATATCTTTAAATTATAGATATATTTACAGGTAATAATCTACTAGTCCAATGAATGTTGCTCATAATCCTATAACCTGCTATAGTTTAAAATAAAGCATGATATTAAATTTTATTATAATCTAAAAATTTATGAGGGGGGCTTTTATGAAAATAAAATTTATTATAATGGTATTGATAGTGTTTTTAGTGGGATTGCTTGTGGCATGTCAAAGTAATAAAAATAAAGAAACTAAAATAGAAGATACAAAAGTTAATGTATCAGATACAGAAGTAAAAATATTAGGAACAGGTGATTTGCATTCAGTTGTGACAGATTCTCTAGTTTCATATGTAAATGAAGAAAGAGCAAAGAATGAAAATATACTTATGGTAGATGCAGGAGATTTTTTTGGTGAACAGAGTAAAGAAATGTGGGAATGGACCTCTGGCAAAAAACTAGTTAATATTAGAGAGAGTGGTACAGCAGAATATGAAGACATAGTTAAGAATAGTCAAGATGAAGTACCTATAGTTAAAGACATGATACCATTGAGATATGATGCTGTAGTACTTGGCGATAATGAATTTATTTCAAATGATAAGCAAGGTCTTGATAAATTAGTTTCTGATTTTAAAAATAATAATATACCAGTAGTATCAGCAAATATATATGAACAATCTGGAAAAAACTACATACAACCATATGTGATGAAAAATGTTAAGACAGATAAAGGTGATGTAAAAGTAGGAATACTAGGTCTTACTATAAAAGAAGTGGGGAAAAGTTCAGGATTTGAAGATATTGAAAAAGAAACTAAATCAAGAGAACTTGGAGAGCAAGCTGAGTATAAAGGTAAATTATATGCAAATGATTTAGTAGAAGATGCAAAGAAATGGATAAAAGTGATGAAGAAAGAAAATCCAGATATAGTAGTTGCAGTTGTACATTCAGGGGAAGAATCTAAGAGTTCTGATAATACAGGAAATAGAATAAAGGAACTAGCAACTACAGTAGATGGAATAGATGCAATAGTAGCAGGTCATACTCATAAGAAAATAAAGCAACATACATATAAAAATAAATCTGGGAAAGAAGTAATTGTTACACAACCAGGTTCGCATGCAGATAGTGTGTCAGAGATTAGCTTTAAATTAGATAAGAAGAATGGTAAATGGGATATAAAGAAAAAGGCTAGCAAATTAAAAATAGTTGATAAAGAAATAAATATAGTTGCTACTGCAGATTTACATTCACATTTTTCTGACAAATTATTAGTAAGCCTTGTTAATGAACGAAGTAAGCCAATTGAACCTGTTGTAGTAGATGCAGGAGACTTTTTAGACCCTCAAACAGATGAAATGATTGAATGGTATAAAGAGTGGAAGGCTATAAGGGATAATAATACTGATACAGTGATTAGTAGATGCCCAATGGCAATAGCTATGAATCAGGGCATGTATGATGCAGTAGTACTTGGCAATCATGAGTTTGTATCCGAGAAAGATGAATTTTGGGCAGATGAGCGTCTTTTAGATGCCGTTGTAGAAGATTTTGAACAGACAGCAATTTCTGTATTATCAGCAAACATATATAAACAATCTGGACAAAACTATGTTAAACCATATGTCATACAAGATGTGGAGACAAATGAAGGAAATGTAAAAGTAGGAATATTGGGTCTTACGATAAAAGAGGTAGGTAAAGGTCTTAAAAATGTAAATTTACAAGAGCAATTTCAATATAAAGGTAAATTATATGCAAATGATTTAGTAGAAGATGCAAAGAAGTGGGTAAAAGTGATGAAAGAAGAAAATCCAGATATAATAGTTGCAGTTGTACATTCAGGAGAAGAGCCTAAAAATCCCAAGCATCCAGGAAATAGAGTAAAAGAACTAGCAACTACAGTAGATGGGATTGATGCTATTGTTGCTAGTCATACTCATGAAAAGATAGATGAACATGACTATAAGAATAAGTCTGGAGGTAAAGTTATAGTGACACAACCAGGTGAACATGGTAAGTATTATTCTAAAATTACTTTTAAAGTGAAAAAAGAAAAGGGTTCATGGGTTATTAATGATAAATCTAGTAAAACAATTGAGGTTGAATAATTTTAGCATACTAGAGTAAGCCTTGTTTTGTAACTGAAAAATATCAAGAACTATATGTAGATTTATTTAAAAAGGAATTTACATATAGTTTTTTTAGTATAATAAACAGTACAAACTTATATAGTAAAGATAAGGTATAAGAGTAAATTTTATTATCATCAAAAAAATTAAGGGGGAGGCTTTTATGAAAATAAAATTTATTATAGTTACATCAATAATATTTCTAATAATATTATTAGTGGGCTGTGAAAGTACTAAAGATATAGAAATCAATATACTTGGTACAAGCGACTTACATTCAATAGTCCCAGAAAACCTAGTTTCTTATGTGCAAGAAGAGAGAAAATACGATGAAAACTTGCTAATGGTTGATGCAGGCGATTTTTTTGACATACAAAGTATTGATATGAATGGATGGTTTACTGGTCAAAAACTAGTACGATTTAATGATGGTATGCCGGAATTTAAAAAAATAGCTGAGCCACGTGAAGGAGAAGTTCCTATAGCTAAAGAAATGGCAAAATTAAAATATGATGCAGTTACATTTGGAAATCATGAGTTCGTTTCCAATGATAAGCAAGGTCTTGATAGGTTAGTTTCTGATTTTAAAAATAATAACATACCATTAGTGTCTGCAAATATATATGAACAATCTGGAAAAAACTATGTAAAACCGTACATAATGAAAGATGTCAAAACAGAAAAAGGGAATGTAAAGGTAGGAATACTAGGGCTTACTATAAAAGAAGTAGGAGAACGTTCAAGATTTAAAAGCTTTGAGCAAGATAAAAAAGCTAGAGCACTTGAAGAACAAGCACAATATAAAGGTAAATTATATGCAAATGATTTGGTGGAAGATGCCAAAAAATGGGTAAAAATCATGAAAAAAGAAAGTCCAGATATAATCGTTGCCATTGTACATTCAGGTGAAGAGCCTAAAAATCCTAAAAACCCAGGAAATAGAATAAAGGAGCTGGCAACAACAGTAGAAGGAATAGATGCTATTGTAGCTGGTCATACACATGAAAAGATAGAGCAACATACATTTAAGAATAAATCTGGTGAAGAAGTGATAGTGACACAGCCTGGAGCTCATGGTGATAGTGTATCAAAGATTAATTTTAAGTTGGATAAGAAGAATGATAAGTGGTTTATAAAAGATAAGCATAGTGAATTAAAGGTATTTGGAAAAGAAGTAAATATAATTACGACATCTGGTTTACATTCAAATTTTTCAGATGAAATGGCAGTTAGTTTATTTAATGAAAGATATAGAGCTGTACAGCCAATCTTTATTGATACTGGAGATTTTTTTGATGCTAATACAAAAGAAATGACTAGATGGTCTAAAGAGTGGCAGTATAATACAAAAAAAGGTATTCATAAAAGAATAAACGAATGGCCTATTGTTTATCTCGGCTATGATGCTGTAGTACTTGGTAGTCATGAACTTCTATCTGAAAAAAATGATTTTGAAGAAAAAAAGTCTACATTGGATTCTATTATAGAAAACTTTGAGGAAATGAAAATTCCTGTTTTATCAGCTAATATATATGATGAGTCTGGAGAAAATTATGTAAAACCTTATATAATGCATAAAGTTGAGACTAAGGAAGGTGATATAAAGGTTGGAATATTGGGGCTTACTATAGATAAAGATGAAAAAAATACCAATGATTCGAGTTCAGAAAAAAATTCTAAAAAAACAAATAGATTATATACTAATGACTTAGTGAAGGATGCAAATGAGTGGGTAAAGGTTATGCAAAAAGAAAATCCAGATGTAATTGTCACAGTTGTACATTCAGATAGTGATAATATAAATTTAAAAAATCCAAGTAGCGAGATAAAAAAACTTGCTACTACAGTAGATGGAATAGATGCTATTGTAGTTGGGCATACCAAAAATAAGATAAAAGAACGTACCTATAAGAATAAGTCTGGAAATAAAGTTATAGTGACACAATCTAGTGAAGATGGAGAGTATTATTCAAAAATAAGTCTTGAATTAAGAAAAGAAAATGGGACATGGAATATTATCAATAAATATAGTAAGGCGATAAAAATGAAGTAGAACAATAAATATTAAGTGAGACAATAAAGATGAATTAATACAATAAATAAGTAAATTGATAAAGCAGTAAATCAATAAAAACAAAGCAAATTTATACCATAATTATACAATTAGATACAATGTAATATTAGATTTATTAGTAAGAATATGTTTATATAAAAAATATATTTGAATATAGTTAAAACACTAAAAAATAGTATACTAAGATGAAAGAGAAGAACCTTTATATTTGATGTTCTTCTTTTTTTCTATTTAAACCCCTTTTTTCTATTTACAAACCAGTAAAATTATCTATAAAGAATCGAATATATTTTTCCTTTACATTTTTTGTTTATTATAGTCTTTATACAGGGGCATTTGAGTTGGAATAAAAATTATAAGTTATAAATTTTTATAGAATATATAAACAAAGCAAGGCACTTTAATATAATATGAGTGCTTTGCTTTGTTATTTTATACATGTAATTGTCTGTTATTTTTTATAAGTTTTACTTTTAATATTTTTCTACATACTTTTATTATTATATATATACTTATTAGATAAATTTAATTCCATATATTGGATATACAAGCTATTATTTAAACATACTTATTATATGATATAATATTATAAGTATAATTAAATTAAAATATCTTAATAAAGGAGGAGATTAAATATTTGGCATCTATACAACAGTCTATTAAAGATTATATGGAGAAGTATTTCAATAAAAAATTAAACTTACAAGAAAGACTTTTTTATCTTTTTTGTTTTGCTGGAGTTGTTTGTTCCTTTTTAGCCTTTGTTGCAGCTCTTTTTAGTAATCTTCCTAGTATATCTGTATGGGGGAGTTTTTCTTGTTTTTGTATCATGTCAATATTGGCAATCTATTCTCTTAAAACACAAGATATTGATAGAGGGTGCCTAGTAATTAATATAGGACTTAATATATTCTTATTTCCAGTACTCTTTTTTATAAGTGGTGGAGTGGATAGTGGTATGATGTTTTATTTCTTGTTGGGAATATGTGTTATATCATTGACTCTTAATGGTCTTAAGAGAATAGTTATAATATTTGTATCTACACTTGTGTATAGTATATGTATATTTTTGGCATTTAATTACCCAAACTTAATTGTGTCTATAGGTGAATCTCGTGCATCAGATACGATAAGTAATTTTATTATAGTTTCATTGTTTTTATGTATAGTAATGATTGTGGTTTTACAAGAGTATTCTCATGAGCGTGATAAAGTATATAAATTGAACCAAAGACTTGAAAAGCAGGCAATTATAGATGATTTGACAAAGTTATATAATAGAAGATATTTAATACAATATATGTCCGATATATTAAAAAAACCATTGGAAGAAAGAATTATGTCCATTGTGTTATTTGATATAGATGATTTTAAAAAAATAAATGATAAATATGGTCATCTATGTGGAAATAATGTATTAATTCGATTTAGTGAGATTTTAATTGAAGAGGTTGGAAATGATGGAATTGTTTCAAGATATGGAGGAGAAGAGTTTATAGTGGTAATGCCTAGCTTTACTAAATTTAAAGCGGTTGAGGTAGCAGAGCGTATTCGCATACATGTTTCTAGTGACAAAAAATTATTTGATTTAGTGGACAAAATTACAGTCAGCGGTGGTGTAGAGGAGTATGTTGAAAATATGACTATGGAGAAGATAGTAAAAGGAGCTGATACAAAACTTTACATAGCTAAAAATAATGGAAAAAATAGAATTGTAAGTTAGAGAAAGTTTGGTTTAATAGTGTCATCATAGTAGATGCATTTGCCATGATGACACTATTATTTTAATCAATAATACTAAGTACTATTTGTATGTTTCCACTTCCTAATATTTCAGCAAGTTTACTGGTATCTTCAATATACCCCAGTTTAGTGTAGTTATATGAGGTTTGAAAATCTTTATAAAATAGAACCAAACAATCAGAGCCGTAGAGCATAAAATCACCAGTTTTAATATTTTTTACGGATTCTGCATTTGATGGCAAATCTTTTATAAAGTAATTGTATTTTTCGTTTTTATTTAAATCTTTCATATCTATTGTAAGTGGCATTTTTTTTATTAATGCCTGTACAGAGGAATTATTATAAAGTTTCAATACAAAGTCTTTATCTCCAATTTTAAGATTGGCAGTTATAATGTTATTTTTAATTGGTTTATTTTCAGTTGGTGTTATTACTTCTTTTTCTTTATAAGAAATAGGAGTTGCAGTCAAAGTATTATTTTTAGATTCTTGTTTTACTGTTTGTTTTGAGGCTGGAATATTTGTACAACCTAATAGTGCAAAGCTACAGAGTGCAGTTAACATGAGGGTTATAATCTTTTTTATATGATTACATTGCTTCATATGATTATACTACCTTTCCCATTTGATATGCTTTACTTAATAGATTAGGTAAAGCAGAGATAGAACCATATTCATCTGCACCTGTACCGCGCAAAACATCTTTAAGTGTTGCATTTTCAAAACAATCAATCCAGCCCTGCAATCCTTTCACTGCACCATCCATTGCATGTTCCTCTTTATCAGCAGCAGTTGCTAGAAGATAAATATCTCTAAAAGAATACTCTAAGGGAAATAGTGGATTAGAACGGTCAAGTAATGTTTTCATCTGTCCACTCATTTCATAAAAATAGATTGGAGTTGAAAAAACAATTACATCAGCAGTCATCATCTTTTGTACAATCATATCGGCATCATCTTGCATTATACAATGTCCTGTTTTTGTATTCTGACAAGCAAGACATCCTTTACAAAAGTGAATAGTTTTATCATACAAACAGATTTTTTCAACAATATTTCCTGATTCTTTTGCTCCTTTTAAAAACATATCTGCTAACATTTCAGAATTTCCGTCTTTGCGAAAGCTTGTAGATATAATTAAGACTTTTTTGTTCATTTATTTATTCCTCCTCAATTTTTTTTATAAACTTTGCTGGTACACCTCCCACCAATGTATTAGGTGTCACATCTTTTGTTACAACAGCTCCAGCTGCTATGATTGCCCCATCTCCTACTATTACACCAGGAGTTATTGTGACATTAGCACCAACCCAGACACTTTTCCCTATTTCAATAGGTTTTGGGTGCATAGTGCTTCGTTTGCTTGGAGCAAAATCATGATTCAAAGTTGCCAATACCACATTATGACCAATTAACGAATTGTCTCCTATAGTAATACCACCTTGGTCTTGAAATCGACATCCTGAATTTATAAAAACATTTCTACCTATTGTTATATTTTTTCCACAGTCAGTATAAAATGGAGGGAACATGTTAAATGTTTCATCTACCTGTTTTCCAATTAACTCTGAAAATAATGTTCTAATTTCTTCCGGCTCATGATAATGATTGTTTAATTTAGATGTAATTTTCATGGCTTCATTGCTGAGTTCACTCATAAACTGATGTAACTTTGAACCTCCAACAACAGTAAGTCCTTGATTAAGGTGTTCTAAAAATGTATTTAAGTTCAAGTTCATTTTGCACATCCTTTCTGATTAACTGTAAGATTTTTTCAATACTTCTACACAATCCTCATGTGTCATTTCACAAGGATTTGCTGCAAATAAACCTCCCATTGTTTCTCGTGCACTTTTTGCTATTAGATTAAAATCTCCTGGTGTAATTCCATAATCGGACATTTTTAAATCTGCAACCCCACAAGCTTCTTGTAATTTGCTAAGAGCCGTAATAAAATCTTCTGCTTTGTTAGCATCTTTCATTCCCAATGCCTGTGCCATGCGTACAAAGCGTTCATCACAAGCATGTTTTTCTATAAAAAATCCAAAGAAAGCTTTAGAAATCATAATCAAACCTGCACCATGAGGAAGTCTTGGGTAATAACCAGACATAGCTTGTTCTAAAGAATGCTGTGCTGTAGTGACACTGATTGTCATGACAATTCCTGCAATTGTATTTGCAAAAGCCATGTGTTCTCTTGCTTTCATATCATTACCATTTTTTACTGCATGTGCAAGATAGTTGCCTACATTTTCGATAGCAGTTAAAGCATACATATCGCTCATAACACTGGAAAAAGAAGATATATAGCTTTCCACGGCATGGAATAAAGTATCAAATCCTTGATAAGCAGTAAGTTCAGGTGGTACAGATTTCATTAATTCTGGGTCAATTATGGACAAAACAGGGAATAAAGAGTCATAACCACCAACACCAATTTTCTCATGGGTTTCTTCATTTGTAACAACTCCCCATTGGTCAGCTTCACTACCTGTTCCAGCAGTGGTTGTAATACAAACAACTGGTAGTGGTTCACTTTGTAATGGTTGAGCCTTTCCAGTACCTCCATTTACATAATCCCATAAGTCACCATCATTTGTCACCATCATTGCAATTGCCTTTGAAGCGTCCATGACACTTCCACCACCTAAGGCAATGATAAAATCACATTCTGTTTTACAAGCACAGAAAGCCCCGTTCATGATAGAATTTTTATTAGGATTTGCGTCTATTTCATTGAATAACACAAATTCTACTCCTGCCATTTTTAACTGTTTTTCTGTTCGGGCAAGTGCACCATTTTCTTTAGTTGATTTTCCACTTGAAATAACAAGCAAGGCTTTCTTTCCAGGTAGTTTTTGTTGATGTAATTCATCTAAGCGTCCATTTCCAAAGATAAAACGAGTTGGTATATACATATTAAAATTCATATTTTTTTCTCCTTTTTATGTTATTGTTTTTATTAAAATTTATATCATAGTTTCTATACGTTTATTATATTAACGAAACAATATAATAGCAAATACTTATAAAGAATGCCTTCCCATAGTTGACAGGCATAGTAGGGAAAAGTACACTATAAATAGGAGGTATAGATAATGGAACTTAGAGTATTGAGATATTTCTTGGCAGTTGCAAAAGAGGAAAGTATTACAAGTGCAGCTCAATCACTTAATGTGACACAACCTACGCTTTCAAAACAACTTATGGAACTTGAAGATGAACTTGGGAAAAAGTTGTTTTTGCGTGGTAACAGAAAAATCACACTTACAGAGGATGGCTTATTTTTACGTAAACGTGCACAGGAAATAATTGACTTAACAGATAAAACTACTTCAGATTTTAACAATGATTGTGATGATATACGAGGAAATGTTTATATTGGTGGGGGAGAAACAGATGCTATGCGTTTTATTGCCAAAACTGCGAAAGAATTGAAGAAAGAATACCCTCATATACGTTATCATCTATTTAGTGGAAATGCTGATGATGTAACGGAAAGACTAGATAAAGGGCTTTTAGATTTTGGAATTTTAATCGAACCTGCCAACATGGAAAAGTATGATTATATCAAACTTCCTGTTAATGATGTATGGGGATTGCTTATGAAAAAAGATTGTGAGCTTGCTCAAAAGAAAACGGTATGTCCAGATGATTTGAAGGAAATTCCTATCTTAACTTCACGTCAAACATTGGTTCAAAATGTAATTTCTGGTTGGTCTGGGCAAGATTTTCAAGCATTTAATATAGTGGCAACTTATAATCTTGTCTACAATGCTTCTCTTATGGTAGATGAAGGGGTTGGGTATGCTCTTTGCTTGGATAAGCTAATCAATACAACAGGTAATAGCAATCTTTGTTTTAGACCTTTAGAACCGAGATTAGAAGCACACTTAAATATTGTCTGGAAAAAGTATCAGGTTTTTTCTAAGGCAACTAAAATGTTCTTAAGTAAATTGCAAAGCGAAATTAATAATTTTGTATCAGAATAGAGAGACAGCTATTTAATTTATAATATTGTTTATATGAAGGTAGTGATTTTTATGAAGCGAGATTTATATGTAATGAGAGATAAAATAAAACTTTTTTATGCTGAAGATTATGATAGAAAACTAATATATGATATGGCATTTGAGGAAGATGAGATATGGAAGTCAATGTTTGACAATAAAGAGGATTTTGACTGGTCTGACATTCATGATGAAGAATCTTACTTTTTTAGTAGTACTCCTGGTCTTAATAAATACTTGCTTATAGAATATGATAATCAAATTGTGGGTACCATTTCTCATGCATACAATGATGGTAAGATACCTAATATGGAGCTAGATATGTGGTTGCGTTCAATGAAATATACTGGGAAGGGGATTGGTTCAAAAGCTATGAAGTTGTTAATTGACAGCTTGACTAGAGACTATGAGGTAGGCACATTTATTATTCGACCATGGATTAAAAATTCTCGTGCTATAAAGGCCTATGAAAAATGTGGTTTTGTGGTAAGTGATTGTTTTAATCCTAAAGAGTATTATGGGAAATACTTCGATAAATGGGGTCAAGGTGATTATCCAGAAGGTGAGAATGTGAATATGATACTTTCAATAGAGTAGTTAACAATGCTATGAAAAAATATACTTTTTCTATTAGTAGTTCGATGTCTGGAAAATAAGAGATTAGAATAAAAATAAATATTATTCCCTAGGTTGTAAGTTTAGCAAAGGATATTTATACTCAGTAAAGAAATAAAATGTGAGGTCCAACAAGTTCCTATTAGTTAGGAAGCTTGTCAGACATTCTAGCAAAGTTTGAAAAACCTAAAGAATCTAAAGCCGATTGTAATTGATGGTTATAGCAATTTCTTAGTCATTAATTGGGATGTTTATTCAAAAGTAGTACTTAAAGTATGAATCTATGTTTAAAAGACTTATAAAAAAGTACAACAAGAGCTAGAATACAAATATTATATAAATAAAACATCATTGAAACTTATTTTTTTCTAACTGGAAAGCATACTTCTGTTACCCAATTATCAGAATTACTGTCTTGACCAGGTCCTATATGATAAATATTAAACATAGGGCCGTCTACATCATAGTTATTGTCAGATATCCAATTACCAATAGCTTCACAAGCATCTGTAAGTTGATTGAAGTTTCCTTTTACAATAGCAGTTGCAGCAGTTACACTTGGAACAGTTCTAAACTTAACATTTTCAGTATCTTTATAATTTCCAGATACAGCAAGTTGTATTTCAACATCAACATAATTTTCTTTATACCCAACATCATAAAAGACTGCTTTAGAATAGTTAGGAACATCAACTTGTACATTATGCCCTTTTGTTTCTGAGAATAATTGATGCCATAGCATTCCTTCATCTTGATAAGTAGGTATAGTTTTTCTTAAAGTCATCATATATTTTGGAGCAAAGTCTTTTATAGTTACATCATAATTTTTCATAATATCAGTCCTTCCAATTCTCTCCATAGTAGTTTCTATTTTTAATAGTTTTTTTTGCGTGTCTTCTAGATGTTCTCTTACTTGAGAATAGTGAATATTTAAATACCTTATCAAGCTTTCTCTATCATTGTATTCCGTCAAAATTTCTTTGATAGAAGATAAGCTGAACCCCATATCTTTTAAGGCATGGATTCTATTTGTAGTGGAAAGTTGATTTGCACTGTAGTATCTATAACCATTAATTTTATTTATATGAGTTGGTGTTAAAAGTCCAATTTCATCATAGTGACGTAGCATGCGAATACTAATTTTACTAAGTTTTGAAAAATCACCTATCTTAAACATATTTACATCTCCTTTATAAAGGTGTTATTTTTGAGCTCAATATCAATATAAACCATATCATAGTGGTAGAGTCAACTAAAAATTATATATTGACAAATAATAAAAAAATATTATACTGAACATGTTTAGAACGAAAAATGTAAATGTTTTGGAGGTAGGTTATGATAAGGTACTATCTTTTATATTGAATCAATGTATAATCAATGGAAATATGCAGGCACAACTTGCTATCATTTCTATGCTTCGTAATATATTTGGGGACGAAAAAGACGAAATGAGTTTAAGAACTATTGCCTTACAAATTATTTTACCTATACAAATGGCGGCTTTATCACCAGAATCATTTCAATTATATAGTGGTACAAATATAAAAGTTAAACATCAGAGAGATAAATTTATTGATATTTTAATAGAAAATATTATCAAATGAGATGATGTGAAATGAAACTTATAACTATTGGTGCAAGTGTTATTAAATATTAATCTAATCAGTCAAACATATGAAACCGCCAGAAGTAATAAAGGTAAAGGTTTATAAAATTTCTGACGGTTTTATTATATGTTACTAAGTATGGAAAATATTTACTAGATATAACATAAGTTAATAAGTATTAATAAGTACGTACTAGACATAACATGAGTTAATAAGTATTAATAAATATTTATTAGATATATCATAAGTTATTAAATACTAAGAAGCATTTTCTAGTTTGAGAGGGTTCTCTATACCAAAATAATCATATAAAGCTGAGCTTATTTCCTCTAAGTTTCCACTTTCAAAAGGAGATTGTAGATTAACTTTTTCTACTACATCTTTAAATCCTGCATCTGTATTTTGATTTAAAAAATCCATATATACATCAACAGCTTTTCTATAGTCACCTTGTGATAACTCCCATATTTGAAGAGATACATCAGATGCAAGACCATAACTTAAATAGTAAAAAGGAACTTGGAAATTATGAGATACAAGTATCCAAAATGGAGCATTTTTATCTTTAAGTATCTTATTAGATACTCCATATTCTTCTTCTAAATCAAAAAATAGTTTATTTATATCATTTAAGCTCATATATGGGTTTTTATATATAATTTCTTGAAACTCATCGTAAAGACAAGCATCAATAATTGTGTTTAAAACAATCGATAAGTGTTCTTTTTTTATTGCTTCAGATTGTTTTCCAAAGAATTCATCAAAATACTTGTAAAATAAAATTTCTAAAGATGTTGAATGAACTTCGCATATATCAATACTTGGCTGTATTGTATTATTTGAGTTAATACTGTTGTAGTAATTAAAAAAATGACCAAACTCATGAGCAAAGCTAGTAACACCTAAAAAAGAATTGTCCCATGTATTAAATAAAAAGGGTGCTTTGTACTTGGTTATATAAGTAGTATAACCTCCAGGTGATTTATTTTTCCCAGAGGAATAATCGTATAAGTCATACTTTTTCATGTAGTTAAAACACTCTTTTAATTTTGGAGATATATCTTCAAGTACTTTATCAAATTTTCTAAATGAACGATTCTTATATGCCTTAATATAAATAGAAGAGTCAGAAGGTTGTGATGTAACTTTCCTATATAATGGAACTATGTACTCTTTTACTTCACTTCTAAATTTTCTTGCATCCTCTTGGGAGTAATCTTTATTTAAATTTAAATAAGCATAATCTGTATAATTCTTAAAGCCTAGCTTAGTTGCTATTTCAGTTCTCGTCTGTACAAGTTCTAAAAAAATATTACCAAATATAGGGTTGTATTTTTTTAAGTAATCTGAATAGATTTTTACATATTCTTCATAAGTGAGATTGGGTTTTGACATGGCTTCTTCAAAGTCTATTTCCATTCCATCTACTGATACAGTAGACTTAGATAATAAGTCTTCATATTTAACAACTAAGTCTTGCTCTTTTTTAAGTAGGCTTTCTACTTCTTCTGAATTAAGCTTTCCAATGTTTTTTAAATAATTAAATCCATCTTTTCCAATTTCTTTTTTTAGTTCTTTAGAAAACTTAGAATTTACAAATGTATCCTGAAAATCTTTGTATGCCATATCGACATCCACAGATTTACTCATAAGGTATTTGTATTCTTTAGAGTAAAATTCATCTGATGAATCAATATTATTTCTAAGTTTTGCTATAGTAAGTGTACTATAAAAGTCTTGGTAAATCTTATCGACATTACTAAATACGTTCAATTGCTCTTTGGCATTTTTACATGTTAAAAGTTTATCGTTATATGTGTTAATATTTTCGCATACTGACTTTATGTCAGGACGCTTATATTCCATTTTTTCAAAAGGAATAGTTCCTCTAACTGAATCTTTTTTTGAATCATTAGTATAATTTTTTATGTATAATGCAAATATAATAAAAATTACAATTAAAATTAGAGAAATAAATAATCTTTTCTTGGATTTAATCATAGAAATCCTCCAATCATGGATATAGTTATTAGTTATTTTACTATATTAAATATAAAAAATGCATATTAAGAAAATTTAATATAAAAATATGGACAAGATTATAGATAATATAAAAATTTAACTTCAAGAAAATATATGAAAATTGTATTGGTAAAATGATAAATAAATTTTAAGTATAAAATACGAAAAACTATTCTACTATTAGACTTATTATATGCAAAAAATATAGAAATTTTTGATGTAATTGAAATTAAAAGACATATATAAAAATTTGCAATATTCTAAACAAAATTTATAAAAATTCATATCATTGTCTTTATACAATATTTATACTATAATAGAGTAATAATTTAGAGGAAAACTCTAAAAATAAACAAATTAAAGGTCTTAACAGTAATGATTTTATGTTAAGGAGGTATAAAGAAAGTTGAAAACAATAGTTAGAAGACTTATTCTCTACGCAGATGGAATGCGACCTACTCAAATAATAGTATCTGGGTTTGCAGCAACTATTTTAATTGGAGCAATATTGTTAACACTCCCGATATCGTCACAGAGTAGAGAGAGTATAGGTTTATTAAATGCTCTATTTACAGCTACTTCAGCGGTTTGTGTTACTGGTCTAGTTATGGTAGATACAGCAACTTATTGGAGTTTATTTGGACAGATAGTAATAATAACATTGATACAAATTGGTGGTCTTGGATTTATGACCGTAGCTACAATGTTTTCACTTATGGCACGAAAAAAAATACAACTAAGAGAAAGATTATTGATACAAGAATCATTAAACCAAGCAGACTTATCAGGGCTAGTAAAACTTACAAGGTTTGTATTAATAATAACTATAACCATAGAGGGAATAGGAGCACTAGTCTTATCAACTGTCTTTATTCCACAATTTGGTTTATCTAGAGGGATATGGTATAGCGTATTTCACGCAATATCAGGGTTTTGTAATGCCGGATTTGACTTAATGGGTAGTGTAAGTGGGCCATTTACATCGCTAAATTCTTATGTAAACAATTTTATAGTATCAATGACTATTTGTGCACTTATAGTGTTAGGTGGATTAGGATTTCCAGTTGTTCTTGATATTGTAAGAAAAAGAAGATTTTCAAAATTAAATGTGCATTCTAAAGTTGTTTTATTTTCAACTGCAATACTTATTTTAGTAGGTGCAATATTTATTTTTCTTATAGAGTTTAACCAAAAGGCCACTATGGCAGATTTACCTGTAAAAGGGAAAATATTATCAGCGATATTTCAATCAGTAACAGCAAGAACTGCTGGTTTTAATACACTTGATTTAGCTACTTTACAAGAAAGTAGTATATTTATAATGATAATTTTGATGTTTATTGGAGCATCACCTGCATCTACTGGTGGAGGTATCAAAACAACAACATTAGCAGTTTTAATAATTACAGTTAGAAGTTTTTTATCAGGAAAATCTGATATAGAAACTTTTGAGAGAAGACTGGCTCCAACAACTATAAAAAAATCTCTAGGGATATTTGTAATTAGTATATCCGCAGTTATTTTTGGAACTTTGATTATTTCAATAACTCAACCTAAGTTTACACTAGTTCAATCAGCATTTGAGGTTACATCAGCACTAGCTACAGTTGGTTCAAGTTTAGCTGGAAGTGCAAATCTAAATGCTTTAGGTAAGGTTATAATAATAATCTTTATGTTTATGGGGAGAGTTGGTTCTCTTACTTTATTTATGGCTATACTTTCTGGAGGTAGAAGAAAGAGTCAGCCAGTTAGATACGCAGAAGGCAAGATTATGGTTGGTTAGAGTACCATTTATTAGATAAATCTATTAATAATGATATATAATCTAGGAAAATGAATTTGATATAATCAATTAAATAAATCAATTAATGATAGAAATAATCTAGCAAATAAATTTAGCTATGATTAATAAAATAAAAATATTAAAATTAATTTATCTATATAAAAGTTAATTTAATAGATATTATACAAATTGTGTATTAGGGAGGAAGTTTCGAGATGAAGCAATATATAGTCATTGGATGTGGGAGATTCGGAAGTTCAGTTGCATCTACTATGCATCTTTTAGGACATCAAGTAATGGCAATAGACAAAAATGAAGATTCAGTTCAAAGTATATCTGATAAAGTAACTCATTCACTTATAGTGGATGTTACTGAGGAACAAGCATTAAGATCATTGGGTTTAGGTAACTTTGATGTAGCAGTAGTTGCAATAGGTTCTGATATAAGAGCATCTATAATGGCGACTCTTATAGCCAAAGAAATGGGTGTAGAGTTAATAATATGTAAGGCAAAAGATGAATTGCAAGCCAAAGTTCTTTATAAGATTGGTGCAGATAGAGTTGTATTTCCAGAAAGAGATATGGGAGTAAGAGTTGCACATAATTTAGTTTCTGACAATATATTAGACCATATTGAACTTGACCCAGAATATTCAATTGTTGAAATCGTAACTCCAAATGGTTGGGTTGGTAAAACACTTGTAGAACTTGAGCTTAGAGCTAGATATGAGATAACTGTGCTTGCCATCAAGACTGGTAAAAATATAAATGTGACACCTTCTCCTGATGAGGAACTTACAGCTGGAAGTATATTGGTTATAATTGGTCAAAACACTAGCATAACAGCTATTACATCTGGAAATAAGGGTATAATTAGAAGAAGATAGTTTATTATTTAAGATATATTTGATTGCAATGAAAGTAGATAGTATCATATAATTATGAATAGTTATATGATACTATTTTTATTTTAATCGAGAATAGAGTTTCAATCGAGAATAGAATTTTAATAGAAATAAAGATTTTAGAAGTAGGATAAAGAATGATAAGGAGGTTGTGCTAATATCAAGTTAGCATTTATATAAAATGATTACAACTATAAGCAGTAAGGATAATGAAAGATTAAAATATACTAAAGCATTATTAAAGTCAAAAAATAGAACAAAAGAATCAAAGTTCATAATAGAAGGGTACAGAATAGTAGTGCTTGCACTTGAATGTAATGCAAATCTTGATTATGTATTTATCAATGAGGATTTTGAAAATAAAAAGGAACACATGGAATTATTAGAAAACTTAGATAAAAAAAACACAAATATATATAAGACTACTAATAAAAACTTTAAGGAACTTGTAGACACAGAAAATACTCAAGGTATAATAGGTGTAGTTTCATTTAAGGAAAAAAATTTAAAAGAAAGTATAAATGAAAAAGATAAGTTTGTATTAATTTTAGACAGAATACAAGACCCAGGAAATATGGGAACAATAATAAGGACTGCTGACTCTGCTGGAGTAGATGCAATAATAGCACTAAAGGGATGCGTCGATATATACAATCCAAAAGTAATTAGGTCAACTATGGGCTCTATTTTTGATATGAATATAATCAATGCCATACAAGATGAAACTGTGGATATACTTAAATCACAAGGATTTAATATAGTTTCAAGTTATTTAAATACAGATAATTTTTATGACAAAATAGACTACGGTTCAAAAGTAGCTTTGGTGATAGGAAACGAAGCAAATGGGATAAATGAAGAGCTTGTATCAAAATCTGATATTTTGGTTAAAATACCTATATATGGCAAAGCTGAGTCGTTAAATGCGGCAATAAGTTCTGCTATATTGATGTATGAAATAAAAAAATACTTAATTTAATGTATTGTAATAAATATAATGTCGTGTTATAATCTTGAATTAAATAGTAGAGTATCAAAAATAGTCAATATATTTTAAGCATGATTGATAAAAATATTATATGATTGTACTTTAAAATAGTCACAATAAAATAATCATATAGATAATCACAAAATATAGATATAAATGATATAATACTAAAATAAACAATATAATATTGTAAATGCAATGAAAGAGGAAAGTATTTTGATTAAACTTAGTAAAGAGATAAACACCTAGGCTGGGAGTGTTTTCTAAGAGGTCAGGAGAAGTTCCCTCTAGAGTAACAAAGCTGAAATTTGATAGTAGGCTTTGACGTGAAAAACGCGTTAAGTTTGTTAGAGGTGGTTTGATGATTTTTAGATTGTTAAACTACTAGGGTGGTACCGCGAAACTATAGCCTTTCGTCCCTAGACAGGGATTGAGGGGCTTTTTTTATACAAAAAAACGAAAGGGTGATATGTGTGCAAGAAAAATTACTTGCTTTACGTGAAGCAGCTTTAGCTGAAATAAAAGAGGCACAAAGCATAGAAAATGTAGAAAGTTTAAGAGTTAAGTATTTAGGAAAAAAAGGTGAGATAACTGCCATACTTAAAGAGATGGGTAAATTATCTGCTGAAGAAAGACCAGTAGTTGGAAAAGTTGCCAATGATGTAAGAGAGAATATTGAACTTAGCATAAATTCCAAAAAAGAAGAAATAAATGCTATTGAAAAAGAAAGAAAGTTAAGAGAAGAAGTAATAGATGTTACTCAACCTGGAAAAGTATTGAAAGTTGGAAAGAAACATCCAATAACTCAAATTATAGATGAAGTAACAGATATATTTATAGGAATGGGATTCTCTATAGCAGAAGGTCCAGAAGTTGAAACAGTTGAAAATAACTTTGATGCATTAAATGCTCCTAAAGACCATCCATCAAGAGATATGAGTGATACATTCTATATCAATGATGGTGTATTACTTAGAACTCAAACGTCTCCAGTTCAAGTAAGATCTATGAGAAGCCAAGAGTTACCAATTAAAGTAATAGCACCAGGTAGATGCTTTAGATTTGATTCACCAGATGCGACACATTCACCAATGTTCCATCAAATAGAAGGACTTGTTGTTGGAAAAGATGTTACTATGGCAGAATTTAAAGGAACTATGGATATCTTCGTTGAAAAATTGTTTGGTTCTGATATCAAAACTAAGTTTAGACCTCATAACTTCCCATTTACAGAACCAAGTGCAGAGGTTGATGTTACTTGTTTCAAATGTGGTGGTAAAGGTTGCCCAATGTGTAAGTATGAAGGTTGGATAGAAATATTAGGTTCAGGTATGGTTCATCCAAATGTACTTAGAAATTGCGGAATAGACCCAGAAGTTTACAGTGGATTTGCATTTGGAGTTGGGGTTGAAAGACTTGCAATGCTTAAATATGAAATAGATGATATTAGATTATTATTCGAAAATGATATGAGATTCTTAAATCAATTTTAATTAGGAGGGTGTGTAGATGTTAGTATCTTTAAAATGGCTTAGAGACTATGTCGATATAGACATGGATGTAAAAGAGTTCGCTGATAAAATGACAATGACAGGAACTAAAGTTGAAACAATAGATTATTATGGTGAAGAAGTAGAAAATATATTAGTTGGAAAGATTTTAGAAATAAAACAACATCCAAATGCTGATAAGTTAGTTGTAACTAAAGTAGATGTTGGAGAGAAAGTTGTTCAAATAGTTACAGGAGCTACAAATATATCAGAAGGAGATTATATTCCAGTAGCTGTAAATGGTTCTAAATTACCTGGAGGAGTTGAAATTAAACAAACTGACTTCAGAGGTGAATTATCAGATGGTATGATGTGTTCAGCAGCTGAATTAGGTATAGATGAACATTATATTGAAGAATACAAAAGAGGTGGTATATATATTTTAGACCACGAAGACTCTTATGAATTAGAAAAAGATGTAAAAGATGTTTTAGGATTAAATGATGCTTTAATAGATTTTGAATTAACTTCAAACAGACCTGACTGCAAATGTATGATGGGGATAGCTAGAGAAGCAGCTGCAACTATAGGAACAAAAGTAAAATATCCTGAAATAGAAGTAAAAGAAAGTGACGAGGAAATAGACTTCAAAGTTGAGATAGATAATCCAGATTTATGTAGAAGATATGTTGCTAGAATGGTAACTGATGTAAAAATAGAACCTTCTCCATACTGGATGCAAAGAAGACTTACAGAAGCAGGTGTAAGACCTATAAGTAACATAGTTGATATAACAAACTTTGTAATGTTAGAGCTTGGTCAACCACTTCATGCTTTTGATATAAATCAAGTAGAAACAGGAAGAATAGTAGTAAGAACTGCTAAAGATGGAGAAAAGCTTGTAACACTAGATGATGTTGAAAGAACATTAGACAAAGATATGTTAGTTATAACAAATGGAGAAAAATCACTTGGTCTAGCTGGTGTAATGGGTGGTGCAAACTCAGAAATAACTGACAAGACAAAGACTGTACTTTTCGAAAGTGCCAATTTCAAGCCAGAAAACATAAGAATGACAGCTAAAAAAGTGGGAATTAGGTCAGAAGCATCTTCAAGAAATGAAAAAGCCTTAGACCCTAATCTTGCAGAAATAGCAGCAAATAGAGCTGTACAACTTGTTGAAATGTTAGGTGCTGGAAAAGTATTAAAAGGAACTGTTGATGTATATCCAAATAAACCAGAACCTAAAAAATTAGTAGTAAATCCTCAAAGAATCAACCATCTTTTAGGTGTAGATGTACCAATGGAACAATTTGTAGGAATTTTAGAATCATTAGAATTTAAATGCAATTTAATTGCTGATGATAAGCTAGAAGTAGATGTACCAAGTTTCAGAACAGATATGGAGCAAGAAGCTGATGTATGGGAAGAAATAGCTAGAATTTATGGATTTGAAAATATACCTTCTGTACAATTAGAAGGAAATACAACTGCAGGGGTTAAAACTCCAAAACAAAAATTCATGGAAGCGCTAAAAAATAATTCAACTGCTGTAGGATTAAATGAAATATTAACATATTCATTTGTAAGCCCTAAGGGAGTTGACAAGATAAGAGTACCAGAAGGTAATATAAAGAGAAACTTTGTTAAGTTGATGAACCCATTAGGAGAAGAAACTTCTGTAATGAGAACTACTTTAATACCAAATATGTTAGATGTTTTATCAACTAATATATCTCATAAGATAGAAGAAGTATCAGCATTTGAGTGTGGACATATATTCACACCACAAGATTCAGAACTTCCTATGGAAGCAAATAGAATGTGTGTAGGTATGTATGGTAAAGATGTAGATTTCTTTGCATTAAAGGGAGCTATAGAAACTGTACTTGTAAATGTAGGATTTAAAGATTATGAAATTGAATCTCAAGATAATAATACTACCTTCCACCCTGGTAGATGTGCTAAAATAGTGTATAATAATAAATATGTAGGTACATTAGGTGAATTGCATCCAGATGTTATAGAAAACTACAATCTAGGGCAAAGAGTTTATGTTGCTGAAATAGATATTGATTTTGTATTTGATAATTCTGATAGAACAAAGAATTATGTACCATTACCAAAATATCCATCTACATCTAGAGATATAGCTCTTATTGTTAAGGATGATGTATTTGTAAAACAAATAGAAGATATAATAAAGGAAAATGGTCAAGGATTAGTAGAAAGCTACAAATTATTTGATGTTTACAAAGGTTCTCAAATAGAAGCTGGATATAAATCAATTGCATATTCAATAACTTATAGAAGTAAAGATAAAACTCTAACAGATGAAGAAGTAGCTAAGGTGCATGATAAGATATTAAGTGAATTAAGCAAAAAATTGAATGCTAACTTAAGATCAAATTAACAACTAATGTCGGGGAGGTTAGGATGAACAAAGTAATGGTAAAAATCCATGGCGCTGAGTATCCAATGGTTGGAGACAAGTCAGAGAAATTTATGATTAGTATTGCTGATTTTGTTGACAAAGAAATGGATAAGATAACACGTCAAAACCCGAAGCTAAGCTTATCAGTTGCTGCAATATTAACTGCATTAAATATATCAGACCTTTTATTTGAATGTTCAGATGAAAATGAGAGGTTGATTAAAGCTAATGAAGAATTGAGTAAGAAGGTTGGTTCATCCAACGAAGAACTTCAATTAGAAATCAAATCTTTAAAACTTACAATAGCAGAAAAAGAAGCAGAAAATCGTGAAACTGAAGCTAAAATGAAAGAGTTAATTGAGATTATAGAAAATAAAAAGCAAGAAATATTTGAACTTAGTAATACAACAGAAGGCTCTAAAGCCGAGTTAGATGCTTATAAAAACAAGATAGAAGAGTTAACTGCTCAGCTTGAAGAATCAAATGAAAGAGCTACTATAGCTGAAAATTTAGCTTCTGAGTTTCAAAACAAGGCTTATGATTTACAGCTAAAATGTACAGGGTTAAATAATGATGTAAAAAACGTGGAATAAATTAAAAGATTTGCTGTCTCTTGTTTTTTGAGACAGCTTCTTTTAATTTATAAATAATAAATATAAATAACATGTAATGTATACATATAACTAGTGTATAAATAATATGTAAATATAAAATTTTTTTAAAATATTAAAATAAAAAATAATATCTAAAAGAATTTTGATTTGGTATCTATCAATAGAAAGTGAGATGTTTATATATGACAAAACAGAGCCAGATGTCTGAATCATTCTTCTTATGCGCTTTATTGGCAATGACAGGAGGATTTTTAGATATTTATACTTATGTAGTAAGAGGAAAAGTATTTGCTAATGCACAGACTGGAAATATAGTTTTATTTGGTCTTAACATAGCAGAAGGTAATGTCAGGAAATCTTTTTATTATTTTATTCCTATTTTGGCTTTTATTTTAGGGGTGTTGATAGCAGAAAAAATAAGAAATCATTTTAAAAATAATAATAGAAAGATTCATTGGCGACAAGTTATCATTGGAATTGAAATGATTACTATACTTATTGTTTCTTTTATTCCTCAAGGAAAATTTAATATGTTTGTAAATGTTGCTATATCTTTCATTTGTTCAATGCAAGTTGAGAGTTTTAGAAAGGTAAATGGCAACACATTTGCAACAACAATGTGTACTGGTAATTTAAGAAGTGCTACAGAAACACTATTTCATTATGTGCAAACTAAAAATATTTTTATGATAAAGAAGAGTTTGCAGTATTATGCTATTATTATATTCTTTATTTTGGGAGCTATTTTGGGAACTGTTTTTACAAAGATTTTTGTGGAAAAATCTATATTAATATGTTTCCTTATTTTATCAGTAGTCTTTATAGTTATGTTTATCAATAAAGATGATTCTTTTAATTTAAATTAACAAAACAATAGAGTCATTATTTGATATACTTTAAATATAGTAAGTAGTATATAAATTTAGTGTAAATGTGTAAATTATAGACATGATAACATTAAGTTTAACAAGTATATATAGAGGAGAAAAATATGAAAAAAATAGAATTACTTGCACCAGTTGGCTCTTTTGATTCCTTGAAAGCAGCAGTACAAAATGGGGCAAATGCTGTGTACTTAGGTGGAAAAGACTTTAGTGCGAGAGCATCTGCAAATAACTTTGATAGAAATGAGTTGATTGAAGCTGTTAAATATTGTCATATAAGAGGAGTACAAGTATTTGTCACTGTAAATACATTGATAAAACAGTATGAGATAGAAGATTTTGTCGAGTATGTAAAATTTTTATATGATATAGATATTGATGCATTAATAGTTCAAGATATAGGTATGGCAAGGCTTATAAAAAAATTACTACCTGATTTTGAATTACATGCAAGTACTCAGATGGTAGCTCATTCCCTAGAAGATGTAAAATACCTTCAAAGCGTAGGATTTGATAGGGTAGTTTTGGCAAGAGAATTAAATGTTGATGAGATAAAATGGATTTGTGAAAATACAACTGTAGATGTAGAAGTATTTGTGCATGGGGCTTTATGTGTATGTTATTCAGGTCAATGTCTTATGAGCAGTATGATAGGAAACAGGTCTGGAAACAGAGGAAGATGTGCACAACCATGTAGACAAAAATATGAGTTAATAGATATAAATACAGGTGAAGTTGTAAATAGTAATGGAGATTACTTATTAAGCCCTAGAGATTTAAGTACTATAGAAGATTTAGACAAAATAATCGAAGCAGGGGTATTATCTCTAAAAATTGAAGGAAGAATGAAAAAGCCAGAATATGTAGCTACTGTAGTTTCAGGATATAGAGAAGCGATTAATGAGTTTATAAGTGAGAATAAAATAAATATTTCTGAGGAAATAATAAATAATTTGTATACTATCTTCAATAGAAAGTTTACTAAAGGATATATATTAGGTGAAGTTGGTAAGGATATAATGAATTCTGATAGACCTAACAATCAAGGTCTATATGTTGGAAAAGTCTTAGACCATAATAGAAAAACAAAGAGACTTAGAGTGATACTAGAGAATACCCTTAAAAAAGGAGATGGAATCAACTTAGGTGGAGGAACTATTGGAAGAATTATAAAAGATGGAGAGATAACTACAATAGCACACAAAGGAGATTTAATCGAATTAGATTTTATTGGGGAAGCAAAGAGAAATCAACTTATATTCAAGACTTCAGACAGTGAATTAATGGACAAAGTACAGTCTACATTTCAGCAAGATAAAGAACTTATAAAAACTAACATAAATGCAAAAGTAAGTATTAAATTGGGTGAAAAGCCAGTACTCTCTATAAGTGATTTTTGTGGTAATAAAGCAGTTGTAGAGGGTGAAAAGGTAGCTGAAAAAGCTATAAAAGTTGCTTTAAGTGAAGAAAAAATCGAAACACAGATTCAAAAACTTGGAAACACGCCTTATAAATTAAAAGATATAGACATTGATTTAGACGAAGGTGTAAGTATACCTATAAGTATATTAAATCAAATGAGAAGAGATTGTATTGAGCTTTTGGATGAGGAAAGAATAAGGATAAAAGAGAGAAGATTTAAGGAAAGTAAATTAAAATATAAACCAGCTAAAATAAATCGACATAAAGAATTTAATACAACTCCTAAACTTAGAGTTAAAGTTAAGAATTTAGAGCAATTAGAAGCAGTACTAAAATATAATGTAGATTTAATTTATTATGAAGATATAAATACGCTATTTGAAGCTTTGGAAATAGCTTCAAGTATTTCTAAAGAATCAGTTAATTTAAGTTCAAATATAGATAGTGTAAATTCTT
Organism: Clostridioides sp. ES-S-0190-01; assembly: GCF_020658275.1. Lineage (NCBI taxonomy): Bacteria > Bacillati > Bacillota > Clostridia > Peptostreptococcales > Peptostreptococcaceae > Clostridioides > Clostridioides sp. ES-S-0190-01. The sequence goes on along the minus strand of NZ_JACVWA010000012.1, from coordinate 177,514 downwards.
CATTAAATATAGATGATGTAAATGTTTCAAGTGAAAGAACATCTAGCTTTGAAGATAGATTAATCTATTCAGCACCAAGAATTATTAGAAATAGAGAATACAAACAGTTTGAAGTATTAGATAATATAAAAGGGCTAAATAAAATTCAAATTGGTAATTGGGGTTCTATGGATTATTTTAAAGATAAAAATCTAAATATAGATTGCTATTTGAATACTTTTAATAGTGAAAGTATAAATCACTTTAGGGATACAGGAGCAAATACGGTTTGTTTATCACAGGAGTTAAATTTAAGTGAAATTGAACAAACATTAAAATATACAGATGCAGAAATTGAAGCAGTGATATATGGATATACGCCTATGATGGTCACAGAATACTGTCCTATGGGGGTTGTTGTTAGAGATTGTAAAAAAGATAAGAGAGTAGCTAAATGTAAGGAGAGCAGTTATGCTCTAAGAGATTTTACAGATGCAAGTTATAGGATAACACAAGATATATTCTGTAGAAGCACTATTTACAATTCAAAGGTAACCTGTATGTTGGACAATCTTTATGAATTAGATGAGATTGGAGTAGATGTATTTAGAATAGATTTTACAGTGGAAAATAGTGAAATGGTAGAGAAAGTTATTGAAGCTCATATTGAGGTTTTAAACAATAATTATAAACTTGGAGAAAAAGCTACTAACTTATATAAGCAATTGGATGAAATTGGAACAGTTGCAGGACACTACTATAAAGGTGTAGAATAGATATAACATGAAAAATATACATAAATATATAAAAACTCTTGAATTTATGTGTATTAATATATAAAAATATCATATCTATGAAAAAACAGGGGGATTACTGAAAATGAGAGAAGAAGCTTTAGACATTTTATTTAAGTATTTAGAAACTGATAGAATGAGAAAACATTGTTATGCAGTTGAAGCAGTTATGAAAGATTTAGCCAAAAGACTAGAGCCAGAGAAAGAAGAAAAATGGGCGGTTGCAGGTCTTTTACATGATTTGGATTCAGATATAGTTGGAAGAAAGCCAGGAGAAATCTGTGAAGGTCATGCAACAACAACTGTAGAACTTCTTAAAAAAGAAAATTTTGGTGATGAAGAAATGTATAGAGCAATACTTGGTCATCATGATGGTATGGGGGTTACAAGAACTAGTTTAATGGAAAAAGCTATATATGCAGCAGACCCTATAACTGGATTTATAACTGCAATAGCTTTAGTTTATCCAGATAAAAAACTTATGAGTGTAAAGACAAAATCTGTAATTAAAAGAATGAAAGAAACAAGATTTGCTTCAAATGTAAATAGAGATGCAATGAGAAGTATAGAAGATATAGGGATTCCATTTGATGAATTTGCAGAGCTTTCTCTTAATGCAATGAAAAATATTAGTGATGTACTTGAAAACAATGAAAATGAGTAAATAAGGAAAATAACAATAAATTTAAAAATGTGAATTGACAAATAATTAGTTTAAATAAATGACTATAATTAATATAAACTTAAGGTCAACTTGTTAATAATTGACTGCAATGAGTAATTATAGTGATTCTTTGCATCAGTAATTATAGTAATAAACTTAAATATATAAAATAAGTAAATGAAAAATAGAAAAGAGAAAGTAAGGCGAAGTATATGAAACTTACGACTATTTGTTATATAGAAAAAGATAGTAAGACTTTAATGTTGTATAGAAATAAGAAGAAAGATGATGTACATGAAGGTAAGTATGTAGGTGTTGGTGGAAAATTTGAGCAGGGAGAAACACCAGAAGAATGTATAGTCAGAGAAGTTAAAGAAGAAACAGGTCTTACTCTTAAGTCATTAACATATAAAGGATTGATAACTTTTCCAAAATTTAAAGATGAAGAAGATTGGTATATGTTTTTGTATTTTTCAGATGAATTTGAAGGAACTTTATCTAACAAAGATTTAGATAATTGTAAAGAAGGCAAGTTACTTTGGGTTGATAATGATAAAATATTTGACTTAAATATGTGGGAAGGCGACAGATTATTTTTAGATTGGGCTAAAAAAGGCAAAATTTTTAGTGCAAAGATAACATATGATAATGGTAAATTGAAAGATTACAGTGTAAATTTTTTAGATTAATTAAAAAATTAAAGCCTATGTATTGTTAAAAAAATAAAAATTGACTAGGACAACTATTTGATTTATACTAGAGTAAAAATTTTAAAATGGAGGAATAATCTGGAATGATAGACATAAATTTAGACAAATGTGTAGGATGTGGTATGTGTGAGTCAGACTGCCTTGTAAATGCAATAAGGGTTAAAGAAGATAAAGCAAAGGTGAAAAATATTCTCTGTATTAATTGTGGTCATTGTATGGCTATATGTCCAACAGATGCAATAGAAATGCAAGGATTTGATAAAAATGAAGTATTAGAATTCAATCATGAAAATTTTGAACTAGAGCCTGAAAAATTACTAAACTTTATCAAATTTAGAAGAAGTATAAGAAGCTATAAAGACATAGAGGTAGAAGAAGAAAAAATAAAAAACATAGTAGAAGCAGGAAGATACACACCAACAGGTGGAAATAGACAACCGATAAGATACATATTAGTAAAAGAAAAACTAAAAGAAGTAAAAGAATTAGCAATAGAAGGGCTTTATAACTTGGCATTAAATACTGATGATGAAGACCCTGTACGTTCTATATATAAAAATACATTTAAGAGAATGTACAAAAGATATAAAGAAGAAGGATATGATTCTCTATTCTATGATGCACCATTACTTATGGTAGTAGTTGGTGATACTTCTTTAGGAGGAAGTGTATATGTAGATGGTGGATTAGCTGCGTCTAATATGGAGCTTATGGCTTATTCTCAAGGATTAGGAATGTGCTACAATGGATTCTTTGTTATGGCATCAAATGTAGAGCCAAAGTTAAAGGAATTATTGGGAATGAATGATAATGAAGCAGTTATAACTTCATTTATATTGGGATACCCAAGTGTAAAATATAAGAGAACTGTAAATAGAAATAGTGCTAAATTTGAAATAAGATAGAACTTAGAATGTATTATATACTCAAGATTAGCACAAGATAATGTATACATTTAATATAGTAAATTTGTTGTAATAATCAAATAAATCAGTTATAATCTAGGTATATTGTATATGGTGAGGATATTTAAATTTTTAAGTAAATTTTTATATCCTTTTTTATGCTAATCTACTTTTTCATATCTAAAAGTTTAAGTAGTAATTTGCATTGTAAATCTTAATTATATGGAGGATTAGTGTAGTGAATTCAAAAAAATTACTTTTATTAATTATTGTAATTGCATCCATATTCACTTCTTGCATATTTCCTTTTAATGTCAATGCTCTAGGTAGTGATAATCGTACTATTCGGGTTGCTTATCCTATTCAAAAAGGGTTAACTGAACTAGATAAACAAGGTAAGTACTCTGGATATACATACGAATATCTGTTAGAAATTGCACAATATACTGGATGGAATTATGAATTTGTTCAAGTATCTGGTGATGAAAATGAAGTTCTTACAAAACTAATGAAAATGTTAGAAAAAGGTGAGATTGATATAATGGGAAGCATGTTATACAATGAGCAGATGGAAAAATTGTATAATTATGCAGGTAATAGTTATGGAGTAGTAAATACAGTATTACAAGTATTATATGAAAATACAGCTATTGATAGTATAAGGTTAGAAGCTATGAAAGAAATTCGTATTGCTGTAATAGAGAATTCTAATACTAGGCTTAAAGAATTAAATGAATATTGCAAGATGAATTTAATATCACCTAAATTGGTATATTGTAAGTCACAAGAAGAACAATTACAAGCACTAAAGGTTGGTGAAGCAGATGCACTGCTTAATGTGAGTGTGAGTCCAATGGAAGGTGTGCGTACTATAGCTAAATTCTCACCAAAGCCATTCTATTTTATTACACCTAAAGGAAGTACAGACTTAACTCAAAGACTCAATTCAGCAATTAATAATATCGAACAGACAGACCCATATTTTTCGACTGCTTTGTATGAAAAATATTTTACACCAGAAAATAGTAAGATGATTTTGTCTGATGATGAAACTACATATATTAAAGATATAGATACATTAAAAGTTGGAGTACTTTTAAATAAGCCACCATTTCAAAACATAGATAAAAAAACAGGAGAATTAAAGGGTATATCAATAGATTTATTAAATCACATATCTGATAAAACTAGATTGAAGTTTGAACTGGTGCCTGTAAAGTCACAAAAAGATTTGGATAAAATGACTAAAAATCATGAAATTGATATTGTAGCAGGAATGATTTATGATTATGAAGATTCTCGTAAACACAATGTGACTATGTCTCGACCATTTGTTTCCACCCAATATATTATGATGATTAATAACAAATTAAATGAAAATAGTTTAGATGGAAAACGTCTAGCTCTACCTAAAGGGACTGGTTATGATAATTATTTTAATGGGGATGTCATATGGTATGATACTTTGGAAGAGTGTATAGAAGCTGTTAACAAAGGGTTTGCAGATTATACTTATGGAGAAGGATATTCTATACAGTACTATATTAATCAACCTAAGTACAAAAACGTACGTTTAGTTCCACAGACTTATGAATCACAGAGTATTTGCTTTGGAATAGTTAAACCAAGTAAGCAGGAATTATTGGGTATATTTAATAAAGCTATTATAAGCATTCCATCAGAAAAGATGCAATCAATTATCTATCAAAACACTACATATAGACAAGACTTTTCACTACTTTATATTATGCAACAAAATCCAATTGAAACTATTTTAATAGTTGCTAGTTTATTACTTTGCATTATTGGAGGTATGGCATGGAGCCTGCATACACGTAAAAGTATGAATCAGAAAATATCTTTGGAACTTAAAAAGCATGCTGAAGTTTATGAAATGGCAAGTGAATACTTTTTTGAATATGATTATAAACGAGATAAATTGATAGTTTCTATGAAAGGGAAAGGAATTAGTACTTATTATGGTATAAGTAAGAGTGCTATGAGTGAGATTGAAATAGAACATAATAAAAAGTTTTTTGATGTAATCAAGTCACAGGAGAATGGGACGACTGAAATGTATTCTATATGCGCTGATGGTAGTTGTCACTGGATTAGAATTACTTCAAAAATAATTTATAATGAAAAAAGTGTACCAGTGTATGTAATTGGAAAAATATCTAATATTGATTCTGAAAAAGAGGAAAAAGATAAGTTACTGGATAAGGTTCAAAAAGATGGCTTAACAAATATTCTTAATTCAGCATATATTAGAAAGTTAACTACAGAAAGTTTATCTAATTTATCTCCTAACAAAAATGGAGCTTTGTTAATTTTAGATATTGATTATTTTAAGTCTATTAATGATACTTATGGGCATTTAATTGGAGATAAAATATTAATTGATGTTGCAAAAGTACTTGCTAGAAGTTTTGAAAAAAATGATATTGTTGGTCGATTGGGTGGAGACGAGTTTAGTATCTATATTAAAGATATAATAAATAAGGAAGAACTTGTCAATAAATGTAATGAAGTATATAAACAAATTCACCTCATAAAACTGCCAAGTGGAAAAAGCATATCTATAAGTATGGGTGTAGTAATAACAAAATATGGACAGAAATATGACGAATTATATCAAATGGCAGATGATGCTCTTTATGATTCTAAGAAGCAAGGAAGAAATAAATTTAAAATAGTAGGAGTATAATTTTTAGTAAGATTTACTATAAAAATTGTAAATAAGATACAATTGAACGAGTTTTGTATAATTGTACATAAAAGAGATGTATTAATTTATATAAGATTCAGTATAAAAATATAATAAATTTTTAAATAAAAAGTATCTAATAAATCTTTTTAAAGTAAAAATAATAAAGCCCAATGACGTATGTTATTATCATCATTAGGCTTTATTTCTATGAATTAATACTAAAATTAAACTTGATGCTAACATTAGTATTAATTTACAGGTTAATTTTATATGGATTTACTTAGAATTAAAATCTGCTTCTTAAAACTTAGTCTTAATATTGGTTCATAGATTTTAATATTTCAATAACATAATCCCAAACATTAGCAATAGAAGGTATACTAACGTGTTCTTTTGGAGTATGAACATCAAACATATCTGGTCCTATAGAGATAGCTTCAGCATGAGGAAGTTTATCAAGTAATAATCCACACTCAAGACCAGCATGTAGAGCCATAACAGTAGGAACTTTACCAGTTAATTTCTCATAAGTTTCACTACATATTTTTTCTAATTTAGAACCTTTTTTAAATTCCCAAGCTGGATATTGAGATGTAAGACCATAGTCAGCACCTAAAGCTTGAGCTAAAAGTCTTATTCTATCAGCTATCTCATCTCTAATAGACATAACAGAACTTCTAACAGAAGTTAAGAATTCAATAGTTGATTCTTTAGTTTCAATTATAGCAAAGTTAGTAGAACTTTCAACTAATCCTTCTATATCAAGACTTACAGATTGAACACCATGAGGAGTTAAGCTTGACATTTGAATAACTTTTTCTTTGCAGTCTTTAGTAAGAGCTTTAGTTGCAGAAGTTTCAACTACTGAATAAGCCATATCAGGGTCAGAAGTAGTAAACTCATGTTTAAATGCAGTTAAAATATCATTTATTTGTTTTTTAGCAGATTCAACATCAGCTTTATCAACAGCTATTATACATTTAGCTTCACGAGGTATAGCATTATGCTTAGTACCACCATCAACTGAAACTAATTCGTAATCAACATCTAGTACGCTTAATACTCTAGCTATTGCTTTGTTAGCATTTGCTCTTTGTAAAACAATTTCCATACCAGAATGTCCACCTAATAATCCAGTAACTTCAACTAATAAAGCTTGCTTGTCAGCTCCAACTTCTTTGTACTCAACAGGTAGACTAACAACACAAGTTTTACCACCAGCACAACTAACTAATAGATATCCTTCTTCCTCGGAGTCCATGTTTAGGATATATTGACCTTTGATTAAGCTTGGGTCTAATGCATCAGCACCATTCATACCATCTTCTTCATTAACAGTAACTAAAACTTCTAATGCTGGATGCTCTAAAGTATTATCTTCTAATATAGCCATACCCATAGCAACAGCGATACCATTGTCAGCTCCAAGAGTAGTTCCAGTAGCGTATATCATATCACCATTAATTCTTAATTTTATAGGGTCTTTAAGAAAATCATGTTCAACATTCTTTTCTTTTTCACAAACCATATCCATATGTCCTTGAAGAACTACTCCTGGACAATTTTCATATCCTTTTGTAGCAGGCTTTCTTATTATTATGTTTAAACTTTCATCCTGGATAGTTTCAAGCCCTAAATTTTTACCAAAGCTAAGTAAATAATCACTTATGCCTTTCTCGTTTCCAGAACCTCTAGGAATTTGAGATATTTTCTCAAAGTTTTTAAAAACATTTTCTGGCTTTAATCCTTCTAATACGTTTCCCATGACTTGTGTTCCTCCTTAATTTATCTATATAAGTAGCTATTTTTATAAAATAAGCTAAAATAAACTCCTTTAAAAAATATTAAAGAAGATTTTTTAACAGATTATATTACAAATAAAGCATGTTTATGTATAATATATAGATAGCTACATACATAGTATAATACAAAATATGTTTAAAATATATCTAAAAGAGAAAAAATATAATAAATTTAGAAATAAAAAAGAAATAAAACTTGCAGTTTTTATTGAAAATGCTTGGAAAGCATACATTTTAAATATTAAAGAAAAAAGTTAAAATATTGAGGATGGTGAATATAGAAAAATGAATGAGAAATCGTTAAGAGTTCTAGAATACAATAAAATAATAGATTTATTAAAGAAGAAAGCCTCATCTTCTTTAGGTCTAAAATATATAGAAAGTTTAGTTCCAAATACTGATTTTGTAGAAGTAAAGTCCATGCTAGAAGAAACTAGTGAAGCTCAATCAATTATTATAAAGAGAGGTTCAGTAGGTTTGGATGGTATTCATGATATAGAAGATAAGGTTAAAAGAGCCTATATAGGTGCATCTCTTGACCCAGGAAGTTTAATTATGATAGCGGATACTTTAAGAGTAGCTAGAAGATTAAAAAATAGTCTATCTAGCAGTGATGAAGAAGATTTTAATTATCCAATAATACAATCTCTATCAAATTCTCTATATGTATATAAAGATATAGAAGAACAGATATACAATGCGATAATAAGTGAAGTAGAAATATCTGACAATGCTTCAAGTACACTTAGAGATATCAGAAGAAGAATAGCTCAAAAAAATCAATCCATTAGGTCTAAATTAAATTCAATAATAAGTTCAACTACTTATCAAAAATACTTACAAGATGCCATAATTTCTCTAAGAGGTGATAGATTTGTAGTACCTGTAAAATCTGAATATAGGTCGCAAGTAGCTGGTATAGTACATGACCAGTCATCTTCTGGTGCGACACTTTTTATAGAGCCAATGACTATAGTAGAGATGAACAATGAGTTAAGACAGCTAAAATTAGGAGAGCAAGAAGAGATAGAGAGAATTTTATCAGAACTTTCTGCAATGGTTGGAGAAGTAAGTGAAGATTTGATATCCAATCAAGAGATACTTGGAAGATTAGACTTTGCATTTTCAAAAGGAAAACTTTCTATACAAATGAGAGGTATAGAGCCTACATTAAATGAGGATAAATATTTAAATATAAAAAATGGAAGACATCCACTATTAGATAAGAAAAAAGTAGTGGCAAATACTATTTATTTAGGAAGAGACTTCCACACATTGGTAATAACAGGTCCAAATACAGGTGGTAAAACAGTTACAATAAAAACTGTAGGTTTATTTGCACTTATGACACAAAGTGGACTTCACATACCTGCTGATTATGGAAGTAGTATGTGTGTATATGATAATGTATTTGCAGATATAGGAGATGAACAAAGTATTGAGCAAAGTTTATCTACATTTTCATCTCACATGACAAATATAGTATCAATACTAAAAACCGTAACAGCAGACTCTTTAGTTATATTTGACGAATTAGGAGCAGGAACAGACCCTGTTGAGGGAGCTGCACTTGCAATAGCAGTATTAGAAGATATAAACTCTGTAGGAGCGAAATGTATAGCAACTACTCACTATAGTGAACTTAAAAATTATGCTCTTACTAAATCTGGTGTAGAAAATGCAGCAGTTGAATTTGATATAGAAACTTTAAGTCCAACATATAAGTTACTTATAGGTGTTCCTGGAAAATCAAATGCGTTTGAGATTTCCAGAAAACTTGGACTTAGTGACTATGTAATTTCACGTGCCAAAGAATATATAAACACAGATAACATAGCTTTAGAAGATGTATTACAAAATGTTGAAAAGAACAGAATCAAAGCTATTGAAGATAGAGAAGAAGCTGAGAGATTGAAGGAAGAGATAGAAAGACTAAAAGTAGAATACGACGAAAAACTTGAAAAATTAGTTACTCAAAGAGATAAGATGATTGAAAAGGCTAAATCAGAAGCATTTTCAATAACAAGACAAGCTAAGGAAGAAGTAGACCTTATAATAAAGGAACTTAGAAGTTTAGAACAAGAAAGAGCTTCTAAAGAAAAAAATCGTAAAATAGAAGAACTTAGAAAAGAATTGACTAGTTCTATGGGAAGTCTTCAACCGACAGTAAAAAGTATGATAGTTCCAAAAGTTTCAAGTAAAGAAATAAAAGACCTAAAACCAGGGGAAGAAGTTAGAGTAATAACTTTAAATCAAAATGGTAGTGTGGTTTCTGTAGACAAAAAGAGAAAAGAAGCAGTAGTGCAAATTGGTATAATGAAGATGACTCTACCTTTTAAATCTTTACAAAAATCTCACAAGGATGTTTCAAAACACGTTACTAAATCAACAAGAAATATCATAAGGGCAAAATCTGGAAATATAAAAAGTGAAGTTGACCTTAGAGGTTTAAATTTAGAAGAAGCTATAATGGAAGTCGAAAAATATCTAGATGATGCATATGTAGCAGGTCTAGAATCTGTAACAGTAATACATGGAATTGGTACAGGAGTGCTAAAATCAGGACTACAAGACATTTTAAGAAAAAATAGACATGTAAAATCACAAAGAGGTGGCCAGTATGGAGAAGGTGGAGCAGGAGTAACAATTGTTAAACTAAAATAATTTGTATAGGAGCACATTTTTATGATATTAGTATCTGCATGTTTAATAGGAATAAATTGTAAATATAGTGGCGATAATAATGAAAATGAAGAAGTAAAAGAATACCTAAAAGGTAAAGATTTTACTCTTGTATGTCCAGAACAGTTAGGTGGTTTATCTACACCAAGACCTCCTGCTGAGATAGTTGATGGAAAAGTAATCACAAAAGAAGATAATAAAGATGTAACAGAAAACTTTGTAAGAGGGGCTGAAGAAACTCTAAAAATAGCAAGATTATATGTATGTAGCGAAGCAATACTAAAAGAGGGTAGCCCCTCTTGTGGATGTAATCTAGTGTATGATGGTAGTTTTTCAGGCAAAAAAATACCAGGGAAAGGTATCACAGCAAAGTTACTGGAAGAAGAAGGAATAAAAGTCAAGAGTGAAAAAGACTTATAGAAAAGCAATAATCGTATAGATAAAAACTGTAATTATAGTATTTTTAATATATACAGAAAACATAATTATTAAAGTGTTTTGCCCTGTAATGAAATACTTGAAAAAACACTAAATTTGATTTAACATAAAGAGATAAGCACAATATAAACCAGGAACAATGTAGAGAGGAGCAACAAGATGCAAGATTTCAAGGTAGCAATATCAAATTGCCTTAAAGAGAAAATAGAAGAACTGTCGATAGAAGAGATAGAGGCACTTATAGAAGTTCCACCAAACAAGGACATGGGTGACTATGCTTTTCCATGCTTTAAATTAGCTAAAGTATTTAGAAAAGCTCCAAACATGATAGCAAGTGAATTAGCAGAAAGTATAGAAGCTAGTGGAGAGATAACAAAAGTAATACAATTAGGCGGATATGTGAATTTCTTTGTAAACAAATCTCAATTAGCAGAAACTGTAATCAAAAAAGTATTAGATGAAAAAGAAAATTATGGTCGTAGTGATTTTGGAAAAGATAAAACTGTAATAGTTGAATACTCTTCTCCAAATATAGCAAAGCCTTTCCATATAGGGCATATAAGAACTACAGTAATAGGTAATGCTCTATATAAGATATATGAATCACAAGGATACAAAACTATAAGAATAAATCATTTAGGTGACTATGGAACTCAATTTGGTAAGTTAATAGTGGCCTTTAAAAAGTGGGGAGAAAAGGAAGTAGTAGAATCTAATCCAATCCCAGAATTATTAAAATTATATGTAAGATTCCATGAGGAAGCAGAACAACATCCAGAAATGGAAGATGAAGCAAGAGCATGGTTTACTAAATTAGAAAATGGTGACGAAGAAGCAAAAGAATTATGGCAATGGTTTAGAGATGAAAGTCTAAAAGAATTTAGTAGAGTATATAAACTTTTAGATATAGAATTTGATTCTTTAGCAGGTGAAAGTTTCTATTCTGATAAGATGGACAGAGTAATAGAGTTGTTAGAAGAGAAAAATCTTTTACAAGAGTCTAAAGGTGCAAGAATCGTTGATTTAGAAGAATATAAGATGCCACCAGCTCTTATTACTAAGAATGATGGCTCAACATTATATATGACAAGAGATTTAGCTGCAGCAATATATAGAAAAGAAACTTATGATTTTGATAAGTGTATATATGTAGTTGGTTCTCAACAAAACCTACATTTCCAACAATGGTTTAAAGTAATTGAACTTATGGGATATGAATGGGCAAAAGACTTAGTGCATGTTGGATTTGGTATGGTAGCTCTTGAAGAAGGGACTATGTCAACTAGAAAAGGAAGAGTTGTATTTTTAGAAGATGCATTAAATCAAGCTATAGATAAAACTAAGGATATTATACTAACTAAAAACCCAGATGCTAAAAATGTAGATGAAATATCTAAACAAGTAGGTGTTGGAGCTGTAGTATTCCAAGAACTATCTAATAGTAGAATAAAAGACTATACTTTCTCATGGGAAAGAACATTAAGCTTTGATGGAGAGACTGGGCCATATGTTCAATATACACATGCTAGATGTTGTGCAGTTTTAAGAAAAGCAAAAGAAGAAATCACTTCTGATATAGATTATAGTCTATTGGCTGATGAAGATAGTGCAGAAGTTCTTAGAGTTATAGAGTCATTTAATAAAAATATTTTACTTGCTCTAAAGAAGAATGAACCGCATATAGTTACAAGATTTATGCTAGATTTAGCTCAAGCGTTTAATAAATTTTATCATGACAATCCAATTTTAGTGGAAAATTTAGAGATTAGAAAATCGAGACTTGCTTTGGTACAAGCCACAAAACAAACTTTAGAAAATTCTCTGAAGCTGTTGGGAATGCACGCTCCAGAAAGAATGTAATACAACAAAATGTTGAAATAAAAAGAATAAAATTGAACTTAGTACGCAATTTGTATAACTGTAGAATATAGGGATGTCGAAAACTGATGCTTTACATATAAAAAAGTAGTATCGTATAATAATATATAGATAGTAGATTACAATGATTTTTGTACACTACTATCCCCCTATATATGACAGCTTCTTAACGGGCTGTCTCTTTTTTTTTAATAGCAGGATATTTAAATTAAGTTTTTGAGAAAGGATATATTTATGAATGACGTATTAATAAAAAAAGTCTACACATCTTCTTTTAATAATGGAAGTAAGACTCTTAAAGATTTAATTATAATAAATACAAAATCCTTAATAGATGATAAAACTCAAAGATGTGTATATATAGACGAAAAGAGATTGAAAGATGAACTTATTTACTTTAGATTTTATGGAGAAAAAATAGGTAATGTCAATTTTTTAAATATTTTATTACCATTAATTTTATCAAATACTAATATTCAAAAAAGTGAAGATGAGGTTGTTAAATTAATAAAAAAATATGTGAGTTACTTTAGAAAAGAGGAATTCTTATTTGATTATTTATTAAGTTCTGTAGCATATAATTCTGTTATGCACAATCTTATAAATAACAGTAAAATTGAATATGTCGAATTACTACAAAATATTAAAGACAAGATAATAGATTTTTCTATAGAATTAGACAAGTCTGATATTGTAAAGTTTCAGATGGCAAGGATAGGTACAATACAATTAATTGATAAATATATTGATTTAAAATATGAAGATTATGATGAAGAAAGTATTCTATCAAGTGTTTTAAATATTTTATATGATATTTATATAGAAGACAGAAATGTAGAAAATGAAGGAATTAAAAGCATGAAAAAATCTATATTATCTATTTTAGGTGAAGAGACTGAATTAAACGAAGATAATATAGATTTTATTCTTTCTATGTCAGAATATGTTGTTAAGTTGAGAAAATATAAAATTGGGGTTAAAATGTATAATAAAAAAATAGAACCAAGAAGTCTTATAAGCCTTGAAGAAGGCGATACTACAATAGACCCCATATTTAATCAAATAACAGTTATGTCGAAAACCTTTAGTGATAATATATTAAGCATAAAGATACATTCTAAATCAGGTATTTATATATTAAAGTTTAAAAAGGTTTAGGTTACTAGAGATTACTGTTTTTTTCTAAGTAATCCAAAAAATCTTTTTCTTTAGTGTCAGTTAAGAAACATAATTCTTTTACTATATTATTTCTAAGGTCGATAAAATCACTAATTTGGGTATTTTCATTAGTGTATTCAAGAGACTTTATAATAAGCAGTAAATCTCTTTTTGATAAAGAGTTGATAGATACTTTTTCAATTAATTCCATAAAAAACTTCCTTTCCTCACATTACTTGAAATTAATAATCTAATTATATAAATGTTATATAGACTTTACATATACTATTTTAACCTATAAGGGGTACAAAAAGCAGTATAATATTAAAAAGAGGTGAGAAATATTTGAAAATTTTATTAACAACGTTGAATTCTAAGTTTATTCATACAAATTTAGCTATAAGATACCTAAAAGAATTTGTAAGGAATTTGCTAGAAGTTGACATGAAAGAATATACGATAAACAATGACTTAGATTATATTTTAAAAGATATATACAAAAATGAATATGATATAATTTTATTCTCAACATATATCTGGAATATAGGAGATATAGTTAAACTTTGTGATAATCTAAAAAAAATTAGACCAAATACTAAAATAGCTTTGGGCGGGCCAGAAGTGAGTTATGATAGCTATGAGGCAATGAAGAAATACGATTTTGTAGATTATATACTTTATGGAGAAGGAGAATTAATCTTTAGAGATTTAGTGCTTCATCTTAAAGGAAAAAAAGAAATAAAAAGTGTAGACGGATTGGTATATAGACAAGGATGCGAGATAATAGTAAATAAACCTATGGAACTTCTTCAAAATTTGGACGAGATTCCTAGTCCTTATGAAAATTTAAATCCAAAGGAATATGAAAATAGAATAGTATATTATGAGTCGTCAAGAGGTTGTCCATTTAACTGTCAATACTGCTTATCTTCTACCATTCCTGGTCTTAGATATTTCAGCTTAGATAGAATAAAAAGAGATTTAAAAGCTTTAATAGATGCAAGAGTCTCACAAATTAAATTTATTGATAGAACTTTTAATGCAAATAAAAAAGTAGCTATGGAAATTATGGATTTTCTTATGAAAAATGATAATGGATATACAACCTATCATTTTGAAGTTACAGCATATTTGATAGATGACAAGATGCTAGAGTTTTTGGCTGACTGTAAAGAAGGGCTTTTCCAGTTTGAAATAGGAGTACAGTCGACAAATGAAAAAACACTTGATGCAGTAGGAAGAAGAGATGATTTCAAAAAGTTATCTCATGTTGTTCAGACAGTAGCATCTTATAGAAATATACATCAACATTTAGACTTAATTGCAGGACTTCCCTATGAGGATTATGAAAGCTTTGAGAACTCATTTAATGATGTATTTAATCTAGGGATAGAACACTTACAATTAGGTTTCTTAAAGATGATTAAGGGTACAGGTATGAGAAAGGTAGCAGATGAGCATGGATTTAAATATAAGGATTATGCTCCATATGAGTTTTTATACAATAATTATATAAGCTATGAAGAAACATTGAAATTAAAGGATATAGAAGATGTACTTGAAAGATACTACAATTCTAAAAACTTTGTGTTGTCCATGAGATATATTATAGGCAAATTTTATAAACAAAGTCCTTTTAAATTTTTTGAAACTTTTGCTAAGTACTTTGATGAAAATGGGTATTTTGACTTGGCACAGGGGAAAAATCAATTATACAAAATATTACTGGATTTCTATAATGAAAAAATAAATATAGACAATGATGTATTTAATGATATATTAAAGTATGACTACATTTCACTAGGTAAGACATCAAATATACCACAGTTTTTTAATAAGTTAGATGTGGATGACTTTAAGAATAGATGTCATGTATTTTTACAAGATAATGATAACTTATCAACATATCTACCTAATTTTGTTGATAAACCAGCAAAACATATAATAAAATATGTTCATTTTGAACCATTTAAATTTAATATTGTGGATTTAAAAAATAATATAAATACAGAAATAAGAGAAGAAGAAAATATAGTCTTATTTGAATATGATGATAAAAAAATATTTGAGAAATCTAAAACTCATAAAGTAGAAATTTAAGTATTTAGGAGGAAACAATGGATTTTAAAATAGAAAAGTATTTACTGAAGAAGGCAGAAGAACTAGCTTTTATAACTATAAAGCATGGTGGAGAATTTAAATTAAAGAGTTATGATGTGCCAAAAGGTGGGCTAGATGTACCTATAAAAAATGAGGTACTAGTAAAAGGTATAAAAGAAAAAACTGCTCAAGATAAGTTAAACTCAATGTCTATAGCAGATGCAATGATATATATAATTGGTATAGATAGTAAATTTAAAAATAATGGAGAATATGAAAAGTTTTTAGATGCTTTGTCTAAGGATATTAACTTAGATTTAAAAGCATATATGGGATACATGTCTAGAAAATACTTTGAGATTGGAGAGCATACAGATTCTTTAATATATATAAAAGCATTTATAACTATGTATCCAGATGATTTAGATGCAATGTATAATTATGCAATTGTGTGCCAAGAGATAGCAAAACAATATCAAAAAGACCTAGATGATAAGGCTATGAATGCATTTTTACTTGAGGCAATGGCCAAACTTGAAAAGATAATAGATATTGATAATGATTTTGCATTAGGTTATTATCATTTAGGTTATCATTATTATAATCAAGGTCAATATTTGAAGACTAAATTGACATGGGAAGATGCATTAAGATTAGGTTTAGATGCTGACTTAGTGGCTGAGATACAAGAAAATTTAGGAAAGATGGATTTTAAAGTACAGTATGAAGAAGGATATACACTTATATTCCATGGTAAGTTTAAAGAGGGATTAGAAAAATTACTGCCACTGGAAGAAGAACATATGGATTGGTGGAATTTGCTGTTTATGATAGGGCTAGGATATAAGGGTATGGGCGAAATAGAGCAGGCTAAGATGTATTTTGAGAAGATATTAGTAATAAAACCTAAGCAAGTAGATGCTATAGTTGAATTAGGGCTTTGTGAAGCTTCTAAATATAATTTAGATAAAGCAATAGAGTATTTTGAGCAAGCTGCTAAGATAAAAGAGGACCCAGAAATTCTTTGTAATTTAGGTATGGCTTACTTAAACAATGGTGAAATTGATGATGCAACTTACTATATAGAAAGAGCTTATGAATTAAATCCACAGGATGAGATTACGATTGCTTGTTTAAAAGAGCTTGGTATAAATAAGTAAGAATGTTATTAGATTGTATTAGATTCTATTAGGTTTTACTTTATTAGGTTGGACTTGATGCTAGCGAGTTTTATCTGATGCTATTAAATTTTATTAATTAAGAGTGGTAGAACATTTATTATGTTGTACCACTTTTTTTATTTACTTTGTCTAAGTATTTTTACTCTTATTTACTATTTGTAATATTATATTTCATAAGTATCTTGAATTTATAATAATTAAATATTAAAGCAGATTTTAGTTGTACAAATTTTTTGTAACATAAAAAATAAATTGATAAAAGACATATCAAATATGGTATTATTTAGTTAAATATATATAAGGGAGGGGTTACTTTTGATAAAGAAATTAGATGATATTTTAGAGCAGCTTAAAGGAGGAGAAAAAATAGTACTTTCTGTAGCAGCAGCTCACGATAAAGAAGTTTTAATGGCTATAAAGGATGCTGTAGAAAGAAATATAATTACTCCTATATTGGTTGGAAATGAAGGAAAGATAAGAGAAATATCAAAAGAAATAGAATTTGATTTGGGTGGAATTAAAATTATTGACAAGGATGATATTAAAGACTGTGCTGAAATAGCAGTTAAATTAGTATCAAGTAAAGAAGCTGATTTTGTAATGAAAGGTTTATTAGATACATCTGTTATCTTGAAAGAAGTGTTAAATAAAGATTATGGTCTTAGAACTGATAGTTTATTAAGTCATGTTATGGTATATGAGTTAGAAAGATACCATAAGCTATTGATAACTACAGATGGAGGAATGAATATAGCTCCTGACTATGAACAAAAGGCAAAGATATTAAAAAATTCTATAAAAGCAGCAAAAGCTTTAGGTATGGAAACTGTAAAAGTTGCATGCTTAGCAGCTAAGGAAAAAGTAAATCCTAAAATGCAAGCTACTGTAGATGCAGATATGCTAGCAAAAGCTTGTCAAGCAGGAGAATTTGGAGATAATGTAATTGTAGAAGGTCCTTTAGCTTTTGACTTAGCAGTTTCAAAAGAAGCTAGTGAGATAAAAGGATTTAAAAGTGAAGTATCTGGAGATGTAGATATTATGTTGGTTCCAACAATAGAAGTTGGTAATGGCATAGGAAAAGCCTTTACATACATGGCAGATTCTAAATCAGCAGGTATAATTATGGGCGCAAAAGCTCCTATAGTTTTAGTATCAAGAGCTGATTCACATGAATCTAAATTGTACTCTATTGCGTATGGAGCTATTGTAGCTAAAAGTATGAAATAAAAACATTAAGTGTGTAAAATAAATGCGTTAAAAGATAAAATGTAGTCATAATATCTAAATTAATGCAATATTAAAAAAATTTTATATAAAAAATAATTATAGCTTCAAATGAATATATACAAATGTTCAATTTGAAGCTATAATTAATATTAAAGTAAGAAAAATAAAAAAATTTCAAAAAATTAGTCCAAAAAATGCTATTCTAAGAAGTTTTTACTAATTATGGTATAGGGAGTAAAAATCTGTAACAAGTCCAAAAAAGTAGTGAGAAATAATAAACACACAAATAAGATATAATATCAAAAAATTGACTAGAAATAATTCAAAATTGATTTAAAAAAATCAAAACATAATTTAATTAAACTAAAGTATCAAAAAAGTAGGCTCAAGTATTAAAAAATAGCCAAAAATGAGTAGTTAAATTAACTTAAATTAGGTATTAAAAATAAAATTTTTATGTATTATCTAATTTTGTTAAAAAAATATTTAAATCTAAAGCAAAGTGCTGAAAATTAGTATATAATCAACTTAGAAAGCATTTATTTTATTATTTTATGACATGAAGTCAGTCACCTGGGGGATTTTAAAAATCAAAAAAAGGGGATAGGAATATGGATGAAAAAATGTTAACAATTGATTTAAACAGCCAGAAGATGATAGCAAAAGCTAGAGAAGAAGGCGTAGAAACAATGTATGATAGAAAAGAAGGCTTTAAAGCACAATGTGGTTTTGGTCTTCAAGGGGTTTGCTGTAGAATATGTGGAATGGGACCATGTAGAATAAGTCCTAAAACTCCAAGAGGGTTATGTGGAGCAGACGAACACACTATAGTAGGTAGAAACTTTGCAAGAATGGTTGCTGGTGGGACAGCTGCCCATTCAGACCATGCTAGAGATATAGCACATACATTAGCATTAGCTGATCCAAATGGAAACTATAAAATAAGAGACGAAGCTAAATTAATTACTTTAGCTAAAGAATGGGATGTAGAAACAGAAGGTAGAGATATCTATGATGTAGCACATGAAGTGGCAGAAATTGCATTAATGGAATTTGGTAAACCTTTTGGGACATTAAGATTTATAAAAAATGCGCCAGAACCAAGACAAAAAATATGGAAAGAATATGCTATAGAACCAAGAGCTATAGATAGAGAAATTGCAACAATAATGCACTCTACTCATATAGGTTGTACTGGTGATATAGATAGTTTAATACACATGAGTCTAAGAACTTCTATGGCTGATGGTTGGGGTGGTTCTATGATAGGTACTCGTTTAAGCGATATCTTATTTGGAACTCCAGTACCAAGAAGAACAGAAGCTAACTTAGCAGTATTAGAAGAAAATAAAGTTAATATAATATTACATGGACATGAGCCAGCATTATCAGAAATGATAGTTTTAGCTGCAGAAGAACCAGACTTAATAGCTTTAGCTAAAGAAGTTGGAGCAGATGGAATAAACTTAGCTGGTATGTGTTGTACAGGTAATGAAATTACAATGAGACATGGTGTAAGAATAGCAGGAGACTTCCATCAACAAGAACTTGCAATAGTAACTGGAGCAGTTGAGGCTGTAATAGTTGACGTTCAATGTATATTCCCTGCACTAGCTAGAGTAGCAGATTGTTACCACACTAAATTTGTAACAACTTCTCCAAAAGCTAAAATAACAGGTTCAACTTATATTGAATTTAGAGAAGAACAAGCTCTTGATGATGCTAAATCAATAGTTAAAGAAGCTATCTTAAACTTTAAAAATAGAGATAAATCAAAAGTACTTATACCTGAATTAAAATCAGGGGCAACAGTTGGGTATAGTGTAGAAGCAGTAGTAAATCAATTAGACAGAGTTGTAAACTCTCATATAGATCCAGCAGGAACAGTTAAGCCATTAACAGACTGTTTAAAATCTGGAGTATTAAGAGGAGCAGCTGGTGTAGTTGGATGTAACAATGCTAAAGGAGTTTCAAATGAGGCTCACGTAACAATAATGAAAGAATTAATTAAAAACGACATAATAGTAGTTACTACAGGATGTGGTGCTTCAGCAGCAGCTAAATTTGGTTTAATGGAAACTGATGCAGCTGAAAAATATGCAGGTAAAGGTCTTGCAACTGTCTGTAAATTAGTAGGAATCCCACCAGTACTACATATGGGTTCTTGCGTTGATATAAGCCGTATATTAGATTTAGTTGGAGCAGCAGCTAATTACTTAGATATGGATATGTGTGACCTTCCAGTTGTAGGTATAGCTCCAGAGTGGATGTCAGAAAAAGCAGTTGCTATAGGATGCTATGTTGTAGCTTCTGGTATAGACACTTACTTAGGAATAATGCCTCCAATAGCTGGTTCTTCAAGAGCAGTAGATATATTAACTAGCGAATTAAAAGATAAAGTTGGTGCAACATTTACTGTAAATACAAATCCAAAAGAGTTAGCAGCTACAATAATAGAAGATATAGAAAAGAAACGTGTTCACTTCGAAGCATTAGTTGAAGAAAAAATGGGTGTTGAAGCAGAAGCTTAGAAAATGGCTAAAGCCTTAGAAAAAACGATTTTATATCTAAATAAAGGTTTTATAGTTGAATGAAGTCAAATATTAAAGAAAAGAACATCAAAATACAATGAATATACTGAATAAATAAAATATAAACAATATAATGAAGAATACTAAAACTATACATGCTGCTTTGAAAAGCTAGTAGGGTAAATGTAATTGGTTCCTGTAAGGACTAGCTGTAGTTTATTTTTAGTGTTTAAAAAATAGATAACTACACTAAAACATAAATAAAATAAAAAGCAAATAGTAATAAAGGTGGTAGGGATTATGAAGATAGCAATAACAGGTAAAGGTGGAGTAGGTAAAACGACTTTTTCTTCAATGCTCTCTAGGATGTTTGCTGAAGACGGATACAGAGTTGTTGCTGTTGATGCCGATCCTGATGCTAATTTAGCTTTAGCACTAGGTTTTCCAAAAGAAGTATATGAATCAATAGTACCTATATCAGAAATGAAAAAGTTAGTTTCAGATAGAACAGCTGCTTCTGTAGGTTCATTTGGAAAAATGTTTAAGATGAATCCTAAAGTAGACGATATACCTGAAAATTTCTGTAAAGAATACAACGGAGTGAGATTACTTACATTAGGAACAGTGGATTCTGGTGGCACTGGATGTGTATGTCCAGAGCACGTTCTTTTAAAAAGACTCTGTTCACACTTAATACTACAAAATAAAGATGTAGTTGTTATGGATATGGAAGCTGGAATTGAACACTTAGGAAGAGGAACAGCTCAAGGTGTAGATGCTTTTATAGTAGTTGTAGAGCCAGGAGAAAGAAGTCTCCAAACATATAGAAAAGTTAAAAAACTTGGTCATGATATAGGCGTAAATAAGGTATTTGTTGTAGGTAACAAAATCAGAAATAAAGAAGATGAAGAATTTATAATACAAAACTTAGAAGATGGGGAATCTTTAGGATTTATCTATTACAATCAAGATGTTATAGATTCTGATAGAGCTAATCAATCTCCATATGATTCTAGTGAAACAACAAAGGCACAAATTAAAGAAATAAAAGAGAAATTAATGTCACTTAAAGATAAATAGAAATTTTGATTTATAATTGGGTTGTTGGTTAAAGGCAATAAATAGGTATTAGATAGGTAATAAATGATTAATTAGATAAATGACTAGCTATTAAGTTAAAGATATTTTAATAGCTTAGTAGCTAGTTTTTAAGCAATTTTACATGTATAATTATCTTATAAAATATAATTTTTACATATTAATACAATTTATACAAAAATTATATTTTAAATCTATTTAGGTTGTGGGAGGAGATTCAGTTATGGGATTTAAATCTGACATTGAAATAGCTCAAGAAGCTAAACCTCAAGATATTAGAGAGGTTGCAAAAAAATTAGGACTAGGTGAAGAAGATGTAGAACTATATGGTAAATACAAAGCCAAAGTTGACTACAATCTACTAAAAAGAGAAACTGGGAAAAAAGCCAAGTTAATATTAACTACAGCTATAAACCCAACTCCAGCAGGTGAAGGAAAAACTACTACTACTATCGGTGTTGCTGATGCATTTGCAAAATTAGATAAAAATGTATTAGTTGCTTTAAGAGAACCATCTCTAGGACCAGTATTTGGTGTTAAAGGTGGGGCAGCTGGTGGAGGATATGCACAAGTTGTTCCTATGGAAGATATAAACTTACACTTCACAGGAGACTTTCATGCTATAGGAGCTGCTAATAACCTTTTAGCTGCTATGCTTGACAATCATATTCATCAAGGAAATGAACTTAGAATAGACCCTAAGAAAATAACTTGGAGAAGATGTGTAGACATGAACGATAGACAACTTAGAAATATCGTTGATGGTATGGGTAAAAAAGGCGATGGAGCAGTTAGACAAGATGGATTTGATATAACTGTTGCTTCTGAAATAATGGCAGCGTTCTGTTTGGCAAGTGATATAGCTGACTTAAAAGAAAGATTAGGAAACATAATAGTTGGATATAGCTACGAAGGTGCACCTGTAACAGCTAGACAATTAAAAGCTAATGGTGCTATGGCTGCATTATTAAAAGATGCTTTAAAACCAAACCTAGTTCAAACTCTTGAAGGAACACCATCATTTGTACATGGTGGACCATTTGCAAATATAGCTCATGGATGTAACTCTGTTATAGCTACAAGAATGGCTATGCACTTTGCAGATTATGTAATAACTGAGGCTGGTTTCGGTGCTGACCTTGGAGCAGAAAAATTCTTAGATATAAAATGTAGAATGGCAAATTTAAAACCAGATGCTGTTATAATAGTTGCTACTGTAAGAGCATTAAAATACAATGGTGGAGTTGCTAAAGCAGACTTAAACGAAGAAAATCTAGAAGCTCTTGAAAAAGGACTTCCAAACTTATTAAAACATGTTGAAAACATAACTCAAGTATATGGATTACCAGCAGTTGTTGCAATAAACAGATTCCCACTTGATACTGAAGCTGAACTTAAACTTGTTGAAGACAAGTGTAAAGAATTAGGCGTTAATGTTGCTCTTTCTGAAGTATGGGCAAAAGGTGGAGAAGGTGGAATTGCAGTAGCTAAAGAAGTTTTAAGATTATTAGATGAAGAAGAAAATAATTTTAGATTCTGCTATGAAGATGATTTATCTATAAAAGATAAGATAAATGCTATAGCTACTAAGATTTATGGAGCAGATGGTGTAGATTATACTCCAGAAGCTGATAAAGAAATAGCTAACTTAGAAAAACTTGGATTTACTAAAGTTCCAGTATGTATGGCTAAAACTCAATATTCTTTAACTGATGACCAAACTAAATTAGGTAGACCAACAGGATTTAGAATAACTGTAAGACAAGCATCAATTTCAGCAGGAGCTGGATTTATAGTTGCACTTACTGGAGAAATAATGAAAATGCCAGGATTACCAAAAGTTCCAGCAGCAGAAAAAATAGATGTTGATGAAAATGGAGTAATAGCTGGATTATTCTAAGTGTATTAATTTATAAATAAAGAGTAGGAAATATCTCTAAGATAATTTAGGATATTTTCCTACATCCTTTTAAGGAGGATTATCATGAAAATAGCAGATAAAACTTGTGTTGATTTTGTAGAAGTACTATCTTCTAAAGAAGCAGTACCAGGTGGCGGGGGAGCTGCCGCACTAGTTGGTGCAATTGGTATGGCTTTAGGGAGTATGGTATGCAATCTTACAATAGGAAAGAAAAAGTATGCTGAGTATGAAGAAAGTGTAAAAGATATATTAAATAAAGCAGGAAAATTAGAAAAAGATTTATTAAAAATGATAGATGATGATGCAGAATGTTTCTTACCATTATCAAAAGCTTATGGGCTTCCTAAAGAAACAGAAGAGGAAAAAAGAATAAAAGCAGAAACAATGGAAAAAGCGCTAAAAGTTGCTTGTGAAGTACCATTAAATATAGTAAGAGTTTGTTATGAAGCTATTAAGTTACATGAAGATTTAGTTGATAAAGGTTCAAGACTTGCTATAAGCGACGTTGGTGTAGGGGTTCAATGTTTAAGAGCTGCTATACTTGGTGGACAATTAAATGTAGTTATAAATATAAATTCTATACAAGATCAAGAATATGTTAGTAAAGTAAAAACAGAAGTAGATAAATTAGTTGAAGATGGCGTTAAAACTTGTGATGAAGTTTATGCTAAAGTTGAAAAAGCGCTTGGAAAATAATTTTTAAATGACGAAAGTAGATACTATGTTATTAATATGTGGTATATAGAATAAATTAATTTAAGTTTGCTTGTAGGGGAGTTGTGAATATATGGAAGTAATGTCAACTAAAGGACAGATTATAAAAGGAAAACCTGTAGCTGATAAGATTAGTGAAGACTTAATAAAAGAAGTCGAGTTACTAGTTAAAGAAGGTATAAATCCTAAGCTAACAATAGTTAGAGTTGGAGCAAGAAGTGATGATTTATCATATGAAAGAGGAGCACTAAAAAGATGTCAAAACATTGGTATAACAACTGAGGTGTTGGAATTAGCTGAAGATATAACTCAAGAAGAATATATTGATGTTTTAAAGAAAGTTAATGATGACAAGGATGTTAATGGTATATTATGTTTTAGACCACTTCCAAAACACTTAAATGAAGAAGTTATAAAATATGTCATTGCACCAGAAAAAGATGTAGATTGTTTTAGCCCAATAAACTCTGCTAAAGTCATGGAAGGAGATAAGAGTGGATTCCCACCATGTACTCCTACAGCAGTAGTAGAAATATTAAAACATTATAATGTTGATTTAAAAGGAAGTAAGGTAACAGTTCTTGGAAGATCAATGGTAGTTGGGAAGCCAGTATCAATGCTTTTATTAAGTGAACATGCAACTGTTACAATATGCCATTCAAAGACTAAAAACTTATCAGATGTAGCTGCAGAAGCGGACATATTGATAGCAGCTATTGGTAGAGCTAAGATGGTAGATGAAAGTTTTGTGAAAGATGGAGCAGTAGTTATAGACGTTGGTATAAATGTTGATGAAGAAGGAAATTTATGTGGAGATGTTGATACAAATGCAGTTTTAAATAAAGTATCGATGATAACTCCAGTTCCAGCGGGGGTTGGTTCAGTTACAACATCTATACTTGCAAAACATGTAGTTAAAGCTTGTAAGTTGCAAAACAATAAATAGATAGATATTGTGGAAGGTTTAGGGGGGAAGTAGATATGATAATTTCTGAAAATAAACCATTGGAAGAAGTGCTAGGGTACTTAAAGAATTTTGACAAGCTAGTTTTAGTTGGTTGTAATCAATGTGCAGCGACTTGTAAGAGTGGTGGAGAAGAAGAAGTTCTAAAAATGAAGGAAACTCTTGAAGGTGAGGGCAAAAAAATCTTAGGATATGTAATGCTTGATCCTGCTTGTAACCTTTTAAAGTCTAAAAAGGACTTAAAGGCTCTAAAAGAAGAAACTAAAGAAGCTGATGCAGTTTTATCTTTAGCATGTGGAGATGGGACACAAACAATAGTTAAAAACCTAAAAAATAAACCAGTTTATCCAGCTAACAACACTTTGTTTATAGGGGAAGTACAAAGGGTTGGAGAATATGAGGAAGCCTGTAAGGCTTGTGGAGACTGTGAACTTGGTTGGACAGGTGGAATATGTCCAGTAACTATGTGTGCTAAAGGTCTTATGAATGGGGCTTGTGGTGGAGCTAAAAATGGTAAATGTGAAGTAAATCCAGAAAATGATTGTGCTTGGATAAAAATATATGAAAGATTGGAATCTATAGGGCAATTAGATAATTTAGCAGAAATAAGACCGCCAAAAGACTATTCTAAGCAAAATAATCCAAGAAGCTTAAGTGCAAAGAAAAAGAAAGAAGCAACAGCCAATTCATAAAAGTTTTTTTTAGAAGGTTAAAAGGGGGATTAGAGATGAGCTTATTAAGAGAAACATTAGAGAGTGGAAAATTTGCAGTTACTACTGAGATGGCTCCTCCAAAAGGGACTGACCTTTCACATTTAATTGAATGTGCAAAGCCGTTAGTTGGAAGAGTTCATGCAGCAAATGTGACAGACTTTCAATCAGCAGTTATGAGAGCAACTTCTCTTGCTACATGTAAATTACTAAAAGATGCTGGATTAGAGCCAGTGATTCAAATAACAGGGAGAGATAGAAATAGGATAGCTATACAAGGAGAAATGTTGTCAGCAGGTGTATTTGGGATAAACAACTTGTTGGCATTAACAGGAGACCATACTAGCGTAGGAGACCATCCACAAGCTAAAGGTGTATTTGATTTAGACTCTGTAGGGATACTTCAAACTGCTGAAACTCTAATGGCAGGTACGGATATGGCTGGTAATAAATTAAAAGGTTCTCCAGATTTTTATCTAGGAGCATCAGTAACTCCAGAATATTCTCCAATAGAAGTTCAATTATTAAAAATGCAAAAGAAAATAAAAGCTGGAGCTAAATTTTTCCAAACTCAAGCACTTTATGACATAAATACAATGAGAAAGTTTAGAGAACTAACAAGAGATATGGATTGCAAGGTATTGGCAGGGATAGTACCTTTAAAATCTCCAGGAATGGCTAAATTTATGACTGCAAATGTACCAGGAATATTTGTGCCAGATGAACAAATCGAAAGATTAAGAGCAGCTGGAAAAGAAAACTGGGTAAGTGAAGGAATAAAAATGGCAGGAGAACTTATCAAACAATTAAAAGAAGAAGATTTATGTGATGGTGTTCATATAATGGCAATTGGGGCAGAAGAAAATATACCTGCTATACTAGATGCCGCAGGTTTATAGTATTACAAGATTGTAGATTATAAGGTTTGGGGGAATTAAGGATGAAAATAGTAGTAGTAGGTGGTGGACCAGGAGGATATGTAGCAGCTATAAAAGCTTCTATGCTTGGTGCAGAGGTGACAGTTGTTGAAAAAAGAAGAGTTGGAGGAACTTGCTTAAATGCAGGATGTATACCAACTAAAGCACTTCTTGCTTCTTCAGGGGTATTAAATACTGTGAAGGAAGCAAAGGATTTTGGTATAGAGATAGATGGTACAGTTACACCAAATTTCACTGCCATAATGGAAAGAAAAAATAAAGTTGTAAATCAATTAATAAGTGGTATAGAATTCCTATTTGAGAAAAGAGGAGTAAAACTAGTTAATGGTTTTGGAAAATTAATTGATAAAAATACTATAGAAGTAACAAAAGATGATGGAACAGTAGAATCTATAAAAGCTGATAAGATAATACTAGCTAATGGTTCTGTTCCAGTTGTACCAAGAATGTTCCCATATGATGGAAAGATTGTAATAACTAGTGATGAAGTTCTTGGACTTGAAGATATACCTGAATCTATGTTAATAGTAGGTGGTGGAGTTATAGGATGTGAAATAGGGCAATTCTTTAGAGCCTTAGGAACAGAAGTAACTATAGTTGAAATGGTTGACCAGATACTATTAAATGAAGATAAAGATGTAGCAAAACAACTACTTAGACAATTTAAGAAAGATAAGATTAAAGTTATTACAGGTATTGGAGTACAAACTTGTGAAGTAGTTGATGGTAAAGCTGTTGCAACTCTTTCTAATGGAAAGGTTATAGAAGCACAATATGCATTAGTATGTGTTGGTAGAAGACCTAACCTTGATAATTCTGGAGTAGAAGATATAGGAATTGAAATGGAAAGAGGAAAAGTAGTAGTTAATGAGCATCTTGAAACTAATGTAGAAGGTATATATGCAATAGGTGATATAATAGATACTCCTTTCTTAGCACATGTTGCTTCTAAAGAAGGTATTGTTGCAGTTGAAAATGCTTTAGGAAAAACTAAAGTAGTAGATTATAGAGCAATTCCAAGATGTGTTTATACTGAACCTGAAGTTGCTGGTGTTGGTAAAACTGAAAAACAACTTGAAGCTGAAGGTGTAGAATACAATGTAGGTCAATTTGATTTTAGAGGACTTGGAAAAGCACAGGCTATAGGACATTTCCAAGGATTTGTAAAAATAATAGCTGATAAAGAAACAGATAAAATAATAGGTGCAGCAGTAGTAGGTCCTCATGCTACAGATTTATTAACAGAGTTATCACTTGCTGTTCATCTAGGATTAACTGTAGAACAAGTAGGGGATGCAATACATCCACATCCAAGTTTATCTGAAGGGCTAATGGAAGCACTTCATGATGTACATGGAGAATGTGTTCATTCTGTACCTAAATTATAATAAGTAAACAGAGTACATAAGGCTCTGTGGCTAGATTTAAGGGGGAAGTCTTAAAATGGGATACAATATAGCTGTTGCAGGAAAAGGTGGAACTGGTAAAACAAGTCTCACAGGGCTTTTGATTGATTATTTGGTTAAGGACAATAAGGGACCAGTATTAGTTGTAGATGCTGATGCTAATGCTAACATAAATGAAGTATTAGGTATTGAAGTTGAAGCAACAATAGGAGAAATAAGAGAAGAAGTAAATCAAAGAGAAAAGTTAGGCAATGCATTCCCAGGTGGTATGACAAAAGCACAATATCTACAATTTAGATTAAATTCTATAATTGAAGAAGGAGAAGGATATGACTTATTAGTAATGGGGAGATCAGAAGGGGAAGGATGTTACTGTTTTGTAAATGGGATACTTAGAGAACAAGTAAACAAAATATCTGGTCACTACAAATACTTAGTCATGGACAACGAAGCTGGTATGGAACATCTAAGCAGAAAAGTTACTAGACATGTTGATACACTTTTATTGGTTAGTGATTGCTCAAGACGTAGCATACAAGCTGTTGCTAGAATAAGAGATTTAGCTGAGGAACTAAAATTAAATGTTGGAAGAATACTTCTAATTGTAAATAAGGTTCCAAATGGGGTTATGAATGATGGTGTTAAAGAGGAAATAGAAAAACATAACCTAGAGCTAATTGGTGTTGTACCTATGGATGAATTGATATATGAATATGATTCTACAGGTATTCCTTTAGTTAATTTACCTGAAGATTCAAAATCTAAAGTGGCTATGAAAGAGATTTTTGCTAAATTAGAATTAAAATAGGCTTAAGGGGGAAAAAAATATGGCATTTAAAATGTCTACTCAAAAATATTCTGGAAAAATATCAGAAGTTGAAGTAGGAATAGGGGAAAAAGCAATTAAATTAGGTGGGGAAAATGTATTACCTTTTTATAGTTTTGATGGAGAAGTAGGTAATACTCCAAAAATAGGTATAGAAATATCAGACGTTTATCCTGAAAGCTGGACTGATTCATATAAAGAGTTATACAAAGATGTAGCTAATTGTCCAGTAGAATGGGCTAAATATGTTGAAGCTAATACACAAGCAGATTTTATTTGTTTAAAATTTGATGGTTCTGACCCAAATGGATTAGATAAATCAGTTGATGACTGTGCTGAAGTTGCTAAAGCAGTAGTTGAAGCAATAACATTGCCTTTAGTAGTAGCTGGTTCAGGAAATCATGAAAAAGATGGTAAACTGTTTGAAAAATTAGCTCAAGCGTTGGATGGGCATAACTGTCTATTTATGTCAGCAGTAGAAGATAACTACAAAGGAGTAGGAGCATCAGCTGGAATGGCTTATTCACACAAAGTTGGAGCAGAATCTTCTGTTGATATAAACCTAGCAAAACAATTAAACGTACTGTTAACTCAATTAGGCGTTAAAGGTGAAAATATAGTTATGAATGTTGGATGTTCAGCAGTTGGTTATGGATATGAATATGTTGCATCTACTATGGATAGAATTAGACTTGCAGCATTTGGTCAAAATGATAAGACATTACAAATGCCTATCATAACACCAGTAGCTTTCGAAGTAGGTCATGTTAAAGAAGCTATAGCTCCAGTAGAAGATGAGCCAGATTGGGGTTGTCCAGAAGAAAGAACTATAGCAATGGAAGTTTCAACTGCAGCAAGTGTTTTAGTAGGTGGTTCAAACGCAGTTATACTTCGTCATCCAAAATCAATAGAAACTATAAAAGAATTGGTTAACGCATTAGCTTAATTAAATTGTTAAGGTTAGGGGGAGAAAATAATGGCATTAAAAGCTTTAGATATATTTAAATTAACACCAAAGAAAAACTGTAAGGATTGTGGATTCCCAACTTGTATGGCTTTCTCTATGAAGGTTGCTTCAGGAGCTGTAGAAGTAGGCAAATGCCCACATATGTCTGATGACGCTATAGCAAAACTATCAGAAGCTACAGCACCTTTAATGAAAGCATTAAAAGTTGGTACTGGAGCATCTGAATATGAACTAGGCGGGGAAACAGTATTATTTAGACATGAAAAAACATTAGTAAGTAGAAATAGATATGCAGTTTCATTCTGTACTTGTATGAGTGATGAAGCAGTAGACGCTAAAATAGCTAACATGAAAAAAGTTGACTATATAAGAATTGGTGAACAAATGAAAGTTGAAATGGTTGTTTTAGAATACTGTGGAGACAAAGATGCATATTTAAAACTAATAGACAAAATAAAGGGTAGCGGATTAGAAGTAGCTTATATTTTAGCTTGTGATGATGCACAAGCAGTTAAAGAAGCTGTTGAAGTATTAAAAGATGCTAGACCAATGGTATATGGAGCAACTAAAGATAACTACAAAGATATGATAGAAGTAGTTAAAGGAGCAAACCTACCATTAGGAGTAAAAGCAGCTAGCTTAGAAGAATTATATGAAACAGTTGAATTAGTTCAATCTGCTGGATATAAAGAATTAGTATTAGATGTAACTGGAGAAAATATAAAAGATACTTACACTAATGCTGTGCAAGTTAGAAGAATAGCTTTAAAAGAACAAGATAGAACATTTGGATATCCTTCAATAGTATTTGCAAATAGATTATCTAACTCAAATCCTATGATGGAAATTGCTTTATCATCAATATTTACTATAAAATATGGTTCTATAATAGTAATAGATGATATTAGTTATGCTAAAGCATTACCATTATTTGCATTAAGACAAAATATATACACTGACCCACAAAGACCAATGAGAGTTGAACCAAAGATTTACCCAATTAATAACCCAGATGAAAATTCTCCAGTATTAGTTACTGTTGACTTTGCATTAACTTATTTCATAGTTGCTGGAGATATAGAAAGATCAAAAGTTCCAGTATGGTTAGTAATACCAGATGCAGGTGGATATTCAGTTCTTACATCTTGGGCTGCTGGTAAATTTGGTGGAAATTCAATCTCTGCTTTCATCAAAGAAAGTAAAGTAGAAGAAGTAACTAATTGTAAAGACATTATCATTCCAGGAAAAGTTGCAGTACTTAAAGGTGATATAGAAGATAACTTACCAGGATGGAATGTAGTTATAGGACCAGAAGAATCTATGGAATTACCTAAGTTCTTAAAAGGATACCAAGAAAAAGCATGCCAAACAAACTAATAAAATATTAACTAACTATTAATATTAAATTTAAAGGGGGACATTATAAATGGAAAAATTTATGATTATAGGTGAAAGAATACACTGTATCTCACCTTCAATAAGAAAGGCATTAGCAGAAAGAGATCCAGCTCCAATATTAAAAAGAGCAAAAGAACAATTAGAAGCAGGAGCACACTATATAGATTTCAATATAGGACCTGCTGAAAGAGATGGCGAAGAGATAATGACATGGGGAGTTAAGCTACTTCAATCTGAATTTAACAATGTTCCTATAGCATTAGATACAGCTAATAAAAAAGCTATCGAAGCTGGACTTAAAGTTTATGATAGAACTAATGCAAAACCAATAATAAACTCTGCTGATGCTGGTTCAAGATTTGATTTAATAGATATAGCAGCTGAATATGAATCAATGGTTATAGGTTTATGTGCAAAAGAAGGTATCCCAAGAGATAATGATGAACGTATGGCTTACTGCCAAGAGATATTAGAAAAAGGCTTAATGCTAGGAATGGAGCCAACTGATATATTATTTGACCCATTATGCTTAGTTATAAAAGGTATGCAAGAAAAACAAGTAGAAGTTTTAGAAGCTATAAAGATGATGACTGAAATGGGACTTTTAACTACAGGAGGATTATCTAATGTATCTAATGGATGTCCTAAACATGTTAGACCTGTTTTAGATAGTGCATTCTTAGCAATGGCAATGGCTAATGGATTTAGTTCAGCTATAATGAATCCATGTGACCCAGAATTAATGAAAA
Organism: Clostridioides sp. ES-S-0190-01; assembly: GCF_020658275.1. Taxonomy (NCBI): domain Bacteria; kingdom Bacillati; phylum Bacillota; class Clostridia; order Peptostreptococcales; family Peptostreptococcaceae; genus Clostridioides; species Clostridioides sp. ES-S-0190-01. Next base: position 145,064 of record NZ_JACVWA010000012.1, on the reverse strand, counting down.
CTGTAAAATCTTGTGACATAATCAACGGGGCATCTTTATATGCAGACTCTTTCTTAGAGTTAAATGAAGGTGGATTTGCTTTCTAGGGTTTTTAGGGTATAGTTAATAAAAAATAGGTGTAAATATTAAAGGGGGAAATAGAATGAATCTATATAATATAATCTTTACAGGGTCAGAACAAGCTTTGGGTGCAGCTCAAGCTATGTTAAATGAAGCTATAGAAAAAAACGGAAAAGAACATAAAGTAGCTTTCCCTGATACAGCATATTCATTACCTTGTATATATGCTGCAACAGGACAAAAAATGAACACTTTAGGGGACTTAGAAGGTGCTTTAGAAGTAGTAAAATCTTTAATCAATAGAACTCATTTATTAGAACATGCTTTTAATGCTGGTTTAGCTACTGCTTTAGCTGCAGAAGTAATTGAAGCATTAAAATACTCAACTATGGATGCTCCATATAGTGAGCCATGTGCAGGTCATATAACTGACCCTATAATCAGATCACTTGGTGTACCACTAGTTACAGGAGATATACCTGGTGTTGCAGTTGTTCTTGGAGAATGCCCTGATGCTGAATCAGCAGCAAAAGTTATAAAAGACTACCAATCTAAAGGTTTATTAACTTTCTTAGTTGGTAAGGTTATAGACCAAGCTATAGAAGCTGGAGTAAAAATGGGTCTTGAACTAAGAGTTATACCTCTAGGATATGATGTAACTTCTGTTATCCACGTTGTATCTGTTGCAGTAAGAGCAGCATTAATATTCGGTGGATTAACTCCTGGTGATTTAAACGGATTATTAGAATACACAGCTAATAGAGTTCCTGCATTTGTTAATGCTTTTGGACCATTAAGTGAATTAGTTGTATCTGCAGGTGCTGGAGCAATAGCTTTAGGATTCCCAGTTGTAACTGACCAAACTGTTCTTGAAGTTCCAATGAATTTATTAACTCAAAAAGATTATGATAAGATAGTAGCTACTTCATTAGAAGCTAGAGGAATAAAAATAAAAGTTACTGAAATACCTATACCAGTTTCATTTGCAGCAGCATTTGAAGGTGAAAGAATTAGAAAGAGCGACATGTTTGCTGAATTTGGTGGAAATAAAACTGAAGCTTGGGAGCTTGTTGTTAAGAAAGAAGCTGCTGAAGTTGAAGACCATAAGATAGAAATAATAGGACCAAACATAGATGAAGTTGAAGCAGATGGTGTATTAAGATTACCACTTGCTGTAATAGTTAAAATAGCTGGTAAAAACATGCAAGAAGATTTCGAACCAGTTCTTGAAAGACGTTTCCACTACTTCTTAAACTATATAGAAGGTGTAATGCACGTTGGACAAAGAGATATGGCCTGGGTAAGAATCTCTAAAGATGCATTTGATAAAGGATTTAGACTTGAGCATATAGGAGAAGTTTTATATGCTAAGATGTTAGATGAATTTGAATCAGTTGTTGATAAGTGTGAAATAACTATAATTACAGATGCAGAAAAAGTTTCTGAATTAAAAGGTGAAGCAATAGCTAAATACAATGCTAGAGATGAGAGATTAGCTTCATTGGTTGATGAAAGTGTAGAGACTTTCTATTCTTGTAACTTATGTCAATCATTTGCACCAGCTCACGTTTGTGTTGTTACTCCTGAAAGACTTGGTCTTTGTGGAGCAGTTAGCTGGTTAGATGCTAAAGCTACTAAAGAATTAGACCCTACAGGTCCTTGTCAACCAATAGAAAAAGGTGAATGTTTAGACGATAGAACAGGTGTATGGAACTCTGTAAATGAAACTGTAAACCAAATATCTCAAGGTGCAGTTGAAGCTGTTACATTATACTCTATATTAGAAGACCCTATGACTTCTTGTGGATGCTTCGAGTGTATCTGTGGTATAATGCCAGAAGCAAATGGATTTGTTGTAGTTAACAGAGAATTCCCAAGCGTTACTCCAGTTGGTATGACTTTCGGAGAACTTGCTTCTATGACAGGTGGAGGAGTTCAAACTCCAGGATTCATGGGACACGGAAGACATTTCATATCTTCTAAAAAATTCGCTTATGCAGAAGGTGGACCAGAAAGAATAGTTTGGATGCCAAAAGAATTAAAAGATTATGTAGCTGATAAATTAAATGCTACAGTTAAAGAAATGACTGGAATAGAGAACTTCTGTGATATGATTTGTGATGAAACTATAGCTGACGATTCTGAAGGAGTATTAGCTTTCTTAGAAGAAAAAGGTCATCCAGCATTAGCTATGGAAAGTGTAATGTAATTGATGGAAAATTTAAAATAATGTGATATAATATTAATATGATTTAAATAAATTAATCAATAATATAATATTGGGGGTCTATCGAAATGAAATTATTACCAGAATTAAAATACTCTAAAGATCATGAATGGGTAAAAGTAATTGATGGAGATGTTGTATATATAGGTATAACAGATTATGCTCAAGATCAATTAGGAGAAATATTATTTGTTGAAACACCAGAAGTAGAAGATACTGTAACTAAGGGAGTAGATTTTGGAGTAGTTGAATCTTCTAAAGTAGCTTCTGATTTAATATCTCCTGTTAATGGTGAAGTATTAGAAGTTAATGAAAAATTAGAAGATGAACCAGAATGTATAAATGAAGACCCATACGAAAACTGGATATTAAAAGTAAAACTAGCTGATGTTGCTGAGCTTGATACATTATTAAGTGATAAAGAATACGAGGCTGGATTAGAATAATTAAAGACTAGGGATGTTATTATAATTGGGGAAAGTATAGTAAAATTTGAGTGCACGCAAATTTAGCTATACTTTCCTTTTATAATATATAGAACAAATTGGGAGGGATATCATGATAAAGGTAAATTTTATGCCAAACAATAAAGAAGTTTATTGTAATGAGGGGGATATATTACTAGAAGTTGCAAGAAATGCTGATATATTTATAGATGCTCCTTGTAATGGAAATATGTCTTGTGGTAAATGTAAGGTAAAGTTGTTAAAAGGTAAGGTTGATACAGAAAAAACGAGACATATAACAGATGACGAATGGGAGCAAGGTTATATATTAGCTTGTTGTACAAAAGTAATCTCAGATATAGAAATTGAAGTTCCTTCTAAAGTATCATCTTCTATGCATGGTATGAAGATTGAAGGTAGCAATAAACAAAAAGATAGAGAAATTTTTGAGAGAGCTAAAAAAATAATAGAAAAGCATAACTTACAATTTAAGACAAATATAAAAAAGAAATACATAGAAATGGAAGAGCCAAACTTAGATGACAATATAAGTGATGTAGATAGATTAGAAAGACATGTTAGAAATCATCTGGGATACAATGAAATAGATTTTAGATTAGATATACTTAGAAAGATGCCAACGATATTTAGAAAGAGCGATTTCAAAGTTACAATAACATATGTTCAAAAACAAAAGAAACTTACAATCATAAATATAGAAGAAGGAAATAAGGAAAATTCTCTGTATGGAGTTGCAATAGATATTGGTACAACTTCGGTAGTTGTATGTTTAGTAGACTTATATTCAAAAGAAGTAGTAGATAAAGCATCATCTGGAAATGCTCAGATAAAATATGGAGCAGATGTTATAAATAGGATTATATATTCGACTAAGAAAAATGGATTAGAAACTTTACACAAAGCTATAGTCGATGAAACTATAAATCCTCTATTAAAAACATTATATGAAAGAAATGGCATAAATAAGGAGGATGTAGTCACTTTAGTAGCTGCTGGAAATACAACTATGACAAGTTTATTCTTAGGGGTGTATACAGACTTTTTAAGACAAGAACCTTATATACCACCATTTTTAAAATCTCCAAAACTTATGGGTGAAAATGTAGGTCTTTTTGTAAATGATAGTGCATATGTGTACTTAGCTCCATCTGTAGCAAGTTATGTAGGAGGAGATATAACAGCAGGGGTATTATCAGCTGGTATATGGTCAAGTGAAGAAAATGTTTTATTTATAGACTTAGGTACCAATGGAGAGATAGTATTTGGAAATCAAGACTATATGATGAGCTGTGCATGTTCAGCAGGTCCTGCATTTGAAGGTGGAGGCATAAGCTGTGGAATGAGAGCATCAGCAGGAGCAATAGAGAAGGTGGCTATTGATAAAGGAACTTTAGAGCCTACATTAAAAATAATAGATGAATGTGCACCAGTTGGTATATGTGGTTCTGGTATAATTGATTTAATTTGCCAAATGATTACTAAGGGTGTAATAGATAGAAGAGGTAAGATATATAGAGATTTAAATAATAAGAGAGTCAGATTTAATGAACATGAAATAGGAGAGTATGTATTAGCATTTAAAGAAGAATTTGATTTGGAAAATGATATAGTAGTAAATGAAGTGGACATAGATAATTTTATTAGAGCTAAAGGAGCTATATATTCAGGAGCATATACTCTTGTAGATAGCTTGGGTATGGATTTTAGTATATTAGATAGAGTTTATATAGCAGGTGGTATAGGAAATAACCTAGATATAGAAAATTCAATAATTATAGGATTACTTCCTGATATCGATAGAGAGAAATTTACTTATATAGGAAATAGTTCACTTGTAGGTTCTTACTTGGCTCTTATAAGTAAAGATGCCAAAAATAAACTTGAAGAAATAGGTAAACAAATAACTTATGTTGAACTTAGTGTTTATCCAAGTTACATGGACGAATTTATTTCTGCATGCTTCTTACCACATACAAATATAGAGCAGTTCCCAACTGCAAAGCAACTACTAGAAGAGTAAAATATCAAAATATAGATGCATAGGTAGAGCATTAAAACATAAATGTAGAGGATTAAATTATGTATAAGGATTTGTCTGAGAAAATGAGAACTGCGTTTGACATTAAATTAAGAAATTTCGGAAATGAGATAGAGTTTGCTTATCCGAATCAGACTCTAGCTCTTAGTACTACTAGTAATAAGTGTAGTCTTAAATGTGCTCATTGTAATGGTCATTATTTAGAAAATATGATACCAATTGAGGACTATAAAGAAAAAGTTAAATCAAGAAATATAACTAGTTTTTTATTAAGTGGTGGTTGTAGTTATGAAGGTGATGTCCCAATAAATACCCATATACAGACCATTAAAAAGTTAAAGGAACAAGGATACAGATTAAATGCTCATTTAGGGCTTATGGATAAAGAGAGTATTATAGAATTATGTAAGTATTTAGATATAGTTTCTTTCGACTTGGTATTCGATAAAGAAACTATAAAAGAAGTTTATAAAATGGATAAAAGCAAAGAAGATTATATTAAAGCTTACAATACAATAAGAGAAAATACAGAAGTAGCACCACATATATGTATTGGTTTAAAAGGAGGAAAAGTAAAAGGTGAGTATGAGATTATAGAATACTTACAAAAAAATCCTCCTAATAAACTGACATTTATAGTTCTTATTCCTACAAAAGGTACTGAATATGAAGATGTAGAACCTCCTAATTTGAAAGAAGTAACAGATGTTTTATGTGAAGCTAGAATTAGTTTACCAAATACCGAGATTAACCTAGGTTGTATGAGACCTAGAGGTGTGTATAGAAAAGAACTAGACCAATTAGCTATAATGTGTGGAGTTAATAGAATAGTTCTTCCATCAAAATCTGCTAAGAATAAGGCTATAGATATGAATATGACAATAACTGAATGTAAGGAGTGTTGCGTTTTATGATTAGATTATCATCAGGGACAGCAATAGAACTTGGAATATTAAATAAAAAAAGCGATATACCTCCTACTACAGCATATATAATGATTGGGGAAAAATGCATAAACAAATGTAGTTTTTGTTCTCAATCAATAGAAAGCAGTACTAGAAAAGATAAATTATCAAGAGTAGTTTGGCCAGAGTATTCTAAAGAGGAAATATTGAATGCTTTGAGAGCATATAACGGGAAAAATATAAAGAGAATATGTATACAATCAATGGCAAGTGAAGAGGCACATAAATCTGTTTTAGATTTTATAAATTACATAAATGGTAAAATAGATATGCCTATTTCATTGTCTGCAAAATTAGAAAGTGATGAAGAAATAAACAAGTTTTTTTCTGCTGGAGTAGATAAAATAGGAATAGCGATAGATGCAGCAAGTAAAGACTTATATGAAAAAATAAAAGGATATAATTATGATGAAAAATTGAATTTTATAACAAAAATGTCAAAGTTATATCCTAATAAAATCAGCACACATATAATTGTTGGTATGGGAGAAAGTCATGAAGACATATACAACCTATATACTTATTTAAAGAAGAACAATATAACTATTAGTTTATTTGCGTTTACTCCAGTTAGAGGAACTAAAATGGAAAAAATAAGTCAACCAAATATAGAAAGTTACAGAAGAGTACAGCTAATGTCCTATATGATAAATAAAGGTTATTCACAAGAATACTTTGAATTCAAAAATGGATACTTGGAAAATATAAAACTAGATGATGAGACTGTATCAGATATAAACAGGGGTTACCCTTTTGAGATAAGAGGCTGTAAGGATTGTAATAGACCATATTATAATGAAAGACCAGGAAGTACTATATATAATTATTCAAGACCTTTAAATCAAGATGAGATAGATTTGGCTATAAGAGAACTAAATCTGTAAATGATTTCTTGAATATGTTTATACTAAAGATTGGGGCGTAATAATCATGAATCAGTGGAGAGTTATACATAATAAATCATATGATGGTGCAATGAATATGGCAATTGATGAAGCTATATTTACTGCATATAAAAAAGGATGTGTGAAGCCAACACTTAGATTTTACACTTGGAAGCCAGCTTGCTTGAGTGTAGGATATTTTCAAAAACTTGAAGATGAGGTAGATTTAGATAAGTGTAAGTGCATGAATATAGACTATGTCAGAAGAATCACAGGAGGAAGAGCTGTATTACATGATAATGAGCTAACTTATAGTATAATTATAGGAGAAGATAATCCTTTAATTGATAAAAGTATAAATCTATCTTATAGATATATAAGTGAAGGTTTAGTTAGAGGATTGAATTTAAGTGGTATAGAAACAGATAACTTAAATAGTGGAGAGAGAATAGGTAGAGAAAATTTATCAGCTGCATGCTTTAATGCACATGCATCATATGAAGTTACTATTAATAATAAAAAGGTAATTGGAAGTGCTCAAAGTAGAAAAGACGGTGTTTTGTTACAGCATGGTTCAATAATAATGGATTTTGATGTAGAAAAATTGTTTAAATTAATAAAGGCTAAAACACCAGAACTAAAAGAAAGAGCAATGAAATTCACAGCTAAAAAGGCCAGTGGAATAGAGAATGAAATTGGTAAAAAAATAGACATAGATATTCTACAAGCTAATCTAATAAAAGGACTGGCTAGTCAATTTAATGTTGAGTTTGTAGAAGAAGACTTGACTGATTATGAAAAGCAATTAGCTGAAGAATTATATAAAAAATACAAGGATGAAGAGTATAATAAAAAGCGTTAACTTTAATTGACTTTAAGTAAATTAAAGTGATATACTTAAGGTATAATAATATACGAAAATTGAAATCATGAAGGTTTCTTTGGTGTATTGAAATACCTGAGGAAGTCTTTTTTTGATTTTTAATAAAAATCATATTAGGAGGAGATTTATATGTGTGAATCATCAGCTTTCATTTGTAAGAATAACAATGAATTAGAAAAGGTTATGGAGAATGTGGTTAATATAGACCCTTGTGATGGAAAGATTTATTTAACTGATTTATTAGGAGAACAAAAAATAATAGATGGAATAATTAAAGAAATAAGATTGATGGACCATAAGATAATAATACAAGAAAATTAATTAATAGGGGAATTTCATATGATAATAGCAGTGATAGATGGAATGGGTGGAGGTATAGGAGCCCAGATAGTTTCTTCTCTGAGAGAAGAATTACCTACATATGTAGAAATTTATGCACTAGGAACTAATTCTATAGCAACTAGTTCTATGATGAAGGCTCATGCTAATAAAGGAGCTACAGGGGAAAATGCTATAGTAGTATCAGCTAGAAAAGCCAATATAATAGTTGCACCTATTTCTGTAATAATACCTAATTCTATGATGGGGGAAGTCACTTGTAATATAAGTGAAGCTATTGCAGATAGTGAGGCACTTAAGATACTTTTACCTATTATGCCAGAAAATATAGAGTTAGTTGGATTAGAAGGTAAACCATTAGCACTACTTGTAAAAGATTCTGTTAATGTTATAAAAAAAGAATTTAATATAAAATAACAGGGGGAATAACTAATGATGTTTGATAGAGAGATTATAAGATACCACCATGGGCACCATGACCATGACGACCATTGCCATGAACATACTCATGGAGATATGTGCCATGAACATCCACACGACCATGCTCATGACCATGACCACGAACATAATCATGAAGAATCATCAGAGTCTAAAGATGAGAAAACTTTAAAAATACTTTTAGTACATTGGATAAATCACAATGAGACTCATGAAGAAGGATTTAGAGAATGGGTAGAAAAGGCTAGAGCTATTGGAAAAGAAGAAACTGCAAAGAGTATTGAAAAAGCTATAGAATGTATGGAAGAAGCAAATAAAATGTTATTAGAGGCTAAAAAACATATGTAAATATGATTGTTAAAATCGCTTATATATTTTGATATAGGCGATTTTTTATGCCTTATTTATATTTAATTATTGAAATTTCTAATGAGTATGTACTATACTTTAATGAGGAAATTTATTATAAAACTGAGTTATTTAATATATCTTCGGCTTCAAATATTACTGGAGATAGTTAAGGAGGAGTAGTTCAATTTAATAAAAGGAGAGAATTAGTTATGAAAGATGGTCATATACATTCACCTTATTGTCCTCATGGAAGTAAGGATGATTTTGAAAAATATATACAAAGGGCAATTGATGTTGGTCTAACAGAAATGACATTTACAGAGCATTTTCCATATCCAAATGGATTTCAAGACCCTGCACCTGAAAATGATAGTTGCATGAATCCTGAAAATTTATCAAATTACCTTAATGATGTTAAAAATTTCAAGCATAAATATGAGAGCGAAATTAAGATAAATGTAGGAGCGGAAGTAGATTTTCTTGAAGGTTATGAAGAAGGCATAAAAAACAATTTAGATAAATATGGTGATGAATTAGAGGATTCTCTATTATCAGTACATATAATTAAAATTGATGGTGCCTATTGTTGTGTGGACTATAGTGTAGAAGAGTTTCAAAATCTGATTGATAAGCTTGGAAGCATTGAAGCTGTTTATAATAAGTATTATGAAACATTAATAAAAGCTGTAAATGCTGATTTAGGTACATATAAACCAAAGAGAATAGGTCATTTAAATTTAGTTAGAAAGTTTAATCAAGTATTTCCATATAATTATGAAAGAAATAAAGTTCTTGAAGAATTAATAAAGTTAGTTAAAGAAAAAGGATATGAACTTGATTACAATGTTTCTGGAAACAGAAAAGAATATTGTAAAGAGCCTTATGTAGATGGATACTTATTAGAATTAGCAAAAAAATATGATATTCCATTAGTTCTTGGCTCAGATTCTCACTGTGCAGAGGAAATAAATAATTATGATATAGGATAAAGATGTATATATTATAATCCTAAAGTTATGATAATTTATATTTTTAAAGTATTTATTTAAAAGACTGTAAGTAGATTTATGTAAAATAAATCTACTTACAGTCTTTTTGTTAAATTAGAAAAATATTTATAGATTTGTTCAGTATGAAAGTTTTATAATTAATATTTTTTCATGGATATAGCCTATTTTTACTTATCTTAACAATCATAAAGTGCTTTTAGTGTTTAGAGATATTACTGCATAAGTTTATCATTTTCCATTATTATTGGGTCTAGTAATTCTACATTTCCTTCTGACATCTTTAATCTATTGAACATATAATTTTTCACATCTTTTTTACTTTTGAACTTAGTAACTTGGTAAGGTGATGTAGAACCATATTTTTCTATAAATAAGATATCTTTATCAGTTTTGATACATATACCTGTATGACCTATAAATACATTTTTAGTTTCTGGATAACGAAGAAAGCCACTTATAATAGACATATTTTTATTATCTTTAAAAGATATTTTTCTTTTTTTCCACTCTTTTTTTATTTGTTCTGCATTTTTATTTATATCATCTGTGTCTTGAGTTGGTATTGCAGAGAAAAAGTTAATAAATTTTTCTACATCCTTTGAGTTAAATTTTGCATCTCTATTATTCATTATAGTATCTAAATCAATACTTAAATCGATAGAATCTCCAGTAAACTTCTCTTTTGAGTTGATGAAATCTTTAAAAAGTCTAAATGCTGTTATTCTACAATTTACATCCATATAGTTAGGAAACTTTTCCATCCAGTTACTTTGTAATTTATCTAAATTGTATGGAACCTGTTTTGTGTTAATTGAACTATATCCAGACTTAGATATATTTACATTGTTTTGAAGTATTTTAATTTGAAGTTTGTTGTAGCTCCTAACTGATTTAATAAAAATATCAATATCTTTCTTATTTATTTTATTTTTTTCTAATACATTTTTCACTTGATTTTGTGTCTTTCTATCTATTATGTTAGAGTATACTAATCTGCTATTATCTTTAATAGTTGAATATGCAAAGATTGTAAGTATGCTTGATAACACTAAAATAGCAGACAATATTGCTATTAGTAAATTTTTTCTCACCTGTTTTTCTCCTTTATAAATTTATTTTGTCGACATATTTATAGTATATAGTACATTTAATTTTAGCTTCAATATGTTTTTAATTACAAAACTGTTGCAAAAAATATAACTTTATTTAAAACTTTTTTTTAATATATAAAAATATATACTAAATAGGGGTATATATTCTTTGAATTTTTAACTAATTTATTTGGAGATTGATTATAGAATTTTATAAGTAAAAAATGAGTAAGCTATCAATGAAATATATAGTGAGACTAGTTTTTTGGATGTAGTATTTTGGTAAATAAGTAGGTTTGAGATATATGATAAATTTTACTTTATTAAAAATAAAATTTATTAAGTTCAATAAATATACTATTAGACTCATTAAAAGTTTAAAAATTTTATTTTTTTAATTCAACTATTCCCCAAAAAATTAGGTTTTAAGGAATAGTTAAATTAAAAAGTTTGGTTACATAATAGTAATTTTAGTTACAAGAATGAAACTGTAAAAATTAGATTTTTATTTATATAATTTCACTAAGAACATTTAATTTAGGAGGTAAAATATGAAGTTAAAAAAATTAAAAACTGGTATGGTCATGGCATTAACAATAATAACTATTGGGACGTCACTGATAAATGTATCAGCTATGGAATTAAACAGGAGTGAAGAATTTGAGACTAAGTACAGTGAAATGAAAAAAGAATTTCAAGAAGAGTATGGAAAGGAAGATAAATTCAAAGTCGTGCTAGATGATGAATTTACAAAAGAAGAAGTAAATGGAGCTAAAGGGATTATAAAGACAACTAATAAAATGAATAATGAGGTTGTAGTTTTAAATTATTTTGATGAAATGAAATCAGGAATTGAATTTGAATTAAAACCAAAAGCTGAAAAAAATGTAATTTTAAGAGCTGAGTTTCAGCAAGGATATGGAAATGAAGATAAATTTAAAGTTGTACTAGACGATGAATTCACAAAAGAAGAGGTAAATGGAGCTAAAGGGATTATAAAGACAACAGATAAAGAAACAGGTGAAGTTATTGTATATAATTACTTTGATGAGCTTGAAAAGTAATATTTAAAGCCTTTAATTAAAAAAAGAATCAGATTTAAAAGTATATAGTATCATGTATAGATTTTAAATTTATAACAATCTATACAGTTAAATAGCCGAATTGTATCAAAAATATAAAAGAATTAAATATAAAAAGAATTGTATAAAAATAAATTTTTCATATAGGGGTGAACTTTACATATTAGAGTTCACCCTTATAAAAAAATATAAAACAACATCTGGCTATATTTAATGTTCAAGTATATTTTTGAATATGTTCATATAGAGTGATTATTTATAGATAGCTGTTATTTACAGACCATAATCTAGTTTAACTTGAGATATTTATATAGTTTTTTTATTTATGGTCTTGAGATATTTATATGGCTTTTTTAACTTCTAGCTTTGATTTTAAAATATCAAGGAATTTATAACAATCGTCTGGATAAATTTCTCCCATATTTGCAACTTGGAACATATTATCATCTAGAAATTTGCCTTTTCCTGGATATACCACATAACCATTTTCTTCTTCTAGTTCTAATATAAATCTATTTATATCAATTTCTTTAGGAAGAAATACAGACGTAACAGTATTAGACATATATTTATCTGGAAGTAAAAATGTTAGACCTAGTTCCTCCATACCATTTCTTAAAATAGCAGAACATTCTTTATATCTTTCTATCTTACTGTCATCTTCTAAAAATTCAGTTAAAGCTTCATTAAGAGCAAATATTAAAGTGACATTAGGTGTATTTGGTGTTTGAGAAGATGATTTTGCAAGCTTATAATGTTTGTAAAGGCTAAGATACACATTTTTACATTGATCTTCTTTAATATTTTGTAAAACGCTTTCTTTAGCACAAAGATATGCAGAGCCTGGAAATGCCCCAAGGGCTTTACCACCAACACCTGTTATTATATCTATATTAAACTCATCAACATCAATGTATTCACCAGCAGATGCACTTATTGCATCAACAAAAAATATTTTGTTATATTTTTTTGCAAGTTTTCCTAATTCAGGTACAGGATTTATCATTCCTGAACTAGTCTCATGAAATACCATAGCAATTACTTTTATGTCAGGATTTTCAAGTAAGTATTTTTCTAAAATATCTAAGTCTGGATATTCAGCCCATTTAAAGTCTGGTTTGTAGGTCTTAACACTATAAGCAGATAATATTTCTTCTAGCCTTTCTCCAAATACACCATTACTAACTAATAAAGCAGCATCTTCTTTATCAAATATAGAAGATAATACACATTCATTTACAGATGTTCCAGAACCAGATACAACTAGAGAATAATAATCAGAAGTTGCATTATATAATTTACCGATTTTTTGTTGTGTATCTTTAAATAAATTCATGAATTCATTTCCTCTATGACATATATCATAGTGAAGAAGTGAATTTCTAACCCTATCTGTAACCATTACTGGTCCAGGACTAAATAGATATGTTTTTTTCATTGCAAATCCTCCTTAAAGTTTAATTTAAATTTTATGATGACTGTTTATGTGTATATATTAAAAGTTTATGTGTTAATTTAACTAGAATTATAGAATAAAACTAATAATATTGCAATAATATTTTAATTAAAATACTTTAAAAATCAAAAAAAGTAAAAATATACAAAAAATATTGTAATAAATATTGTATAAATCCCCAAGATGATATAGAATATAAATAAGTTGAATAGATTTTATATTCAAAAAATAATAAAAAATCTATTAATTCTGAAAATAAAGGGGGACGCTTAAAGTGAAATATGTATTAGCAATTGATCAAGGAACAACAGGAACAAGAGCAGTATTAATAAATGAAAAATCAGAGTTTGTTTTTAGTGATTATATGGAGCATACTCAAATCTATCCACAATCTGGATACGTCGAACATGACCCTATAGAAATTTGGAATAACACAAAAACTGTAAGTAATAATGTACTACAACAAGCTTTTAAAAGTGGAATAGATGAAAGTGATATAAAGGGAATAGGTATAGATAATCAAGGTGAAACAGTAATGCTATGGGATAAAAATACAGGTATGCCATTATACAATGCAATTGTATGGCAGTGCAGAAGAACCTATGATTATGTTGAAAATTTAAAGAATATACCAGGATTAGAAAATAAGATAATAGATAAAACAGGACTAATCATAGACCCTTATTTTTCAGGGACAAAAATTAAATGGATAATAGATAATGTAAAAGGTGTAAAAGAAAAAATCAAAAATGGAGAAGTACTTGCTGGAACATTAGATAGCTGGTTAATTTGGAAAATGACAGGAGGAAAGTCTTTTTTAACTGATGTTTCTACAGCAGCAAGAACCATGCTTTTTAATATAAGAGATATGAATTGGGATAGAGAATTACTTGATATTATAGGAGTTCCTAGAAGTATTTTAGCGGATATAATGCCTACAAGTGGTGATTTTGGGACTACAGACAAAGGGGCATTTTGTGGTGTATCAATAAAAATTACTGCTTCGATGGTTGACCAGCCAGCAGCTCTATTTGGAAATGGATGCTTTGAGCCAGGTATGGTTAAAAATACTTATGGAACAGGATGTTTCTTATATATGAATATAGGTGAAGAGTTGAAAATAGCGGGTAATGGTATATTAACAACTGTTGCTTGGAAAATAGGAGACAAAATTACATATGCTTATGATGGCGGAGTATATATAGCAGGTGCTGCAATACAGTGGCTTAGAGATGGAATTGGAGTTATAAAAAATTACTCAGAAACTGATGATATGGCTAACTCAATACCAAGTACTGGTGGTGTATATTTTGTTCCAGCGTTTGCAGGGATTGCAGCACCTTATTGGGACCAATATGCAAGAGGTACAATGGTTGGTATAACAGGCAGTACTAAGAAAGAGCATATAGTGAGAGCTACTCTTGAATCTGTTGCACTTCAGGTCAAAGATGTTGTTGACTCTATGAATTTAGCTTCAGGAAAGGATATAAAAATGCTAAGAGTGGATGGTGGAATTACAAAAAATAATTTTACAATGCAGTTTCAATCCGATATATTAGATATACCAATTGAAATTGCAGAAAATCCTGAGACAACAGTGCTTGGAGTAGGATATATGGCAGGTCTTTCCTGTGGTGTTTGGAATAGTATTGATGAAATTAGAAATGAGTTTACAATAAGTAAAGAATACACTCCAAATATGACAAAACAAAAAAGAGAAGAAATTTTGCTTGGATGGAATCAAGCAGTAAAAAGAGCTATGAACTGGGAAAACGATACCAAAAAGATGTGTGCTAATTAAAGTACAACATAGTATTTACATGTATAGGAGGAATTAAATATGCCCTTTGATAAAGTTATATTATATATAATGGCTGTAGGGGTGCTTTTAGGAGCATTAGATAGGATAATTGGAAATAAATTTGGTCTTGGTGAACAATTCGAAGAAGGTTTTAATTCAATGGGTCCACTAGCTTTAGGGATGGTTGGTATAGTTTGTTTAGCTCCAGTTATCTCAAATGTATTAGGACCAGTAATAATACCAATATTCAATTTATGTGGAGCAGACCCATCTATGTTTGCAACCATATTAGCAAATGATATGGGAGGATATCCATTAGCGATGGAACTTGCACACAATAAAGAAGCAGGGATGCTTGCAGGATTAGTTGTATCATCAATGCTTGGGTGTACACTTGTATTTTCAATCCCAGTAGGATTAGGCCTTATAGAGTATGAAGACAGACCATTTTTTGCAAAAGGGTTATTAATAGGATTAATAACAATACCTTTTGGAGGGATTGTAGGAGGAATGATAGCAGGATTTAATTTATCAATGGTGATTATAAATATGGTGCCAGTAATAATATTAGCAGTAATATTAGCAATAGGTCTGAAAGTAAATTCAACACTTATGATAAATGGGTCTTTAGTTTTTGGAAAAATTATATCTATATTGATAACAATAGGATTAGGTGCAGCAGCATTTCAAGAAATAACAGGGGTAGTACTTATAAAAGGAATGACACCTATAAGAGAGGGTATTCAAGTAATTGGAAGTATTGCAATAGTATTATTGGGTACTTTTCCTATACTACATTTATTAGTTAAAGTTTTAAATAAACCACTTACAGCAATAGGTGGAAAATTAGGTATGGATGCAACAAGTGCAGCTGGATTAGTTTTCACTTTAGCTAATAGTATTCCAGTGTATAAAATGATGAAAGACATGAGCCCAAAGGGAAAAGTAGTAAATACAGCATGGTTAGTTTGTGCAACAGCAGCACTAGGTGATCACCTAGGATTTACAGCAGGAGTAGTGCCAGAGATGATTACACCTGTTGTAATTGGAAAGTTAGTTGGTGGAGTATTGGCGATTGCACTTGCTATGGTAATGACAAAAGATTTAACAGCAGAAGAAGAGCAAAGTAGTAAAATGAAAAAAGAGGTTGTATAAAAGAATTAATGTTAAAGTAAGCGTTAAGCTAAATTAAAAAATAGAGTTAAGTTAAAAAAATAAGGTAAATAAAAAAAGACATAGTGACATAGTAAAAACACTGTATAGTTTAGGTATAAATGGAGCTAAATAAATAATTATTTGGCTCCTTAACTTTAATCAATGATATTTTATAAGGAACTAAAAAGCAATCATATAAGCTAATTATCAGCTATGACTAAAGGTATTCCTTTTTGAGAAAATTCTATAATTATGTCGTGGTCTATACTAGCAGATGTAATAATAGTATCTATATGCTCTATAGGAGCAACAGAAGCAAATGAATTTATTCCAAACTTAGGTGGCTCAACAACTACTATTGACTTTCTAGACCTTTCAATCATTTTTTTTCGAACAAGTGATTCTTCTAAGTGATAGTCAGAAATACCATTTTCAAGTGTAATACCTCCAGCACCTAAAATTGCCTTATCAACATTAAATTGTTCAATGGCTGCTAATGTAAGTGGTCCAGAAAAAGAACCTTCAGTTTCTCTAAGATATCCACCAAGTACATATACTTTTATATTAGTATTCATAAGTTCATTTGCAACCAAAATTGAGTTAGTTATTACAGTTAAGTTTTTTTTGTCTTTTAAACTTTTTGCAACTTCAAGAACAGTAGTTCCAGTATCCATAAAAATAGTGTCATTTGTATTTATAAATTCACTACATTTAAGAGCAATTTGTTTTTTATCATTTGAATTTATTTTTTTTCTTTTAATATAGTTAAGTTCTACGCTACTTGCTATAACTGGTATAGCACCACCATAAACTCTTTTTAAAAGTCCAATACTTTCCATATGTGCTAGGTCTCTTCGTGCTGTTTCTATTGATATATCAAACATTTGGACTATGTCATTTATTTTAATTATATTATCTGATTCGAGAATACTTAAAATCTTCTCATATCTTTCCTGTGGTAACATGGAAAATCCTCCTTGGATTAATATTATTTTAGTTTTAAGCATAACTTATGATGAATTAAGGATTTATGTCTATATGTTAATGTGTGTATATTTAGTAAATAATATTATAAGCGTTATGCAAGATAATTTTACCATATTTCAAACTTACATTTAAGTAAAAAAGTGAAAATAGATATTTAATGACTTAAAATACCTTAAATTTCATAAATTAATTGACTAAAATATAATTTTATTATATAATTTAATTGCATAGAAATAAGGAGAAGTACTCAAGTGGCTCAAGAGGATCCCCTGCTAAGGGATTAGGCTGGGTAACCGGTGCGAGGGTTCGAATCCCTCCTTCTCCGCCAATTATCAAAGGCTATCCTTGTTGAAGGTAGTCTTTTTTGTAATGTCTATTAATAAAAACAACCTAGCAGACATAATTAAAGAAAGGAGGTAATATATGACAACTTTAATTTTCTTTATAGTGGGAATAGCATCTTTAGTGGTTGCTTTCGTTATTGATGGGGGACACATTGGAGCCTTATTTGTATTTTCATCAGCACTTGTTGTTTTTGGTGGAACTATAGGGGCTGTTGGTGCTTCAACACCATTTCCTGTATTCAAAAAGTCCATAAAGATAATGTTGTTAGCTTTTAAAAATAAAAAGCCTAACAATATAGAAAACATAGTTTATTTCAAAGAAATTGCAATCAAGGCCAGAAAAGAAGGTCTTCTTAGTATTGATAAAGAAATAAGCGAAAATGATGAATTGGACCCATTTATTAGAAAAGGTCTTGAACTTATGGTAGACGGCGTTGATGCAGCTACAATAAGAAATATATTAGAATCTCAAATACAAATAACATCAAAAAGACATAAAGAAGGAATAGCAATATTCGATTCAGCAGGAGGGTATGCACCTACACTGGGAATCATAGGTACAGTTATGGGATTAGTACATATTTTAGGAAATCTTTCGAGTAATCCAGATGCACTTGGACCTCAGATATCTGTAGCGTTTTTGGCTACTTTATACGGTGTTGGTTCCGCCAATTTAATTTGGTTACCAATAGCATCAAAGCTTAAAGCTATAAATCAGCAAGAAACTAATGAAAGACTTTTAGTGATAGAAGCGATACTATCTATACTTGAGGGAGATAATTCTAATTTAATGACAGAAAAATTAAAGATATTTTTAAATTCAAAAGAATTAATTGAACTTGGAGAAGCTGATGGTAGAATTGAATAATATAAAAGGATGGAATATTTATGTTACATGATGAAGACGAAAAAGAAGAAAATAATGAGCGATGGCTTTTAACTTATTCAGACCTCATAACATTACTTATGATTTTCTTTGTCATAATGTATTCTATGAGTAATGTTGATGCAGAGAAATATAAACAATTATCTCAATCTCTAAGTTCTGCATTTGGTGGTTCATCTGGAGTTATTGAAGGTGGACAAAATAAAATAGAACCAGTAGTTGACCAAAACAATAATAATCTAGATAGTTTACAAAATCCTGAGTTTAAAGAAGTTGGTGAAAATATTCAAAAGTATTTAAATGAAAGTGGATTGGCAAATTCGGTATCATTAAAAGCTCAAGATAGAGGGCTAGTAATAAGCCTTAAAGATACTATATTATTTGATACTGGAAAAGCTGTTATAATAAATGATTCTAGAGATAAGATTATTCAAATAGGTAAGATGTTAAATGAAATGAATAGTTATATAAGAGTAGAAGGTCATACAGATAACCTATCTATAAAAAATTCTGAATTTAAATCTAATTGGGATTTATCAGTTATGAGAGCAACCAATGTTGTCCAACTTCTTATTGATAGTGCAGGTATTGCACCAAATAAGTTGTCTGCTGTAGGATATGGTGAATTTAGACCAATAGCTGACAATTCATCTCCAGATGGCAAATCAAAAAACAGAAGAGTTGATATAGTCTTGGTTGATAGTAAGTTCGATGATGTAGAAAATGTTGGAGAAAATAAATAGTTAAATAAGCTATCTCAATACAGAGTTATTTCTAATAAGGGATAGCTTTTTTATGCGAAAATTAAAAATAGATGATTAGTAAGTTACCTTTTTGTGATAAATATATGGTATCTTAAATATATAATATTTAAATTATGAAAGGACTCAATTTTAAAATTGATATCAAAGGTGAGTAAATAAATGGGTAATAAGAATAAAAACACAAAATATAAAGATAAAACAAGGGCAAGGTATAATAAAAAGGTTGAAACTTTAAATAAAGAGAAGTTAAAAGAATCTAATAAACAACATAAAAAAGAAGATAAGATTACTACTATTATTAATAAATCTAGTATTGTATTATGTGTTCTTTTAGTAATATTTTCTTTACTTTATCTGTTTAAGTTAGTTCAGCTTAATATAATAATGACACTTTTAGTAATTACAGTGGCTATTCAACAAGGTTTGGTATCATTTGGTGCATTTAGAGAGAAGAATTATGCTAAAGGTATATTTTCAATATTTGTAATCATTTGTTTTCTAGTTGCTTTTAAATATACTGTTAGTCCTATTTAAATATATCAGTAAATATTTTATAATTAATATAAGTAATTAAGTTACGGTTTTAATGCTATAATAAATTTTATACATTTGAAGGAGTCGATTTTATGAATAGGAGTGGATTTGTAAAATTAATTATCACATCAATGATTATTTTATTACTTACAGGGTGTGATTTGAAAAAGGAAGAGAGTTATAAACTAGATCCAGAAAATCCGACATCAATAGAAATTTGGCATTATTATAATGGACAGCAAAAAATGGCGTTTGATAAGCTAGTTAAGGAATTTAATGACACTGTAGGTGCTGAAAAAGGAATTATTGTTGAAGCGTTTAGTCAGGGAAATGTAGTTGATTTATCTGAAAAGGTGCTGGATTCTGCTAATAAAAAGGTTGGTTCTGAAGATGTTCCAAATATTTTTGCAGCGTACTCAGATACTGCATATGAAATGGATAAATTAGAACTACTAGTAGATATTGATAAGTACATAAGTAAGGATGAATTAAATGAGTATATAGAAGAATATGTAGATGAAGGTAGACTAAATTCTGATAACGAACTTAAGCTTTTTCCGATTGCAAAGTCTACTGAGATTTTGATGTTAAATAAGACAGATTGGGATAAGTTTGCCAAAGCAACAAATTCAAATATAAATGATATACAAACAATTGAAGGATTAGTAGAGACATCAAAGAAATACTATGAATGGACAGATAGTTTAACAAAAGAGCCTAATGATGGTAAAGCATTTTTTGGAAGAGATGCTCTAGCAAATTATATTATTATAGGAAGTAAGCAGTTAGGAGTAGAAATTTTTTCAGTTAAAGATGGAAAAGTTACACTGAATCTTGATGAAAAGGTTATGAAAAAATTATGGGATAATTTTTATGTCCCATATATAAATGGATATTTTGCATCTTATGGTAAATTCCGTTCTGATGATGCAAAAACAGGAGATATACTAGCTCTTGTTGGCTCTAGCTCAGGAGCATCATATTTTCCAGATGAAGTAATGTTAAATGATAATGAGAGTTATAAAATTGAGACATCTGTCTTTCAAGCTCCACGTTTTAAAGATAAAGAAAAATATGCTGTACAACAAGGGGCAGGAATGGCTGTAACAAAATCTACTAAAGAAGAAGAGTATGCATCAGTAGAATTTTTAAAATGGTTTACAGATAAAGAGTCTAATGTAAAATTCTCTATTGCTTCTGGATACCTACCAGTAAAGAAAAAAACAAATAATTTGGATGTTATAAAGGATGTTATGAATAAAGACGATTTAAAGGTATCAAGTAAAGTGGAAAGTTCAATTGTTTCATCTATTGAACAGATTAATAGTTGTAAGTTGTACACTAATAAAGCATTTGATGGTGGGACAAAAGCCAGACAAATCCTTGAGTATTCAATGATTGATAAAGCTAAAGAAGATTTAAATAAAATAAATGAATTAATAAAAAATGGAACCTCTAAAGAGAATGCAGTAGCACAATTTAATAATAATGAAAATTTTTCAGCATGGTTTTTAAATTTTAAGACTGAGCTTGAAAATGCTGTAAAAGAGTAGGTGAATTGGCAACGTGTACCAAAATGCACAAAGGTATGGGTGGAATAAATATGGAAAATAATCTAAAAAAGAATAACTCAATAATGAAAAAGATGATATTTCCTCTAATTATTGTTATGCTAATTCAAACAAGTTTATTTTGTGCCACAATTTTATGGGGAGGAACTATTAAAAGACTAAATGATAATTCATTTGATATTTTAAATGAAAGAGTAATTAATCGTAAAAATTATATACAAAATGAGATGTTACAAAGATGGTCAAAGACAAGCGAGACAGAACTAGCTATTAACTCATCTGTAAAAAAGGTTTTAGATGAAAATAATGTCTCAATTAAAGATGTGGGTATAAACGAAGAAATTAATAAAGAAATTATAAAAAATATATCAAAAGATTTAATCTATCTTTTGAGAAAAAATTCTGTTACAGGTTCTTTCATAATTTTAAATAACAAAGATATTGAAGATGATTCAATAAATAGTAAAGATGAAATAAGTAGGACAGGATTGTATATAAGAGACCTAGACCCTAAATTTAACCCAAATGATAATTCTGATTTGCTAATTGAAAGAGGCTCCTCAGAGATAGCAAGAAGTTTTGGAATATCTATGGATAGTTATTGGGCTCCAAAGTTTTCCTTTAAAAGTGAAAATGAGGAAAAAGGAGATAATTTCTTTTATAAACCATTTAGAGCTGCAATTGATAATCCAAATACATCAAGTTCTAATTTAGGATACTGGGGAAGTCAGTTCTTATTAACAAATGAAGGCGATAGAGTTATAACATATTCAGTTCCTCTTATTTATGAAGATGGAACTGTATATGGAGTACTTGGAATAGATTTAGGTATAAATTATTTAAGAGAGTTGCTTCCATATGGGGAGATAAATGAGAATAAAAAAGGTAATTATATTTTAGGCGTAGATAGAAATGATGATTTGGCATTTGAAAATGTTGTTTCGAATGGTTATACATTTAAAGACAAATTTTGGGATGGTTTACATTCGAACCTTGAGCAAAAAGAATCTTATAAAAATGTATATAAAGTTAAAAATGAAGATGATGGTAAAATTAAAGAAAGTACTTATGCTAGTGTACAATATTTAGATTTATACAATTCCAATACTCCATTTGAAAATGAGCGTTGGGCTCTTTTGGGAATTATTGAAGAAAAAAGTTTATTGTGTTTTTCAAAAAGAGTGGAAACCTTGGTAATAGTGTCTGTTGCAGTTTCCTTAGTGATAGGGCTTATAGGTATTTATATTGCTTCGAGATTGTTTACAAAACCAATTGTTCTTTTGGTTAATAAAGTTAGAAATAGTAATCCATCAAAACCAGTAAATCTTGATAAAATAAACATATCTGAAATAGATGAATTATCTTCAGCTATAGAGCTACTTAGTGCAAATGTTGCAGATTCCTCATCAAAATTATCACAAATTATTGAAATTGCAGATATGCCAATTGGAGCTTTTGAATTATATAAAAATGGAGATAATGTTTTTTGTACAAAAGGATTTTTTAGTATATTTACTACGGATGATGAATTTCAAGAATATGGATATATATCAAAAAGTAAATTTATGAAAAAAATGAATGAAATGGATACATATTTACAGAAAAATTATAAGACAGAAAATATATACATATATAAATTTGAATCTAAAGATAAAACTTCTAAGTGGATAAGATTAAATATTGTTGAAGATGACTTAAAGATATTAGGTGTTGTTGTTGATGTTACAAAAGAGTTTATTGAGAAAATGAAAATTGAGTATGAAAGAGATTTTGATATTTTAACAAATCTTCTAAATAGGAGAGCTTTTTATTCACAAGTACGAGAAAAATTTGAAAATAAAGAAGAGATTAAAATAGCTGCATTTATAATGTGGGATTTAGATAATTTAAAATATATTAATGATACCTATGGTCATGATGCTGGTGATGAATATATTAGATGTGCAGCAGATATACTTAAAAAGTTTATATCATGGAATGGTATAGTTTCTAGACTTTCAGGGGATGAGTTTTATGTATTCATATATGGGTATGAAAGTAAAGATAGCATAAGAACTATTATTAACTCAGTTAAGACACAGATGAATAATACTTTATTAAAGCTTCATGATGGGACAGAATTTAAAATAAGAGCATCAGCAGGGATTTCTTGGTATCCTAGCGATTCAACTAACTATGATGAACTAATGAAATATGCAGATTTTGCTATGTATCAAATTAAAAATACAATTAAAGGTGAAGTAAGTGAATTTGATGTCAATATATATAATAAAGATTCATTCTTGTTGCATAATAGAGAAGAGTTAAATAAA
The DNA here is from genome assembly GCF_020658275.1 of Clostridioides sp. ES-S-0190-01. NCBI lineage: Bacteria > Bacillati > Bacillota > Clostridia > Peptostreptococcales > Peptostreptococcaceae > Clostridioides > Clostridioides sp. ES-S-0190-01. Next base: position 121,419 of record NZ_JACVWA010000012.1, on the reverse strand, counting down.
TTAATTGATGGTCAATTGGTTGAATATGCATTTCAGCCTATTGTGGATTGTAAAGGTGAAGTATTTGCATATGAAGCACTTATGAGACCCAAAATGGAAACTTTTAGTTCTCCAATGGATGTTATTAGATTGGCTCGTTCACAGTCTAAGTTATATCAAATCGAACGTATCACATGGTTCAAAGCACTTAAATCTTTTAAGAGATATAGGGAACAGTTTGGAGTGTGTAAATTGTTCTTAAACTCTATACCAAATAATAATTTATCAAAAGTTGATTTTGAAGAAATAGAAGATTTATATGGTAATTATCTAAATAGGGTAGTGCTAGAAATAACAGAGAATGATAAGATTAGTGAAGATTTTATTGACAAAAAGAAAGTGTATATAAATCAGTGGAATATAGAAATTGCTTTAGATGATTTTGGAACAGGTTACAATGGCGATGCTGTACTACTGTACATAATGCCAAATTATGTGAAGATTGATATGTCTATTGTAAGAGGTATTGACAAAGATGAAGATAGAAGAAAAATACTAAAAAACCTTATTTCATATTCTAAAGAAAGAAATATTAAAGTTATAGCAGAAGGTGTAGAAACCAAAAGTGAAATGGAAGCATTAGTAGCTATTGGAATAGATTATATTCAAGGATATTACATTGGTAAACCAGAATTTGTTCCTCAAGATATAAGTGATAAAATTAAACAGGAACTCAAGATATGTTATGAAAATAGAGATGATATAGTTTAATAGAAGAAAAATTAAATGTATTTTTAGGATACTTTTAGTTTATAATTAAAAAAGAAAATAGGATGATTATAAATTAAGGTGGTGGATGTAATAATCACAACAAATATAGATATAAGACAGTTAAATGAAAATCAACTAGAAGCAGTTGAACATATAGATGGGCCTTGCATGATACTTGCAGGGCCTGGTTCAGGTAAGACTAGGGTAATTACATATAGAATAGCTAATATGGTAGTAAACAAAAATATAGCACCAGCAAGAATATTGGCGATAAGTTTTACCAAAGCATCCTCAGTAGAAATGAAAAATAGAGCATTGAGTTTAAGTGATGATATAAGACTCAATAAGGTAACATATGGCACTTTTCATTCTGTGTTTTTTAAGATTTTGAGGTATTTTGAAAGGTACAATTTAGATAGCATATTTGATGAAAAGTCAAAGAGGATAACAATAAAGGCAATATTAAAAAGTCTAAATATAGAAAATGCAGATGATGATGAAAATATAGGTCAAGTTATAAATGAAATATCTTATGTAAAAAATGAACTTATGGATAAGAATGAATTTAGCTCAGAAGTGTTGACAAAAGATGAGTTTTTAAAAGTATATAATTTATATGAAGAGCAAAAATCAAAAGTTAATAAGATTGATTTTGATGATATGCTTATAAAGACTTATTATTTGCTTTTGAATAATAAATCCGCCTTAGAAATGGTTAGGAATGTATATAAATATATATTGATAGATGAATTCCAAGATATAAATAAAGTGCAATTTGAGGTTTTAAAGTTAATTTGTAATCCACTAAACAACATATTTGCGGTTGGAGACGAAGACCAAAGTATATATGGTTTTAGAGGAGCTAGACCAGATTTTTTGCTTGAATTTGAAAAATATTTTAATAATACTAAAAAAATAGTGCTGGATGTAAATTATAGGTCTAAAAGTGAAATAGTAAATACTGCAAACAGGCTTATAGAAAAAAATAGAAATAGATATGAAAAAGTTATTAAATGTAGTCAAGGTAAGGGAGGCATTGTGAGTTATATTTCTCCATATGATTCAGAGGAAGAAGCTTTACATATTGCCAAGGAAATAATTGACGAAATAAAAAAGGATTATGTAGAGTATTCAGATTTTGCAGTAATTTATAGAACTAATATACAGTCAAGAGCCTTAGTAGATGTATTTATGGATATGAGAATTCCATTTGTAGTAAAAGATTCAGTAATTACAATATATGACCATTGGGCAAGTCAGGATATACTAGCATATTTAAGAATAGGTATTAATCCAAAATCAAATAAAGATTGGTTAAGAATTATAAATAAGCCATTTAGATATATATCTAAAGATAATGTAAATATGGTTAAAGATGAAAAAGATTTTGTAACAGCACTAATAAACAAATGTAACCTTCATCCCAAACAAGTTAAAACAATAACAGATTTGGAGATAGACTTGAGCTATTTGAATACTTTAAATCCTAAAAATGCAATATCTTATATTAGAACTAGTCTTGACTATGATAGATATGTCTTGGATTACTGTAGCAATAGAAAGATAAAGACTAATGGGCTTGTAGAGATATTAAACGAACTTGAGAGCTCTGCTACAAATTTCAATACAGTGACAGAGTTTTTAGACCATATTGAGAGAGTAAAGATTGAGTTAATGGAAAATAACAAGAATAAACAGACTGATGGTGTTATATTTACAACTATGCATAGTGCAAAAGGATTAGAATTTAGGAATGTCTATATTATAGGTGCAAATGAAGGAACAATACCTCATGAAAAATCATATGATATTTGTAAGGAAGAAAAAAAAGAGGAACAATTAGAAGAAGAAAGAAGACTTATGTATGTAGCTATTACAAGAGCTGAAGAAAAACTATGTATAAGTTCTACTTTAAATAAATATGGTAAAAAAGTTGATAAATCATTGTTTATCAATGATATAAAATCTCCAACTAAAAAAGAAATTGATAGTATTGGTGTTGGTGATAAGGTATACCATAAAAAATTTCACGAAGGCGAAATAATCAAAAAAGATGGAAACATGTTTACGATAAAGTTTAAAGATAGAGAGCGAACTTTAGATTTGAAAACTTGTTTATTGAAGAATATAATCCATATTATTTAACTTAGTATATAAAATTTAATAAATATAAGATATATTATTTATAAGTATTTAAGCAATGAAAATGAAAAAGAAAAATATTATTTATAAGTATTTAAATAATGGAAATAAAAAGAAAAATATTATTTATAAACATTTAAGAAATAGAAACAAATAAGAAGTATATTATTTGTAATTACCTAAAGAACAGAAATAAATAAGAAATACATTATTTATAAATATATGGATAATATCAACAAGCATGTAATACAATATCTAAATTTTAGAAAATAAAATTATTAAAAAAATAAAAAACTTATTGACAAAAATATTAGAAGGAAGTACAATTGTATTAACAATTTAAGGAAACAAATCCAGTGATAGAGAAAGTAGCATATATGGATTTACAGCGAGTTAGGGGTTGGTGTAAGCCTAGCAATGAAGTCTATGTGAAGAGAGCTCTGGAGGAAATTATCAGAAGTTTTAGTTAGTATGATAATTGGTTTGCCCGCCTTAAGGGATTGAGAGGATAAGTACTTACTTATCAAAAAGAGTGGTAACGCGGATATAATTCGTCTCTTAGCTGTAAAGCTAAGGGACTTTTTTGATTTTAAAATTAAAATATCCCTGTAGCTATAAAGGCTAAAATTCACAAATTTTGAAGGTTGTATAAGTATTTATCAATAAGAGTGGTAACGCGGTAAAGTCGTCTCTTAGTCATTAAAGACTGAGGGACTTTTTTTGTAACTCGAAACATTAAAGTATTAAAAATTTGAGGGAAAATTATAATTAAAAGAGAGGGGTAGTTAAAATGAAAGTATTTAAAAAATTATTAAGTTTAGGATTAGTATTAGGATTAACATTATCGCTAGTAGGATGTAGTGGTGGAGAAGAAAAAACAAAATTAGAGCAAATAAAGGAAAGTGGAAAATTAGTTGTCGGTACTAGTGCAGAATTCCCACCATTTGAATTTCATAAAGTAGTAGATGGTAAAGATTCAATAAAAGGATTCGATGTAATGTTGGCTGAAGAATTTGCAAAAGAACTTGGTGTAAAGGTTGAAATTAAAGATATGTCATTTGATGGATTAATAGGTGCTTTAAATGCAGACCAAGTTGATATGGTTCTTGCAGGGATGTCTCCAACACCAGAAAGAGAAAAGAGTGTTGATTTCTCAGAATTATATTATTTAAGTAGAAATGCAGTTATAGTTAAAGATGCAGATATAGACAAAGTAAAAACTGAAGACGATTTGAAAAAACTTAGAGTAGGGGTACAGGCAGGAAGCATTCAAGAAGAATATGTAGTTAACACTCTAAAAATGACAACTACAAAATCTTTAAAAGCAATACCTGATTTAATTACAGAATTAAAAAATGGAAACATAGATGCAGTTGTTACTAATGAGGCAGTTTCTTTAATAAATGTTAAAAAATATGATGGAATAAAAATGGCAAATACTGAAGTTGGTAAAGATGTAACAGAAGGTATGGCAGCAGCAATCAAAAAAGCTGATAACAACAAAGACTTTATAGAATTATTAAATAAAAAAATAAAAGAATTACAAGATGGTAAAAAAATAGAAGAATTTTTAAATGAAGCATCTACTGAAGCTGCTTCAAATTAGTAAGAAAGTTATGTGGGAGATGAAATTATGAGTTTAGATTTTAGTTTTTTAAGTAGATTTGGGACTTCTTTTTTGGAAGGAACAGGTGTGACAGTAGGAATTTCTCTTGTGGCATTATGCTTTGGATTTGTAATAGGTATAATTATCTGCATGGCAAAAATATCAAAGAGTAAAGTATTAAGAGTAATATCATCAATCTATATTGAGATTTTAAGAGGAACACCATTATTAGTACAGATATATATAGTATGGTTTGGATTACCTCAATTAGGAATAAGATTCCCTATGTTATTTGGTATACCAAGTGAATTTATAGCTAGTGCATTTGCATTGTCAGTAAACTCTGGTGCATATGTGGCAGAGATACTTAGATCAGGTATACAATCAGTTGATAATGGACAAATGGAAGCAAGTAGATCATTAGGATTAAATTACTGGTCAACTATGAGATATATAATAATACCTCAAGCTATAAAAAATATACTACCTTCATTAGCAAATGAGTTTATTACACTTGTAAAAGAATCTTCAATAATATCTGTAATAGGTGTTGTTGAGATAATGCGTACTGCTGATATAGTAAAAAATGCAGCATTCAGAGCATTAGAGCCATTAATAGTAGCAGCAGCAATTTATTTTGTTATAACATTTACTCTATCAAGATTAGTTGGATTATTAGAAAAGAAACTATCTGTGTCTAACTAGATGAGAACATGTTTAGCATTTAGGGAAAACATAGAATAGTAAAAAGGAAAGTGATAATATGATTACAATAAAAAATTTAAGTAAATCTTTTGGAGATTTAAATGTATTAAAAAATATAGACTTAGAAATCGCTAAAGGCGAAATAATGGTTATAGTAGGTCCAAGTGGCTCTGGTAAAAGTACACTTCTTAGATGTATGAATTTATTAGAAATACCTACAGGTGGAGAGATAATATTTGAAGGAAAAAATTTAGTTGATAAAAAAACTAATATTGATGAAGTTAGACAAAATATAGGTATGGTGTTTCAGAACTTTAATTTATTCCCACATAAGACTATTTTAGATAATATAACATTGGCACCAATTAAATTAAAAAAAATGACTAAGGAAGAAGCAGAAAAAAAAGCAGAAGTTTTATTAAGTAGAGTTGGTCTTTTAGATAAAAAAGATTCATATCCATCACAATTATCTGGAGGGCAAAAGCAAAGAATAGCAATAGCGCGAGCTCTTGCTATGGAACCAGATATGATGTTATTTGATGAGCCAACATCTGCTCTTGACCCAGAAATGGTAAATGAAGTTTTGGATGTTATAAAAGAACTTGCTAAAGAAGGAATGACAATGGCAATTGTAACTCATGAAATGGGATTTGCTAAAGAAGTTGCAGATAGAGTTATCTTTATAGATGGAGGAAGTATTCTTGAGGAGGATTCTCCAGAAGAAGTCTTTGGAAATCCAAAACACGATAGAACAAAATCATTCTTAGCAAAAGTGTTATAATATATAAAAAAAGGATGTATTGATATTAGAAATTCAATACATCCTTTTTTAGTGCTAATTAATATGATTTTTAAAATTAAAATTATACTGACATTAACTTTATCTTAGTTTAATATCATATTTTTGCAGAAAAAAAAAGAGCTCGGGGTAAGCTCTTTTTTTCCATCGAATTAGTTTCCGATATTAATTCGATTTTTAATAAATATAAAATATATCCTTATGAAAGGGTATTGGGAATAGATATATTAACTAACTAGGGTTACCAGGGGGATAACCTTAATTTATTATAACAAAATGCGACACAAAAATCAATATTTTTTTTGATATAAATTATAAAAGTTATTTTTATAACAAGTAAGCTTATAAAAATAGACTTTATAGCAAAAATAAGTATATGTATAATATAATATATTTATTTTATATAATATATTATTTTATCATATATTGTATGTTATCACGTATTTTTGTAGGGTATAGTATAAATATATTATATTTTAGCATAAAATTTTGTAGTTAAGTGAAAAAACTAGATTTTTATGAAAGAAGATTCTATAAACTTAAGATTATCTTTTTAATAAAGATTAACAAAAAAAATACTGTAATTAATGGTATAATAATTAGAGTTGAAGATTTTAAATAAAGGCAGGTGTAATTAAGTTGGAAATATACTTAGATAATAGTGCAACTACAAAACCTTATCCAGAAGTTATAGATAAAATGGTATATGCACTTAGTACGGATTATGGAAATCCTTCTTCTGTTCATAGAAAAGGTGTGGAAGTTGAAAAAGGTATAAAAGAAGTAAGACAGATTATAGCTAAATCTCTAGGCGCGAAAGATAAAGAGATTTATTTTACATCAGGTGGAACAGAATGTAATAATACTATAATAAGAGGTATTGCCAATCTAAATAAGAAGAGAAGAAATCATATAATATCTACAAATATAGAACATCCTTCTGTTTTAAACACACTAAAAGATTTAGAAGAAGATGGATTTGAAGTAACTTACTTAGAGGTCGGAAAAGATGGAAAGATAAATATAGAAGATTTGAAAAATGCTATAAAATCAGCTACATGTTTAGTAAGTATGATGCATGTTAACAATGAAATAGGAACTGTACAGCCAATAGATGAAGTTGGAAAATATCTGAAGTCTTTAAAAGAGAAGATATATTTCCATGTAGATGCTATTCAATCATATGGAAAAATAAACTTTAGACCATCTAAATACAATATAGATTTTATGAGTGTAAGCGCACATAAATTTCATGGTCCAAAGGGAATTGGATTTATGTATATTAAGGAAAATAATCGCTTAAAGCCTATGCTAACAGGAGGAGGACAAGAAATTGGAATTAGGTCTGGAACAGAAAATGTACCTGGAATATATGGACTTGGAGAAGCTGTAAATATATTAAGTAAAGATTTAGATGCTGTTATTTTGAAGATAAATAACTTAAAAAACATATTTAGAAATAAAATAGTTGAAAATATAGAAGATATAAAAATTAATTCTCCAGAAGATGGCGTATGTCATATATTAAATGTATCATTTATAGGTACAAAGGGAGAAGTTTTACTTCATTACCTAGAGCAAAAAGGAATTTATGTGTCAACTGGATCTGCATGTTCTTCTAAGAAAAAAGGTAGTCATGTTTTGAATGCCATAGGTCTTACAAATGAAGAAATCAATGGAACAATAAGGTTTAGCCTATCTGATATGAATACAGAAGATGAGATATCTGAAGCTGTGAAAGTATTAAAAGAATCAATTTGTGATTTAAGGTCAATAATGAGAAAGAAATAAAGAATACTGTATAAATAATAAGAAGAAAGTAGTTTAAGAGGTGAAATGGTGTATAATATATTAATAGTAAAGTATGGAGAAATTGGAGTAAAAGGAAAAAATAGATATATATTTGAGAATAGACTTATAAGAAATATAAGAAATATGTTAAAGCCAATTGGCAAATTTAATGTATATAAAGAGTATGGAAGAATATATGTCGATTTAGAAGATTATGATTATGAAGAAGTTATTGAAGAAGTTAGAAAAGTATTTGGTATAGTAGGTGTGTGTCCTGGAGTAAGAGCTAAAAAAGATTATGATACATTAAAAGAAATAGCTTTAAAGATGCTAGAAGAAAAAATAGATGCTGGATATAAAACTTTTAAGGTAGAGTCAAGAAGAGGAGATAAGTCTTTTAGATTAACTTCTCAAGAAATGAGTATGGATATAGGTGGGTACTTATTATCAAAGGTAGGAGATAGAATTGATGTTGATGTAAGAAATCCAGAAGTTAAAATAAAATGTGAATACAGAGAATTTCATACTATGGTTTATAGTGATACTATACCTGGATACGGTGGATTACCACTTGGAACTAATGGTAGAGCGATGTCTCTTTTGTCTGGTGGTATAGATAGTCCAGTAGCAACATGGATGGTCGCAAAAAGGGGTATGGAAGTAGAAGCAGTGCATTTTCACAGCTATCCATTCACAAGTGAAAGGTCACAAGAAAAAGTTAAAGATTTAGCTAAGATATTAGCTAAATATTGTGGTAGAGTAAGGCTTCATAAAGTAAATATACTAGAAATACAAAAAGCAATTGGCGAGAATTGTAATGAAGAAGAAGCGACTATTCTTTCAAGAAGATTTATGATGAGAATAGCACAAAAACTTTCTGAAAAAAGACATTGTGATGCTTTGATTACAGGTGAAAGTATTGGTCAAGTTGCATCTCAAACTATACAAGGGCTTACTTGCACTAATGCTGTTGTAAATTTACCAGTATTTAGACCACTTATAGCTATGGACAAATCAGACATAGTTGATATAGCTAAGAAAATAGGGACTTTTGAAACATCTATAATACCTGAAGAAGATTGCTGTAGCGTATTTTCTCCTAGAAAACCTGTTACTAAACCTAGACTAGAAAAAATAGAAAAATCTGAGTTGTCACTTGATATTGAAAAATTAGTACAGGATGCAATTGACGGAATAGAGGTTGAAGACATAGAATTTTAATATGGAAGTGATTTAGTTATTTGGGGTAGGTGTTATATGTGATTCAAGTATTATATGTTGGTATTGGTGGATTTTTAGGAGCTATATTAAGATATTTAATATCTCTAAAGTTTGTAGGAACTAAGTTTCCATTTGGGACTTTGGTGGTCAATATTCTGGGTGGAATTTTAATTGGCTTTATAATGGAAATGAGTATAAGGACAGATTGTATTTCTAATAATTTAAAATTGTTTTTGACAACTGGTTTAATGGGAGGACTAACTACATTTTCTACTTTTAGCTTCGAAACTGTAAAGTTTTTTGATAGTGGGAATTATATATTATTTGGACTAAACATATTTTTTAATTTGGCATTAAGTATTTTGGGAGTTTTTGTTGGAAGGACTTTATGTAGACACTTTATTACTGTATAGCAGATTAAATTAAACACTATAATTTTATTTAATGGGAATGATTATTATGAATAAAAAGGGTTTTACACTAATTGAATTATTGGTAGTTATATCTATAATAGGAATTTTGGTTATAGTTGCGTTACCAGCACTTTTTAAAAATATAGAGAAAAGTAAAGCAGTAACATGTCTTTCCAATAGAGAAAATATAAAGACTCAAATTGTTATTGCTGTGGCTGAGGAACCTAGCAAAGATAAAAAAGAAGTTATAAAAGATGTATTAAAAAATACGGATGGTAAGTATTTTGAAACAGAGCCAAAGTGTAAGTCAGGTGGAACATATTCAGCAGAGTTTGATGATGGTTATGATGGAATAACTGGAGAAGAAAGTATTGCAAGAGTTTATGTTACTTGTACAGAACATCCAGATGGTGTTGAGATGGCTAGAGATGTACACCAAAGTATGATGGACTTGATTGCATCATTTGCAGTAGACCCTTCTGTAATACCAGGGCCTTCAAAAGGGAATGATGCTTTTAGAAATTATTTACTAAATAATAAATATAAAAATGGGTGGCCTACAATTCCAGATGAATTTAAAAAGAAATATAATTTAAGTAAGGCAACATTATATATACAACCATATGCATATAACCCTACTGAATCTGATGCTACTGTAGTTGTATTTGCAAATGATAAGACTGGAGGTAATTGGTACACATCTTTAGTTTATGATTATGATGAAGGTAGATGGTATAAAGGTAACAATGGTATTTCTGTTGCAGGTAGGTCATGGAATGTTGATTCAGCTGATGGTAAGACTAAATCTGTAAAAACAGAGATTCATACAAAAGCTGGTTGGGGTCCTTTAAATTAATATAGTAAATTTTATCAACTTTACTGGTATTAATCGTTCTATAGAAAAATGATATTTTCTATAGTTGAGTGATACCAGTTTTGTATTTAAGTTTATTTGTGAGGTAGATATATTGATGTTTTGATATTATAAAAGCTTCACATATAAACTAAAAATAATTATAATAAGAATATAAAGAAGTTTAATTATAAAATTAATTTTCTAAAGATTTGGTATTTAAACTAACAAATACATAAAAAGGGGAATCGATGTAATGAATAATTTACAAGATAATCAAACAATAAACTTGATAAAAGAACGTAGAAGTATACGAAAATTTACAACAGAGCAAATTACAGATGAACAATTAGATACATTATTACATTGTGCATTTGCAGCACCTTCAGGGTGTAATAAACAGCCATGGCACATAACTGTTGTACAAGACCAGAAACTTTTAAAAGAGATTAGTGATGATACTCTTTCTAGAATTCATGAAGTTAGTAACGTTGAAATAAATAAAAATTTTAAATTATTTTATGGTGCACCAACTGTTTTATTTATTTCTTATGATGAAGAGAGTTCATGGGCTCCATATGATGTGGGAATACTTACAGGAAACATAACAACAGCTGCACAAGCTTTAGGGCTTGGGAGTTGCATAATAGGAATGGTTAGGGGGCTATTTACACCTGTTGAGCAAGGGGATATTGTAGGTCTTGTTAGTGTATTGGATGACAATGATGTAAAAGAATCAGATTCAATAAAGATGAAGTTTGATACAAATAAAAAATATAGAGAATTACTAGATATACCAGAAGGATATTCTGTACCATTTGGTATTGCTGTTGGTGTCCCAGAAGGGAATTTACCACAAGCTAGAAATGTAGTTTATAAAGTCTCTAGAGTTTAGAATATTTGAGTAGGAGTAGTTATAATGTCTATATCTGTAATACAAGAAGTACACATGTAAATCAGAGTAATTATAGCAATAAAAGTAATGACAAGTTAGAAAAGTTTGATGAGCAAATACAGAAGCTAGAAAGTTTTATCACAGATTTGAAAACTGATAAAAATATGGATTCTAAGATAAAAAATATGAAAATTGAAGCATTACAACAACAAATTAATGATTTGAAAAATCAAAAACAGGAATATGCAAGTCAATTAATCAAAGAGGGTACACTTAAAAAAGAATCTAAACAATCTGATATTAATCAAGAAAATTCTCAAGATAAATATGATTATGCAAAAGGATTAACTTACTATACCACAAAGACTTTAGTGTCATCTGATTGTGATATAAAAAATATTTCTAAAACTAATAGTATGAGAATTAGTTTATCTGATGATATTCGTACTAAGAATATGGAAATGAGTAGTCAAACTCGTCATTCACCTACCAAATTCGATTCATTTGAGAGTGGTAAATTAAGTAGCGGTTTAAGCCAGATTAATATGTCTTTTGGAGAACAATTATATGCTAGTACAGATAAAATTAAAGATAATAATAAAAATCTAGAAGAAATTAAAGAAAATGAAAAGAGTAAGGAAGAAGAAATTTATGAAAATAAACAAGAATCTATTGATGTTATTACTGAAGAATATATAATTATATCAAATGATTCAGTTGATAAGTATAAAAATTCTGTTTTAAATAGTACTGAAAATATTAAAGAGGAAAATGTTAAAAAAGAAAACAAAATATATACAGAAACTGCTAATTTAGAAAACAAACCTTATAGAAGAATTGATACTACTATTTAGATAGATACATTTTTATTTGGATTATGAGATACAGTTATAAAGTTTTATGTAATTTAAAATAGAAGGGACAAGATTAAAAATAAAAAATTATTTGTTTTAATCTTGTCTTCTATTATTTTATATTTATAGAATAATAAAATGAGTTTAATTAATTTAAGTATTATGTATAAAGAATATAAAGTCGAAAAAGATAAAAAAATAATAATAATATTTTGGAAAAAAGTGGTATAAGATTGAAATAAATAAAAAATCATGATACAATAAATGTAAAATAAAGGAAAAAGTGACCCTTAGTTATAAAAGGGTTTTTTTTTATGTAAAAAAAACTATAAGAATATTATAAAAAATGTATATCAAAGCCATTCAAAATTTTTTGCCACTTCTAATAATTGATTATCAGTAAAAGTACAGAACGACTGTTTACAAATTAAAGAAATAATTATAATTTTAATAGCATATATATATAATTTTTTAAAAAAAATGTATATAAATGTAAAAAAAACTATTAATCATATAAATAGTGACTTTTTTATAACAAACGGAAACTATAATAACCATAATTAAAATAATTATTTTAATTGAAATAATTATTTTAATTAAAAAATTATTGATACTCTAAACACATATCATACTTATATCACAACTAATTTTTATGAAATTGAAAACAATTAAAGTTAATTACTTTAAGTAATATAAATATATAAAATATCTTACTTTATTGTTTTTTAGGTTGTTTAATTCTACAAAAATAAAATTAAAATGTCTAGTCTATAGAGCATTAATATCTTTGTGTAAAAATTAAATATATTTTTTATTTAATAAAAAGGATTTCAAGTGAAAATTAAATAAACTATAAAAACTTCACTTTTAAGATAGACTTCATAATAGATTAATTAGACTTTAAATAAATAGTTTTGATAAAGACTATGCAAAATAAAGTATGAAAAATCTGTTTGAAATAAAAAATATTGGAGGGGGATTTTTAATGAAACACAGATTGAGTAAACTAACATCTTTTTTGGCAACCTTAGCTTTAGTTGTTGGTGTAGGAGTACCATCATATGGACAAACTTTACCAGATAAAGTTAATAATGAAGTACTACAAAATACAGAGCGAAGATATGATATTAATGGAAGATATCAAGTAGATTTTCGTGCAAATATGGGAAATGGATATGTAACATTTTTCTCATTATTTGTCCCATGTGGTGGTAACTCATTAAATGTAAAATATGTATGGGGGACTGACCCAAAAGGAGGTTCTCAAGAAGGGTGGGTATTACAAGTTAATGGGGAAAAAGTTTCAACTATTTATGGAACAAGCTATGGATTTCCTAATGGCATACCATCTGCAGGGATAACAGGAAGTCAAATGACAGGAATTTATTCTTTTGTTACAAATCGAGACATGTCTGGAGTAAGTTGGAGCTATACATCACCTAATACAGGTAATGGAAACGCTACAAGAACATCATATGCATCTACTGAGATTTCAAATGCAAAACTTTCTATTAAGGTAAATTATAAAAATAAAGAAACAGGAGCTATAGTTGGGTCATATACAACTCAAGTTCCAGCTAAGTATGGAAATAGCACTGTTACACCTGATACTACACAAATTCCTGCTGGATATAAATTAGATCCGGCAAGTCAATCTAAAGTAGTAAATCTTGTTCAAAATGGAGTTAATCCAAATGTAGTTGATTTTACAGTTATTCCTGATAATGCAGGAGTTCCAGAAGAAGATCGTGTTCTTATAGTTGGATTTAAAGATAAAGATGGAAATAATGTTGGAAGTACTTATATAGAAGAAATTCCAGATATACTAGGCTCACATGATGTAACACCAAACACATCAAAAGTTCCTAATGGTTATAAGCTTGATCCTTCTAATCAAACTCAGACTGTTAATTTACAACCAACAGGTCTTGACAAGAGTATTGTTTATTTTACAGTAAGTCCTGATATTCCACTTGTAAATCGTATAGTTACAGTTAACTTTAAAGATAAAGATAGTGGAGCAATAATTGGAGACCCATATACAGTTACACTACCAGCTGAATATGGAAATCATAGAGTGGAATCTGACTCTACAAAGGTACCAAATGGATATGTACTTAATCCAGATAATCAATTTGAAATGGTAAATCTTAGTACAAGTGGTCTTGTACCAGATAGAGTTTACTTTACAGTAAGTAAGATGCCCTCAGAAGCAGAACGTACTTTAACAATTGGTTTTAAAGATAAAGATGGTAATATAGTTGGAGATACATACACAGAGGTTGTTAATGCTGTACTTGGAAACCATACAATAACTCCAGATTCTACAAAGGTTCCTGCTGGATATAAATTAGACCCAGCAAGTCAGTCTCAAACAGTTATACTTAATTCTTCTGGAATTACTCCAAATACAATTTACTTTACTGTAGCCGAAAAAACTTATAGGGTGGTTTATAGTTCAAACTTCCCTTCAGGAGTAACTGTTTCTGGTTCAGCACCTGTTGATACAACGGAATATAAAAAAGGAGATACTGTGACTGTTTTAGGAAATGTTAATGGTCTTGATGCCGATACTTATACATTTGTAGGATGGAGTACAGTTAAAAATGACCCATCAACAATAGTATCAGGAACAATCACTATGGAAGAGAGAAATATCATATTATATGCAGTGTGGCAAAAAAATTAGTACTGTAAGTTGTTTATTATTGCAATTTATAATCTAAAATCTTATTTAATATTTATATAAGAATAAGATTCTAGTAGTTATAAGAAATACTGATATAGATTTTATCAGTATTTCTCTGTTTTACAAAATGAAAAAATAAAATCAATTTGTATATGAAGAGGAGGGATTTGATGAACCAAAAGTTAAAAAAGTTAACTATATGTATACTTACATTTGCTATAATTCCTTTAAATTATTCAAATGTTTTTGCTGAGTATGATTTAAATAAGATATTTAATAAGCAGATTCAAGATAAAAACTTAAGGAGAGTTAATAATATTACAATAACTTATGATGATAATGGGGCTACTGGAGGAACGATAAATGAAGCTATACTTAGTGGAGGAACGCTTATTCCTGGACCAGTAATAACAGGTCCAAAAGTATATGACCTTGATGATTTTGATTCTTATTTAGCACTAAGTAGTAACCTTACAAGAGGAAACTATCATACTGATGCTTGGAGTGTCTCAAGGGACCATTTGGAAAGTGGTACTCAACCATATGCAGGTGGAGAAAATATAGTAGCAACAGGTATAGACAGAGATATAACACTTTACGCCATTTGGATTCCAGACTTTTTACAAGTAAGATATAACGGAAATGGAAATACTTCAGGTAATGTTCCATCAGATTCAAATAAGTATCATCAGAATGATAATTTGCAAATTAAAGGAAATGAAGGTAACCTTAAAAAAACAAATTATAAACTTACAAAATGGAATACAAAAGCTGATGGTACAGGAAAATCTTATAATTTAGACTCAAGTTTTGAGGTATTATTAAACGATTATGACAATTTTAACATAGACCTTTATGCACAATGGGAGTATGATTTGCAACTGGATGGTAATGGAGGAACAGGTACACTTCCAGATTTGCCAAAACCAGGAGAGGCTGACAAATTCCCAGGGTCAGGTGGACTTATCAATGGTGATGAAGAATTCATAGGGTGGAATACAGAAGAAGATGGAAGTGGTACATCTTTTAAAGAAGGAGACGCTATTCCGCCAAATATCTCAGGAGATACAATATATGCACAATGGGGATATAAATTAGATTATAACTTAAATGGAGGCGCAGGAAGTATATCAGAAGAAAAACATAAAAAAGGCGCTGAAGTAACTGTTACAAGCCAGATACCATCTAAAGTTGGATCAATGTTTATGGGATGGAATACAAAAAATAATGGTGAAGGGACTTCATACAGAGATGGTGATAAGTTTAACCTTACGAAAAATACAACTTTATTTGCACAATGGAAAGAGGAATGTAGAATAACATATGATAAAAATGGAAGTACAGGTACAGCTCCAATAGATAATAATGTATATGGAAAAGGAGATGAAGTTACTGTACTTGGTGATAATGGTTTAGTAGCACCCTCTGGTATAGGAGGAAATTTTTATTGGAGTACAAAAGCAGATGATACAGGCAGTAGATATAAATCAGGAGAAAAGTTTAACATAAAGGATATAAATACAACCCTTTATGCATTTTGGACAGATAAATACAGAGTTAAATATGAAAATAATGGTGGACAAGGAGATGTGCCTGAAGATGAACTGCATGATGGAAATGCAAATACAAGTGTAAAAGCGAATACAGGAAATCTTACAAAAGAAGGATACAAATTTATTGGATGGAATACAAAACCAGATGGTAGTGGAACTCCATATAAAGGTGATGGAAGTGAGATAATTAATGTTGATGATAATATAACACTTTATGCTCAATGGGAAAAGATATCTGATAATTCAGGTGGAAACAGTGGTGGAAGTAGTGGAGGCTCATCTACTAATACAACTAGCCCATCAGAAGAAAATTTGACAGGTGATGATAGATATGAAACTGCTATAAAAATAAGTAAAAGAGGTTTTGAATCAGCTGAAAATGTGATACTAGTAAATAGTACATCAATACCAGATGCCCTATCAGCAACTCCATTTTCATCTACTAAAAATGCACCTATTTTATTAACTGAAAAAGATAAATTAAGTACAAGTACAGAAGCAGAGATAAAAAGATTAAAAGCAAAAAATATTTATATAATAGGTGGAGAAAATACCTTAAGTTCTGATTTAGAAAAAGAATTAAAATTAAAAGGTTTTACTATTATAAGAATAGGTGGAGTGGATAGATATTCAACTTCTCTAAGACTTGCTAAAGAAATAGATAAAATAGTAGATGTAGAAAAAGTATCTGTAGTCAATGGACACGATGGATTAGCAGATGCAATAAGTGTTGGTGGTATTTCAGCACAAAATAAAACTCCAATAATTCTTACAAATGTAAAAAATGAGATGATATCTATTAAAAAATTTATAGATGAAGAAGAAATATCAAAATCTTATATTATAGGAGGAGAAACTTCTTTGCCAAAATCTATAGAAAAACAATTTCCAAATCCAAAGAGAATAGGTGGAGAAGATAGAAATAAAACAAATTCAAAAGTAATAGAAGAGTTTTATAAGGATAAAGAATTAAGAAATCTTTATGTAACAAAAAATGGGATGCTAAGAGAAAATGATTTAATAGATGCTTTAACAGTAGGTGTTTTAGCAGGTAAAAATAAATCGCCAGTAATGATTGTAGAAAAATCACTTGATGAGTCTCAAAAAACTTTAGTTAAAAGTAAGAAATTTGACAAGATAACTAAGGTAGGAGGAAATGGAAATGAGGATGCATTTAATGAAATAAAAAAATTAGTAAAATAGTATAATCTAAATAAGAACATTTTGTTGATTAAACTACACCAATAGTAATAAATTATAACCCTACTTTTATTTTTATTATAAGTAGGGTTATAATCTTACTATATTACTTATATTGTAGGGGGAAAAGATGAGAGAAGAACTAAACTCTTTAGATTTAAATCAGGTAGAAATTTTCTTTGAACTTTTATCTCAAAATACAGAAGATTATATTTTTTTTTGGGATATAAATAAGAATAATTTTAAAATATCCTCAACTGTTTTTGATGAATTTAATCTAAGTAAAGATATAGAATATGATTTAGTCAATTGTTGGAGCAAAATTATTTATCCAGATGATGTTCAAGTGTGGAAAGACGATATACAAGTCTTGCTAAATGGAGAAAAGGATGAACACAATTTAGAGTATAGATTAATAAACAAGCATGAAGAGATAGTATGGGTTTCTTGTAGAGGTAAAGCTTATGTATCAGATGATAAAAAAACTATAATTATGGTTGGTAGGATAAAGAATATAGGCGAAAAGAATAAATTTGATTCTATCACAGGGACATGGAATAGAGAACAATTTGAATACAGAATGAATTGTATTACAAAAGAGAAAATCTATACAAGTGGAGCTATGTTTATCATGGATATTGATAATTTTAAAAATATAAATGAGAAATATGGACACTCTTATGGTGACAAGGTTTTGCGTGCAATTGCTACAGAAGTTTTAGAATATTTACCTAAGGATGTTAGATTGTACAGATTAGATGGAGACGAATTTGCATTTTTTTACCCTATGTGCAATAAAGAAACTATAGAAAATTTATATGAAAAAATACAATTGTATACAAATACTCAGCATGAAATCGAATCAAATAAATATTATTGTACAATAACTGCGGGGGTTGCTATGTATCCAGAAGATGGAGATAATTATTTGGACTTATTTAAACATGCTGATATTGCGTTAGATATCGCAAAAATTGGTGGTAAAAATAGAATGAAGTTTTTTTCAAAAGAACTCTATGAAAATAAGTTAAAAGTAATTTCAATGCAACAGAAGTTGAGAGAGTGTGTTGAAAATGATTTTAATGACCTTGAATTATTTTTCCAGCCACAGGTAGATGCATTTAACAAAAATGTCATAGGAGCAAAGGCACTTTTGAGATGGCATTCAAATACTTATGGAGAAGTATCTCCTGTTGAATTTATACCAATACTAGAACAAAGTAATCTAATTATACCAGTAGGAAAGTGGATTATAAAAAAGGCTGTAAAACAGTGTAAAGAATGGCATAAAGTAAATCAAGATTTCAAGATATCTGTAAATGTATCATATATTCAACTAAAGGAAGATTTTTTTAGAGATTTTATAATAGAATGTTTGATAGAATATCAATTAAAACCTGAATTTTTAATTTTAGAATTAACAGAGAATTGTTGGGTACCAGATATAAATTTATTGAATGATAAGTTTATTAGTTTAAAAAGTATTGGAGTACATATTGCAATTGATGATTTTGGTACTGGATATTCATCTTTAAATTATCTTAAAGAGTTATCTGTTAATATAATAAAGATTGAAAGAAGTTTTGTTAAGAATATTAAATATAATAGTTATGAACATACCTTCCTAGAATATATTATTAAATTAGCTCATATTATCAACTTAAAAGTTTGTGTTGAAGGTATTGAGTCCTATGAAGAATACAATATAGTGAAGAGTTTAGGTGTAGATATTATTCAAGGTTTTTTATTTGGTAGACCTGTAAGTGCATCTGAGTTTTATAGACTTCAATTATCAAATTGATGAGTGTAGATAAAGTATACTAAAAATAAGGTAAAATATAAGGTTTTTTAAATCTTATATTTTACCTTATTTTATTGTGATAACTATTAATCTCAAGTAGTATTAGCTATTATACACTTTTGCTCCAAACTTAGAGATTATTTCACTAGCTTTTTTAATATCTTCTTTGGTAGCATCAGGAACATCTTTTAATTCATAATCAATACCTAGATTTTCCCATTTGTGTATTCCCATAGAATGATATGGCAGTAATTCGAATCTCTCTACATTTTTTAATGTAGCAACGAATTTACCTAATTTTTCTAAGTTGTCTATATCATCAGTAATTCCAGGAACTAAAACATGTCTTATCCATACTGGAATATTTCTTGATTCTAAGTGTTTAGCAAGTTTTAAAGCTTTATCCATACCCACACCAGTCAAATCAATAGATTTTTCTTCAACCATATGTTTTAAATCAAGCAAAACTAAGTCAGTATTATCTAAAACTGAGTCTATAGTTTCTATATCTACAAATCCAGATGTATCTAGACAAGTGTGTATGTTATTTTCTTTAGCTTTTTTAAATAGCTCACTTAAAAACTCTGGTTGAAGAGTAGACTCGCCACCAGAAGCAGTAATACCTCCACCAGAAAACTTCATAAAAGAAGTATACTTAAGAGCATCAGTTATTATTTCATCAACTGTATATTCTTTTCCAGATTTGGTATCCCATGTATCTCTATTATGACAGTATTTGCATCTAAGAGGACATCCTTGAAAGAATAGTATGTATCTTATTCCTGGACCATCTACAGTACCAAATGTTTCTATAGAGTGTACTTTTCCCTTAATCATAGAGTTCACCTCACAATATATTTTGATAACTTTATTAATAGTTATAATATTTCTCTAAAAAAGGCCATCTTATACCAGAAATAATTCAAGTATAAGATAGCCATTTATTTTTATTTTCTACACAGTAGTAATCTTAGCTAAAGTATAAAAATTTAAAGACTAAGCCATTTTACCGTGGAATGTTCTGTTTATAACATCTAATTGTTGTTCTTTAGTTAATTTTATGAAGTTAACTGCATATCCAGAAACTCTTATAGTTAATTGTGGATATTCTTCTGGATGTTCCATAGCATCTTCTAAAGTAGCTCTATCAAATACATTAACATTTAAGTGATGAGCATTTTGAGCGAAGTAACCATCCATCATTGCAGAAAGATTATTTATTCTTTCATCCATATCTTTTCCTAAAGCACCAGGTACTATAGAGAAAGTATTAGATATACCATCTTGAGCATGCTCATATGGTAATTTAGCAACTGAAGATAATGAAGCTAAAGCACCATTAGTATCTCTACCATGCATTGGGTTTGCACCAGGAGCAAATGGAGCACCAGCTCTTCTACCATCTGGTGTATTACCAGTTTTCTTACCATAAACAACATTTGAAGTTATTGTAAGTATAGATTGAGTAGGATAAGAATTTCTATAAGTTTTATTTTTTCTTATCTTATTCATGAAGCTTTCAACTAGCTCTACAGCTATACTATCAACTCTATCATCGTTGTTTCCGTATTTTGGATAATCTCCTTCTATTTCGAAATCAACAGCTATTCCTTGTTCATTTCTGATAGTCTTAACTTTAGCATGTTTTATAGCAGATAATGAATCCGCACAAACTGATAATCCAGCCATACCACAAGCCATAGTTCTAAATATATCTCTATCATGTAATGCCATCTCTAATGCTTCATAAGAGTATTTATCATGCATATAATGTATTACATTTAAAGTATTTACATATAAGTTTGCTAACCAATCAGTAAATGGTTCAAATTTACTCATAACTTCATCAAAGTCTAAATACTCAGAAGTTATAGGCTCAAATCTTGGTCCAACTTGAGCACCAGATTTTTCATCAATACCACCATTTATAGCATATAATAAAGTTTTTGCTAAGTTAACTCTAGCTCCGAAGAACTGCATTTGTTTACCTATTTTCATTGCAGATACACAACAAGCTATACCGTAATCGTCTCCCCAGTATGGTCTCATTAAATCATCATTTTCATATTGAACTGAACTTGTATCTATAGATACCTTAGAACAGAAATCTTTGAATCCTTGAGGTAATCTAGTTGACCATAAAACTGTTAAGTTTGGTTCTGGTGATGGTCCTAATGTATATAGAGTATTTAACATTCTAAATGAGTTTTTAGTAACTAATGTTCTACCATCTACTCCCATACCTCCTATACACTCAGTTACCCAAGTTGGGTCTCCAGAGAATAAATTGTTGTAATCAGGAGTTCTTAAGAATTTAACCATTCTTAATTTCATAACAAAATGGTCCATATATTCTTGTAATTCTTCTTCTGTCACTGTTCCAGCCTTTAAATCTCTTTCAAAGTATATATCTAGGAAAGTAGATGTTCTACCTAAAGACATTGCAGCACCATTTTGGTCTTTAACAGCAGCTAAATAACCAAAGTATAACCATTGTACAGCTTCTTTTGAGTTAGTTGCTGGTTTTGATATATCAAAGCCATAAGATTCAGCCATCTTTTTAAGCTCATTTAAAGCTGATATTTGTTCAGTTATTTCTTCTCTTAGTCTTATAACTTCTTCATCCATGCAAGAAACTTCTAACGATTTCTTTTGTTCAATTTTATCTTCTATTAAGGCATCAACACCATATAAAGCAACTCTTCTATAGTCACCTATTATTCTACCTCTACCATAAGCATCTGGAAGACCTGTTATTATACCAGATTTTCTAGCAGCTCTCATTTCTGGAGTATATGCATCAAAGACTCCTTGGTTATGTGTTTTTCTATATTTAGTAAATATTTCTTTTATTTCAGGGTCTAATTCATATCCAAAAGCATCACATGAATTTTCAACCATTTTTATACCACCATATGGCATAACCGCTCTTTTTAAAGGGGCATCCGTTTGTAATCCAACTATTGTTTCTAATACTTTATCTAAATATCCTGGAGCATATGCAGCTATTCCAGAAATAGTTTTTGTATCTACATCTAAAGTACCACCATTTTCTCTTTCTTTTTTAAATAAGACCATTGCTTTGTCCCATAGTTTTTTAGTGTTTTCAGTAGCACCAGCTAAGAAAGAGTCATTTCCTTCATATGGAGAATAGTTTAATTGTATAAACTCTCTGACATTTACTTCTTTAGTCCATCTTCCTGTTTTAAATCCTTGCCATGCATTCATTAAGTATTTCCTCCTTAGATTTAAATGATAAATAATGTTGTTAAAATTAATTTTTATATACTTAATTTGTTTTATATATTTTTTTAAAAATATATTTTCTAATATAATAATAACATATTATGCGTATTCTGTATACAAGAAAAATAAAAAAATGTCGTTTTAAAGTATAAAACAAATTATATGTTAGTAATGTGATGAAATTATACCCATATATTAATAAAATGAAACAAATAAATATCTAAAATAATAAGGTAATATTTGAAAAAATTATAAATTAGAAATAAATAAATCTCAGTACAAAAAAGAAAAAGCATACATCTTGATAACTTGAATATTTATTTAATAGGGGGAGGTGATATATTGTTTATCACAGTGATATTATTTTTAGTAGGTTTCCTATTAATTACTAAAGGCGCAGATATCTTTATAAATTGTACTGTAGAGATAGGTAGAAAAACGAATATTTCAGAAATTATACTTGGAGCAACTATTGTTAGTTTTGCAACAACATTGCCTGAATTTACAGTGTCATTACTTGCTTCTATTGATGGTCACACTACAATGAGTTTAGGAAATGCAATTGGTTCTATAATATGTAATACAGGGTTAGCATTAGGTTTAGTTGTTTTTCTAAGTCCATTTAATGTAGATAAAAAAATGTTTTTTTCTAAGTCTTTACTACTAATAGTATCTGTTATAGTTTTAATTTTATTGGGGTTAGATGGAGTTATAACAAGAGGAGATTCATTATTACTTATAATAATATTGATTTTTTATATGGTTAATAACTATAAGAGTGTTGTAGGAAAATCGAATACTAAAAATAGAGGTATTCAAAAAGATACTATTAAAGAAATACCTATAAAGAAGAGTAAACAGTACAGAGGTTTTTCTATAGCAGAAATTATAAAAATACTAATACTTTTTACTACAGGCTTAATAATGATGATAATAGGTTCTCAAATTCTTATAGAGAGTGGTGTAAGAATAGCTAGTTTTCTTAATATACCTCAAGGTATAGTGAGTTTGACTATAATAGCACTTGGAACTTCTTTACCAGAGATAGTGTCTTCAATTACTGCCATAAGAAAAAATCATCATGAAATATCTGTAGGAAATATTCTAGGTGCAAATATATTGAATATAGTATCAGTAATAGCTGTATCAGCAATACCAAATGACATACCAATATTATCTCAAAATAGAAAACTTGATATACCATTCATGATATTATTATTGTTATTAGTAATAGTACCAACTCTTAAATCAAATAGACTTAGTAGACTACAAGGTGTATTAATGTTATTTACATATTTTATATATATATCAATTTTGTATTTTATGTATATTATTTAATCATACTGTTAAAAATATTAATTGCAGAATATCCTAAAAAAGTATATAATGGATAGGTTAAGATTAATTGATAACGGAGAGGAATAATATATGAATATAACAAAGTTTGAAGATTTACCAATAAGTGAGGGAATAAAAAAAGCTATAGCTGAAATGGGGTTTGAAGAGCCATCTCCTATACAAGCACAGTCTATACCTGCAATTTTGTCAGGTAAAGACGTTATAGGACAAGCACAAACTGGTACGGGGAAAACAGCAGCTTTTAGTATACCTATACTAGAAACAATAGACCCAAATAATAGAAGTTTACAAGCTGTAGTACTTTGCCCAACAAGAGAGCTTGCAATACAAGTATCTACAGAAATAAGAAAACTAGCTAAATACTCGCACGGAATAAAGACATTACCTATATATGGTGGTCAACCAATAGATAGACAAATAAAATCTCTAAAGAGTGGTGTGCAAGTTGTAATAGGTACACCTGGACGTACAATAGACCATATTAATCGTAAAACATTAAAGATGGATAATGTAAAAATGATTATACTAGATGAAGCAGATGAAATGCTAGATATGGGATTTAGAGAAGACATAGAAATGATTTTAAGTAAGATTCCTGAAGAAAGACAAACAACTTTCTTTTCAGCAACTATGCCAAGAGGAATTTTAGATTTAACTAAGAGATATCAAAAAGACCCAGAACATATAAAAGTTGTTAGAAAAGAACTTACAGTTTCAAATACAAAACAATATTATATAGAAACTAGATCATCAAATAAATTGGAAGTATTATGTAGATTAGTTGATGTGTATGACCCTAAATTATCTGTTGTTTTCTGTAATACTAAAAGAAAAGCAGATGAGTTAGTAGGAGATTTACAAGCAAGAGGATATTTTGCAGATGCATTACATGGTGACTTAAAACAAACACAAAGAGATATAGTAATGGATAAGTTTAGAAATGGTACAATAGATATACTTGTTGCTACTGATGTTGCGGCTAGAGGTATAGATGTTGATGATGTTGAATGTGTATTTAACTATGATTTACCACAAGATGAAGAGTACTATGTTCATAGAATTGGTAGAACTGGTCGTGCTGGTAGAGAAGGTATGTCATTTACTTTTGTATTTGGAAAAGAAATGAGAAAGATGAAAGATATAGAAAGATATACTAAATCTAAATTAATCAAGCATAATATACCAACAATAACTGATGTTGAAGAGAAAAAAGTAGGCTCTTTCTTTGCACAAGTTAAACAAACTATAGAAGAAGGTCATTTAACTAAACAATTACAATGGTTAGAAAGTTTCTGTAATGATGAAGATTATGCAATGGTTGATATTGCTGCTGCACTTGTTAAGTTATCTCTAGGGGAAGAAATGAAAGAAGAAATAATAGAAGAAAAACCTAGAAGAGAACGTGGAGATAGAAAAGGTGCTACTGGAGCTAAAGATGGTATGATTAGATTGTTTATCAATATTGGTAGAAATCAAAGAATACAAGCTAAAGATATCGTTGGTGCTATAGCTGGAGAAGTTGGAATACCAGGTAAAATGGTAGGAACTATAGATATATATGATAAGTATACTTTTGTTGAAATACCTAAAAAAGATGCAAAAACAGTAATTGAAAAAATGAAAGATATTAAGATAAAAGGTAACAAAATTAATATAGAAAAAGCCAATAAAAAGAAAAAATAATATATAGTATATAAAAATATAATCGAAAGATATATAAAATAGTATATTGAATATTTAAAAAGCCTAATGTGTTTTCAAAACAGATGATAAATAATCTGTAAGAGTCAACAACATAAGGCTTTTATTGTTTTATATAATAGTATTATTAAAGACATTTTAAATTTTGTTTGTGCTTTATTTACATAAGTATAAAAAATATATTAGAAAATAAATAATCAAATAAAAATTAATATATGATTTTCATTTGATAATGGAAGTAAGAGATTGATTTATCACTTTATGATAGGCACATGTATAGAGAAAAACACCACTTACTAGAATATTTCATCGCCACTCTTAAAGCCAAAGGCTGGATGAAAATCAAATTTAACTGCACCCACAGCAACCTTAGGTCCAACAGCCTTTTTAATTCTATAAATACCCTCATTGCCGAAACCAGCACATAGCTCAATAGCTGTATATCCTTTTTCCTCATTTTCTTGTAATTCTAATGATAGCATAATACGATAGGGAATAAAAGTATTGTCCTGTTATGGTTGTAGATAAACGTCAATTTAACTCATCAAGTTAACTTTTAATATGATACAAAAGAGAAAATGAAAAATGTCTAAGAATTTAAAATTAATTTTTAAACTTAGTAAAACCTCTCAATTACTGTATCTTTAAGATAAAGTAATTAAGAGGTTTTTTATTAAGTAAGAAATATAGTAAGCAAATATATAAGGCAGTCTAAGTTCTATTTTAATATTAAATAGTATATGTGAATTTAATATTGTACTTTCTCAATTTAATTTGCTTAAAAGTAATTTTATATGAATATCATATTTATAAGGTATTTTTAAATTTATTTTGATAAAATATACTTATGTCTTAAACAGAGTATTTTAAGTATATGAAATTTAATGAAAATATAGTGAATATGTAACTTTTATAAGGAGATAAAGATATTTTATGGATACAATAAAGAAATTAAGTCATGG
Source organism: Clostridioides sp. ES-S-0190-01 (assembly GCF_020658275.1). Classification (NCBI taxonomy): domain Bacteria; kingdom Bacillati; phylum Bacillota; class Clostridia; order Peptostreptococcales; family Peptostreptococcaceae; genus Clostridioides; species Clostridioides sp. ES-S-0190-01. The sequence continues at coordinate 94,879 of NZ_JACVWA010000012.1, read as the reverse complement.
ATGTACACTAGATTGCCATGATTGTTGTAAATTTAATGTTTATACTAAAGGAAATAATGTGATAAAAATTGAAGGAGATAGAAATCATCCTTATACAAAAGGATTTATATGTAAAAAGGGGTTTGCTCATTTAGATAGATTAAATCATAAAGATAGGATAGAGACTCCAATGTTAAAGGTAGATGGTATATGGAAAAAGATTTCTTTTGATGAAGCATTAGAGATAATGGCAGATAAACTCCTATTTTATAAAGAACATTATACATCAAAGTCTATTATGCACTATGACCAATATGGAAGTGGGTCTATATTAAAATATATAGGAGATGTATTTTTTAATTTTTATGGAGGAGTTAGTAGGCATAAGGGTGGGCCATGTTGGAGTGCAGGAATGCATGCCCAAAAGTATGACTTTGGAGTAGCTAAGGGACATGCTATAGAAGATATGCTAAACAGCAAGAGTATATTTATATGGGGAAAAAATCCAGCATATACTACCATTCATACTATGCAAATAATTAAAAAAGCCAAAGAAAAAGGGATAAAAATAGTAGTCATTGACCCTATATATACAAAGACTGCTCAAATGGCAGATAAGTACATACAAGTGAACCCTGGAACAGATGGAGCATTAGCTATGGCTATGGCAAAAATTATAATAGAAGATAACTTGCAGGACGAAGAATATATAAATTCGTATGTTGTTGGTTTTGAGGAATATAAAAAATATTTGGATTCACTAGATTTAAACTTTTTATGTGATGAATGTGGTGTTAAAGAAAAGGATATAAGTGCGTTAGTTGATTTATATGCTAATAAATATTCAAGTATAAATGTAGGTTATGGTCTTCAAAAGTATAAAAATGGAGGAAATACAATAAGAGCGATAGATGCATTAGGAGCTATAACAGGTCAAATAGGATTTAGTGGTGGTGGAGTGAATTATGCTAATAAGGTTTATCCAAATGTGATAGATGCTGACCCTTATAATAGCCAATCATATGGCGAAGATAGGGAGTTTTATGTAAGTAATATTAGCAAGTTTATAGAAGAATCCTTAAAAGACAGTATATCAGATGAAGTTAATAATACATTGAACAAGTTTGATAAGATGTCAAGTAAATCACTAAAAGGAAATATTCCTATAAAGATGGCAGTAATAACTAAAAGTAATATGTTAAATCAATTGCCAGATTTAGTAGAGTTAGAAAGAGTTTTTTCAAAGATTGAATTTAAAGTATGCTTTGATATGTTTATGACTGACACAGCTACTTTATGTGACTTATTTATACCTTGTACAAATACGCTTGAAAGTGAAGATATAATTTATAGTTCAATGACCAATCCATATATAACATACAATGAAAGAGCAGTAACACCAAAGCATGAATTGATGGATGAGTATTATTTTTTTATGGAGTTAGCTAAAAAGATGAAACTAGAAGGTTATCCTTTTGTAACAAAAAAAGAATACTTAGAAAAAGTAATTGAGCCGCTTAAACGTTTTGAGAAAAGTCTAGATATAGAGAAACTTAAAAATAGTTATTTTACTATACATAATCCTATTGCTTGGGAAGATAAGAAGTTCGAAACTCCATCTGGAAAATATGAACTTTATTCAGAAAGGATAAGAGATTTAGGAATTAGTCCAATTCCAGTGTATATAAGTAATAAAACTAGAAACTTTGAAGATGAAAATAGGAAAAATATTTTTAGACTGCTAACTAATCACCATGCAGATACTTTGTTTAGTCAACACTTTATGGATAAGACATCTATAGCTCAAGCGTATATAAATCAAATTATGGCTAGAAAAATAGGTGTTAACAATAAGGATATTGTAACTTTAAAGTCAAAAAAAACAAAAATAGATGTACAGATAAATATAGATAGTGGAGTAAGTGATTATATAGTAAAAATGTATGTTGGATGGTGGAAGAAACATGGCAATCCTAATAGTTTAACAGATACTGGTATATCTGATATTGGTGGTCAAGTAACATATAATGAAACGATGGTAGAAATAATACGACAAAACTAGTTAAATTTCATTGAAGGAATAGAAATGCGATTATAGAATTGATTAAAAGTTACTATTTTTACAAAACTATTGAAGGAGGGATTTTGATGGTAAAATATTCCTTAGAACATAAGAATCTATACATAGAATTTATGTGCTCAGAACTAGACCACCATGTAGCTAATGAAATAAGGGAAGAAATAGATAACTTATTAAGTGTTAATCAAGTAAAAAATGTTGTATTTGATTTTGGAAATATTAATTTTATGGATTCTTCAGGTATAGGTGTCATCATAGGTAGATATAAAAAAATTTCTAATGAAGGGGGACGAGTTTCAGTAATTAATATAAGTTCACGAGTTAAGAAAATTTTTGATTTATCTGGGTTAAATAAAATTATTGGCATTTATGATACGTATGAAGAAGCTCTAAGTTCTTTGTAGGGAGGAGTATGTGATGAATAATATTATGGAAGTTAAATTTTCGGCACTATCAGAAAATGAAAGTTTAGCAAGAGTTATAGTAGCATCATTTGCAGCAAAATTAGACCCAACAGTAGATGAATTAGTTGATATAAAGACTGCTGTCTCTGAGGCTGTTACAAATGCTATAATACATGGATATGAAGAAGACAGTTCTAAGTTTGTTTTTTTGAAATGTGAGATAGAGGGAAATACTATAAAAATCGTAGTTGAAGATGAAGGGTATGGAATAGAAAATGTGGAGAAGGCAATGGAACCACTTTATACATCAAAACCAGAACTTGATAGATCAGGAATGGGATTCACAGTTATGAAAAGCTTTATGGACGATGTAGAGGTAAGTTCTAGAAAAGATAATGGCACTAGAATTGAAATGACTAAAAAAATAAATTTGCCTAAATAAAGTCCAAAAGTGAGGTTTTATTATGGAAGTAACTGTTGCCAGAGAAGAAAAAAAACCTCTTCTTAGTCATGAAGAGACTCTAGAACTTATTGATAAAGTTCAAAATGGAGATGAAGAGGCAAAAGAAATATTAATATCAAGTAATTTAGGTCTAGTTAGGAGCGTTGTATCTAGATTTTTAAATATAGGGTATGATAGAGAAGATTTATTTCAATTAGGTTCTATAGGTTTAATAAAATCAATATATAAATTTGACCCTAAATTTAATGTTAAATTCTCTACTTATGCAGTACCAATGATTCTAGGTGAAATAAAGAGATACTTAAGAGATGATGGTATGATAAAAGTATCAAGGTCATTGAAGCAAATAGCTGTAAAGGCCAAGATGGAAAGTGAAGCTTTAACTAAAAAGCTAGGCAGAGAACCAAGTATAGAAGAAATAGCTCAAGCATTAGATGTAGAAAAAGAAGATTTAGTAATGGCTATGGAAGCTAATTTTAATGTAGAGTATTTGCAAGGTGTTATTCATGAAGAAGAAGGTTCTCCAATATGCCTTATTGATAAGATAAGCATGAAAGGAGAAAGTGAGGAAGAAAAAGTTGTAGATAATATATTATTAAAGGATATACTTGGAAGACTGGATAAGAGAGAACGTCAAATAATAGTTCTCAGATATTTTGAAGATATGACTCAAAGTGAAATAGGAGAAATGCTCAATATATCACAGGTTCAAGTATCAAGAATAGAGAAAAAAGTATTATCTAAGTTAAAAGAATATATATCATGATAATACTTATGATATATTAAACTTTTTAGAATTTTTATATTAAGTTTTTAAGTTACTATTAAAAAATTATAAGTTCAAATAAAAAATATTAAAAAACAAGGTGTCTTTATGATAGAAAATAAATTATTTTCTTTATTAGGCATCTTTTTTATTTTTTGACAAAACTTTGAGTGTCTAAAATAAATAATAGGTTTATTTTTTTAAAATTAACAAATAATACTTTAGAGAGGTGTTTAGTATGGATAAAAATTATAAAAAATATGTAGACCAAATAAGCCCAAAACCTACATATTTAAAAAACTATACACTTGCATTTATTGTAGGTGGAATTATTTGTATGATAGGGCAAGCCATAAGTGATTTATACATGAAAGTTGGAGGTCTTGATAAATTAGGTGCTAGTTCTGCTACATCAATAACACTGATATTTATAGGGGCATTTCTAACTGGATTAGGAGTTTATGACCTAATCGGAAAAAGAGCAGGAGCTGGTTCTATAATACCAATAACAGGTTTTGCTAACTCAATAGTATCTCCTGCTATGGAGTATAAAAGAGAAGGATATGTATTAGGTGTAGGTGCAAACTTATTTAAAATTGCAGGGCCAGTTTTAGTTTATGGTATAGGTTCTTCTATTTTATGTGGAATTATTTATTATATTTTTAAGATGTTTTAGAGGATTTTTATTTAATTTAAATTTTATTAGTTATGAAGAAGATATGAAATCTGAAAAATAGTTATGGAAGTAGTTAGTTAGGAAATAATCATGCAGATTTTAATTAATATTTTTAATTAATATTAAAAAATTAAATATTAAAATGCAAAATTAAAAAGGTGTGAAAATATGAAAAATAAAAGAATTGGAAAAAGAACAGTCAAGCTAGAGAATAAACCAACAATAATATCAGCTGGTACTATAGTAGGTTCTAAAGAAGGTGAAGGACCATTAAAAGATTATTTTGATATGATTATGACTGATGATTTATATGGTGAAAAAACTTGGGAATTGGCTGAAAGTAAAATGGTAGAGACTGCATCTCAGAAAGCCATACAGAAGGCAGGGAAAAAACTGTCAGATGTAAATTATATGCTAGGCGGGGATTTAATCAATCAAATAGTACCAGCATCTTTTGCTGCAAGAGAATTAGCAATTCCATTTTTGGGTATATATGGCGCTTGTTCTACAATGGCAGAAGGACTTTGCATAGGTTCTATGCTTGTAGATGGTGGTTTTGCAGATTTAGTGCTATCAGGAACATCAAGCCATTATTGTACAGCAGAAAGACAATTTAGATTTCCACTAGAATTAGGAAATCAAAAGCCAATGACAGCTCAATGGACAGTTACAGGAGCAGGAAGTGTTTTATTAGCTCCTAATGGAGAAGGTCCTAAAGTAAAATATGTTACAGTTGGAAAAGTAATAGATAAAGGTATTGATGATGGTAATAATATGGGACCAGCCATGGCTCCAGCAGCAATAGATACTATATATTCTTATTTTGAAGATACTAATGATGACCCAAATAGCTTTGACATAATTGCTACTGGCGATTTAGGTACACTTGGCAAACAAATAGCAGAAGACTTTTTAAAAGAGAAAGGTGTAGATATTTCAAAGTGTTATACTGATTGTGGTATAGAAATGTTTAACCTTAAAGAGCAAGATGTTCACTGTGGTGGGAGTGGATGTGGATGTTCAGCTACAGTATTTGCAGGATATATATATGAAAAATTAAGAAAAAAAGAATTTAACAAAGTAATGCTTGTATCAACAGGAGCACTATTATCACCAACAAGTACACTACAAAAGCAAACAATACCTTGTGTTGCACATGCAGTAGTAATAGTAAATGAGTAGGAAGTGATATATATGTTAATGGAATACGTAAGAGTATTTATTGTAGGTGGAATTATATGTTTAATAGCTCAAGTAATGATGGACTACTTTAAAATGCAAACTCCATATGTTATGGTGACATATGTAACAACTGGTGTAGTTTTAACTTTTCTAGGACTTTATGAACCATTAGTTAAGTTTGCAGCAGCAGGTGCAACAGTTCCTATAATAGGATTTGGATATTCACTTGCCAAAGGAGTAATAAAATCAATACAAAGTGATGGATTTTTAGGTATTTTCCTAGGTGGAACAACTGCTACAGCTGGTGGGATAGCCGCAGCTATATTTTTTGGATATATTATGTCGGTAGTATTTACACCAAAAGCAAAACCATAAAACCACTTAAATATATGATAATTTTTTGTATAAAGTAGGTAGATATCTTTTTAGATTCTACCTATTTTTTTATACTTACAAGCGTTTACATAATCAAGTTGACAATTATTTACAACATGGTGTAGTATTATATTAGCAAAAATAAAATGAAGTGAAGTAGGGGATAAAGATGGTAACTATTAAAGATATTGCAAGGAACCTAGGCATTAGCTATTCAACTGTTTCTAGGTGTTTAAACAATAATCCTAATGTATCTGAAAAAACAAAAAAGAAGGTAGTGGAAGAGGCTAACAGGCTAGGGTTTCATTTTAATGTAAATGCGAGAAATCTAGCAAAAAAAGAAACAAATAGAATAGGGGTAATCTTTTCAAATAATTTTAATCATCAAGACACTAGAAAATTTTTTAGTGATATAATGGACAGTTCTATAAATTCTATTGAGACTAATAAGTACGACTTTATAATACAGCCCAATAACAACATTAGTGGTGATAGTAATGTCTATAAAATGGTTAATGGACAAATGGTTGATGGATTAGTAATAGTGTCTCAATCAATAAAAAAAGAAGAGTATGAGTTTTTAAAAGACAATAATTTTCCACACGTATTCATATATTTTAAGCCATCTTTTGTAGGAGAGGTAGATAACTTCTTTTGGGACGATAACGTATATGGAGGCTATATAGCTACTAAACATTTAATCGACCATGGTCATAAAAATATAATAACAATAACTTCAGAAGATAAGAGTTCAAAAATGCATGAAGATAGAACAAAAGGGTATTTAAATGCTATGGAAGAAGCTAATTTAAAGACAGATGTAATTGAATCTAAAATGGATTTTGAATCTCAAGTTGAACTATTAAGAAATCATATTGATAAAATAAAAAAGGCTTCAGCTATATTTGTGCAACAAGATGTACCAGCTATTTCTATAATACAAGAATTAAAAACTACTTATGGTATAAATGTACCAGAAGACTTATCTGTAATAGGATATAATAATATTGAATTAATATCTTACTTTAGGTCACACTTATCGACAATAGATGACCCAAGAGAGCAAGTTATAAAAAATGGAGTAGATAGTTTAGTAAATACAATAAATAAAAAGAGCACAGAACATATCCCAAGAAAACTTTATCCAAGACTAATTATAAGAAACAGCGTTAATAGAATAAAAGACTAAAAGTAATCCAGTTGATTATAGAATTTAATATCAATAAAAACTTGAATAAATAAAAATACTGGAATGAAAGTTCATTCCAGTATAAAATCTAACTTTTGAGTCTTGGTACAACATTGAGATTTATTATTTTTTAAGTAGTTTCATTAAGATAGTTTTTTATAAAATCAATAAACATTCTTGTTGACTTGTTTAAAAATTTATTATCTGTCCAATATAGCTCAATAAATTGCTCACATCTTATATCATTAATAGGTAATAGTTTAATAGAAGATTCATAATCTATACACCATGATTTTTCAGGAATAAATCCAACTCCATGACCTTCTTTTATCAAATTATAAACGGTTGAAGGAGAATCACATTCAAAACCTACATTAGGTTCAAAGTCAGCATAGTTACAAAATCTATCTGTAATTTTTCTGAAATTTGTACCTTCATCTAAACATATAAAATTCTCATCTTGTACATCTTTAAAATACACACTATTAAGCTCTGATAGTGGATTGCTGTAAGGTACACCTATAAATATTTCTTCACTAGTTAATACTTCATAATTTGATGACTTAAATTCAAAGCAATATGAAGTAATACATATATCAAAATCGTAGTCAAATGTTGATTTTGGAATATGTTGCATTAATTTGAATGAAATATTTGGATGTAATTTTTTAAATTCACTAAGTACATCTAAAATTAACCCTGATGCAGTAAGTACGATTAATTTGATTTGGTCAAATTCACTACAAGCTAAATCTTTTATTTCTTTAGTTGATGTATCTAATAAATTAAGTATAGAATCAACTCTTTTAAGAAAAATATTTCCACAATAGTTTAATTTAATAGATTTTCCTTTCCTGTCAAATAATTTTACACCTAAATCCATTTCAAGTAGAGCTATACTTTTGCTAAGTGCTGACTGTGTTACATGTAATTGCTTAGCAGCATTAGTCATATTTTCAGTACAAGCTACAACTTGAAAATATTTTAATTGTAATAAATCCATGATGCTTAATCCTCCTTTTGCTTTATGACTAAAAGCATATAAAAATAATGAAACATTTATATTATACATTATCGATGAGAGAATATATAATTAAATCACTAATACTTATATTGTAAGAAAATTATAAAAATTGCAAGGAGGTATAAAAATGAAAGGAATTAAAAATGCTCTGATAGCAGCCTGCATAATTACAGTATTGGCTGAATTAATTGGGCCTATTTCATTTAAAGTTATGGGTATTAATATAACTTTACTTAGTATACTATGGGCTATCTTTATAGGTATGGCTGTTTCCCCTCATTTGTTAGGAAGGGTTATACCAGCTTTAAAAAAGTTTATAGGAGATAATGAAATAAATGTATCTCCATATCTTTTATCTTTAACTCTATATCCATTAGGAATAATGTTTGGAATTAATGCAGGTCCTAAAGTTGGTATATTACTTCAAGCAGGACCAGCACTTTTATTACAAGAGTTTGGTCATATGGGTACAATGTTGATAGCATTACCTGTTGGAGTAGCACTAGGTCTTGGAAGAAGTGCATTAGGAGGGACTTTTTCATTATGTCGTGACACAGCACTAGGAATTATTGGGGATAAGTATGGATTAAATTCACCAGAAGGTATAGGAACATTGGGAACTTATATAAGTGGTAGTATCTTTGGAACATTATTATTTTCATTTTTGGCACCACTGGGTGTTCTTATAGGCTTTCATCCATATGCTTTAGCAATGGCATCAGGAATGGGAAGTGGTTCTATGATGGGGGCTGCAACAGCATCATTGATGAATACTGTCCCAAATATGTCTGAACAGATTTTAGCTTATTCAGCTACCAGTGGATTGATTACAGCCGTTACTGGAATATACATAGAATTATTTTTATCATTACCAGTTGCTAATTATTATTATAGTAAAGTGGCTCCGATTATTGAGAAGTTTAGAAGTAGAAAAAAAAGAAAAACAAGAGATGTCTTATAATGGAGGATGTATAGATGGAAAAGACTTTGAAGACTATTATGGAACAGATAAAAATAGTAATGTTCATATATATTATTATTTGCTTTGGACAGGCTATAGCACTTAAAACACAGGCTAAAGATTTGTTGATTGGAAGTGTATTTGGGTTTATATTAGTAATAATTGCTATTGTAATAAAGAATTTTGTTAAGAGACCAAATTTACCAGGTTTTGCATGGGCGACTTTAGTTGCGTTTGTATTATCACTTCCAATATCACCAGTTGGAGATTTTATAGCAAGTAATATAGGAAAAATCAATTTTATGTCTACAGTAACACCATTATTAGCTTTTGCAGGAATTTCTGTAGGTAACCAATTAGACATATTAAAGACTTTGAGTTGGAAGCTAGTAGTTATATCATTTATAGTTATGACATCTACTTATTTTGGTTCTGCTTTTATATCTCAAACAGTTCTAAAAATAAATGGAATGATTTAAGGAGGTAGTAAGTATGAAAGAATTAAAATTAAAAATCAAAGAAGATATAAAGCTGTTATCTGATGAGAAAAAAGCATCATTTGAAAAGGTATCCAAATCTTTATTTGAAAATCCAGAATTAGCATTTGAAGAATTTAAATCACAAAAAGCATTATGTAATTTATTAGAAGAAAATGGATTTGATGTGACAAAGGGTGTAGGAGGATTAGAAACATCTTTTGAGGCAGTCTACTCAAATGGAACTGGTGGAAAGACAGTAGCTTTTCTAGCTGAATATGATGCACTTCCAGGTATGGGACATGCTTGTGGACATAATATAATAGGTACAAGTTCTGTTGGAGCGGGTATTATTTTAAAAGAAGTTATAAAAAAATATGATATAGAAGGAACTGTAAAAGTATTTGGAACACCTGCAGAAGAAAGAGTAGGTGGAAAAATAACTATGATTAGAGAAGGGGTATTTAAAGATGTAGATGCTGCATTAATTTTACATCCATGTGATGCTTCAATACCTGATGATATATCATTTGCTCAAGTTAACTTAAAATTTGATTTTAGTGGAAAAGCTTCTCATGCTGCTGCTTATCCTTGGGAAGGAAGAAGTGCATTAAGTGGAGTAATAGCATTATTCAATAGTGTAAATAGCATGAGATTACATCTTAAAGATTATGCAAGAGTACATGGAATTATAACTGATGGAGGTAGTATACATAACATAATTCCTGAAAAATCTATAGCTATATTTAATGTAAGAGCATTAAGTATAGAATACCTAAATGAAATTTGTGATATGCTTAAAGATTGTGCTAAGGGAGCTGCAATTTCTACAGGAACTAGTGTAGAAGTAATTCAATTAGATGAGATATATAAAGAGATAAAAAATGATTCAAGATTGGTAAATATAGTTAGAGAAAATTTTGAAGTATTGGGTGAAGATTATATTGAAAGAGATTTAACTCAAGGTATTGGTTCAACTGATACTGGAAATTTAACTCATGAAATACCTGCAATACAAGCATATATAAAATTAAAAGAAAACACTGCAACTCATACAGAAGAATTTGCTGTAGCTGCTGGTGGCGAAGAAGGGAAAATAGCACTTATAAAAGCAATTAAAGTACTAGCAATGTGTGGTGTAGATGTTTTGTACAGTAAATAATGTATTACTAAAAAAATACATGAAGAAAGGAGACTAAATATGATATTAAAACAAGTATTAGAGGTTTATGACATTTTAGACAAATCAACTGCAAGTGGAGAAGAAGTGAAGACATACTTACAAAGCTATGGTGGAGAAAATATAATAGTAAAAAAGCTATCATCAAGTAAAGGTTCTACAGACTTAGTTAAGCTTACAATTGCTGGTAAGAATGGTAAATTAAACGGAGGAAATGCCCCTACTCTAGGTATTTTAGGCAGACTTGGAGGTATTGGAGCAAGACCAGATGTAATAGGTTTTGTTTCAGATGGTGATGGAGCATTAGTAGCAATTTCAGTAGCAGCGAAACTTTTAGATATGCAACGAAAAGGAGATGTGCTAGAAGGAGATATTATAATTTCTACTCATATTTGTCCAGATGCTCCAACTAAAGAGCATTATCCTACACCTTTTATGGATTCACCAATAGATATGACAACTATGAATGAAAATGAAGTTGACAGTAGTTGTGATGCAATACTTTCAATCGATACTACTAAAGGTAATAGAATAATCAATACTAGAGGATTTGCAATATCGCCAACTGTCAAAGAAGGGTACATATTGAAAACTAGTGATAATCTTTTAGATATTATACAGACTGTAACTGGAAAATCTCCATTTGTATTTCCTTTATCTATTCAAGATATAACACCATATGGAAATGACCTGTATCACTTGAATAGTATTTTACAGCCAGCAGTTGCTACAAATTCTCCAGTAGTTGGAGTAGCAATTACTACAGAAATGCCTGTTGCTGGATGTGCTACAGGTGCAACTCATTTTAGTGATTTAGAGTCAGCTGGTAGATTTGCAATTGAAGTTGGCAAATTATTTGGTGTAAATAAGTGTGATTTTTATGATAAGGAAGAATGGGATATACTTATCAAAAGATATGGGAAGTTAAACGCATTCCAAACTTTTGGTATACAATAAGCAAAAAATATAAAGTTTATATAGTTTGTAATATATAAATATTATAACAATCGCAACATTAATTATAATTACTAAAAAAGGAGTGTCTCATCGAGGATTTCTAAAAATCACTTTGAGGCAACTCCTTATATTTTTGTTTTAATTTTAATTATTTATTAATATTTAAATGTAATCTTTTATTAAACTATGGTGTTGTATTTCCACCACCATCAGGAGGGGTGACAGTACCACCACTGTTTCCACCATTGTCAGGAGGGTTAGTAGTACCACCACTGTTTCCACCATTGTCAGGAGGGTTAGTAGTACCGCCACTGTTTCCACCATTGTCAGGAGGAGTAGTAGTACCACCACTATTTCCACCGTTATCAGGAGGAGTAGAGCCACCACCATTATTACCTGAATTATTGTTGTTATTATTGTTTTCTTCTTCTTGTTGATTATTATCTGGTTTCTTTGTATCTTCAGGAGATGGCTGAGAACTTACTCTAGAAGGAGCAGTACCTTCAATAAATGCTGCTTTAGAGCCAGAAGATTGCTTTCCTCCATCTTCTAAATTAATTTTTGTAAAATATACATTTTTAGGAACTTCAAATTCAGTAACTGTTAAATTTGCATGTATTTTTGCCATGATTTTTTGCCAAAGTTTTGCTGTACTAGTACTTCCATGTGGAACATCTCTACGTTTTATAGTGTTACCAGCATCATCTTTTCTACCAGCATCATCTCCAATGTATGTTGCTCCTACATAATAAGGTGTATAACCAACAAACCAAGCATCATATGCGCTATTTGTAGTACCTGTTTTACCTGCAACAGGCATTCCTTTAGGAAGTGATGCAATACCACCTGTACCTTCAGTAATTACACTTTCTAACATATCTGTAACAACATAAGCTACTTCTGGGTCTACAACTTTATGCTCTTCAGGAGCGTTTTTAACTAATAATTGCCCATCAAAAGTAGTTATAGTAGTGTAAATAGATGGTTCTACATAAACTCCTTGATTTGCTAATGTACCATAAGCAGCAGCCATCTGAAGTGGAGTAATACCACTTGCCATACCACCAAGTGTTAATGCTGGGAACTGTCTATCAGTTGCTCCTGTTTGGCTATTTTTAACAGTTGTTATGCCAAAGTTCTTTAAGTAGTCCATCATTATATCTATACATTCATCATAAGAATCTCCAAGCATCTCAGCAGTTTTAACTGCTATTGTATTTGAAGATTTAGCAAGAGCTTTACGTAAACTCATAGAGCCATGACCACTAGTGGTAGTTCTTGGATTCCATTTAGTGTTTTCTTCAAATTTATACCCTCCTCTAACATCATTTAGAGCAGTTGATTGTGTAATCTTTAAAGTATCAATAGCTGGTGTATAAATTGCTAGAGGTTTTATAGAAGAACCTGGCTGATGAGGGCTAGTAGCACGATTTAAAGTTTTTCTGCCACTTATGTTTCGGCCTCCAGCTAGTGCTCTTATTTCACCATTTTTGTAATCTAAAATTACCATTGCAGACTGTGGTTGGCTAACTCCATCAGATCCAACCATATGTCCTGGGAAATTGCTATTTTTATCAAATTCTTCTTCCAAAGCATCCTGCATTTTAGGGTCTATAGTTGTATTTACAATTAGACCACCATTGTAGAATAAGTTTTGAGCTTCATCATTTGTATGTCCTTGTTCCATTAGGGCATTTATAACTTCACTTTCAATAAGGTCTTCTACAGATGAAGAAACTTTATCTGCTGATTTAGGTAATTTTATTTCTATCTTAGCATTAATTGCTTCATCATATTCTTTTTGTTTTATATATCCTAGGTCTAACATTTTCTTTAGAACAATTTCTTGTCTTTTCTTAGCTTCAGGGTTGTTTATAGCTTTTCTAACAACTAATGTACCTGCTTTTAGCTGTCTATAAGTATCACTAGATATAAGTTCCCAAGTTTTTAATTTCTCAATCATATCAAAGTCTACTTGAGTTGGGTCATCTAAATCATCATCAGTTGTATTAACAAAAAATAACAACTTATTCTCTAAGTCACTCTTAGTTTCATTTCCATCTAATTTAGAAGTTTTGTAAGCTGAAAACCTAGATGGATTTTTAGTTGAACCAGCAAGAAGTGCTGACTCAGCTATAGTAAGGTCAGATGCAGACTTATCAAAATAACCACGTGCACCAGCCTCAGCTCCTGCAAGACCCTTTCCAACGAAGAAGTTATTTAAATAAGTTTCTAGTATTTTGTCTTTACTTACTGTCTTACTCATCTCATATGCATAATAAATATCTTTTATTTTACGAGGTAGAGTTTGTTGCTCAGTAGTCAATAGCATCTTAGATACCTGCATAGGAATAGTACTACCACCTTGCTTAGTACCAGTAAGAGTTTTTAATACTGATCTAAATAAACCTTTAATGTCAACACCCTTGTGTTCATAAAAACGTTCATCTTCTATTGCAATTACTGCATGTTGAAGATGAGTTGAAATTTTATCTAATGGAACGGGTGTCTTTTTATTTACACTTGGAGCAGTAGATAATGTTTTTCCATTAGCGTATTTAATTGTAGTTGTCTGGTTTGTTTGCTTGTCTAAAACAGCTTCTGTAACTGGAGAGACATCTCTTAATGATGCAAATACTAATCCAGCAGTACCTGCTGCACCAACAACTAATAAAACTAAAAATACTATACCAAATACTCTTAGTTTTTTAAATTTATCACTTTTCTTAGATTTCTTCTTGCTTTTAGTTGAATGAGTTTTGTTAGCTGAATTTCTATTAACTGGTTTATTTGAGCTACTAGATGAACTAACATTTTTTCTTCTTATTTTATTTCCATTTTTATCATTATCGTTATTCATAAGATTTTAACCTCCTTACTTAATGCAATATTATAACACAAATAGGAGTAATTTTGTAATTAATAGAAAAAATGAATTTGCTATAATATTCTGTACATTGTAGATATGTATAAACAAAATGTATTAATAAGTCTATATTTTTATTTATTTATTTTTGACAAATATTATAAAAATTATGCCAAAGTTACATATAAATAAATAGGAGGGGATAAATTTGAATAGGATAGTAGATAGAAAAAAGAAAAATGAATTTAGAAAAATTGTAGCTATTTTCTTGTTAATTCTTTTCTTGTCTGTATTTATAGGCAGTTTCATATATATAGATAAAAGTTTAAGACCAACAATTACAGTTTTAGCAGAAACAAAAGCTCTTGAATTGGCAAACAGGTCTATAAATAAAGCTGTTGCTGAAATGGTAGAAGGGAAAATAAATTATGAAGATTTAATGGATATACAGCTTGATAATAACGGAAAAATAACTATGATACAAGCAAATACTATTATGATGAATGAAATTGCATCTGCAATAGCTTTAGAAATACAAGATGAATTAAAAAAAGGTAAAACAGCAGATTCTTACATACCTATAGGAACAGCATTAGGAAGTCCTATATTAGCTAAATACGGCCCTAAACTTGAAGTATCTATTGAACCTATAGGAACAGTATCAGTAAACTTTAAAACGGAATTTGAGTCTTCAGGCATAAATCAAACAAGACATAGGATATATTTAGAAGCTCAAACTCAAGTGAAAGTAGTAATCCCACTTATAACTTCAACAAAACAAATTAAAGCTCAGATACCTATCTGTGAGACTATAATAGTAGGTGATGTTCCAGAAAGTTATGTAAATATACCTGAAAAGAACCTTGGCAATGTTTTACCTAACACTGGAAAAAATGCTAACAAATAATATTAATGATATTTATTTTTTAATAAATTTGAAATAATAGTTTATAAATAAAAATTATGTCAATAATAAGTAATAAATAAGAATCAATATAGTTGTAATAAAAATTTATGTTTTAAAGTATGTAAAATATTTAATATATTTGGTCTGTAGAGTGAAGAAATATGTCTTCAGACCAAATATATTATAAACATTTATTTAATGATGATTTAAGAGTTACAAATTACTTATATAATTTATTATCTAAAGCATCCATTTAATAAATACACCATAACCTACAGCTGGGTCATTTTCAATGGCATGAGAAACTGCTCCTATTATTTTATCATCTTGTACTATTGGAGTACCACTCATACCTTGTACAATACCACCAGTTTGAGCTAAAAGGTTTTTGTCAGTGATTTTAATTTTAAAACTTTTACTCTCAGGATGGTTTTGGTTTTCTATATCTATAATTTCAATATTATATTTTTTACATTCATTAGAGTTGTTTTGTAAAATTATTTGAGCTTTTCCCAGCTTAACTTCATTTAGTGAAGCTACCTTATATTTTTTTAAGCTAGAAATATCAAAGTTATTAATTTGACCTCTTATTCCAAAATCAGTGTTTTCTGTAAAACTACCAATAATATTTTCTCTTTTTGCATTTATACATCCAACACTACCTCGATAGGATTTTTCTATGTCGAGGTGCTTAGTTGTAGAAATTGAACCTGATTTTATAGGTATTTTTCTTGAATTACCAACACTTATTGGGTGACCTACGGCACCAAATTCTGAGGTTTCTGGATTGATATAAGTCAAAGTAGCAAATCCAGAAAGTAAGTTATTAAAACTAATTTTTTCTAATATGTGTTTAGTTGTTTTCATTGTTAAAAGTTGACCACCTCTATTTAATAAAATAGACACTGGTTTTTCTTCTGGTAAAGCATTTAGTGTATTAGCAAAATCACTATATCCATCAACTTCTATATTATTTACTTTGATTATAGCATCACCTAATCTAAATGGAGATGCTTCACCAGGACTTCTAACGATGATATTTTTTAGTTCTGCATCAATTTGAAGAACATTTCCTATAGGTATTAAATATTGAGGTTCACTTTTTTGTAAATTTTGTGCATAAATTAAATTATTTGAGAAAAAATATAATAAAAATAAAAATGTTAAAACAATTGTAAATTTTGACTTAGCTAAGTTGTTTCTTTTACTTAAAGATTTATCTTTAAAATAAAAATTTTTAAATTGCATAGAACACCTCTTTCTTATTAAAATATTTTAATAATAAAATTGAAATTTTCTTGCTGCTTCAATATTATGTTGCTCAAGAATCAGTTTTTGATGCTTGGAAAACTGACACAATAACTCCTTAGTTTTCATAAAAATAAATAAAATAAACAAGGTATATGATAAAATAGATACATATTCATATAAATTTAAAATAGATAATAGCTGTCTATCATTGAAAGGAGCAAAAGATGAAAAAATATAGATTGTTAGTTACTTGTATAATTGCCATGGGAATTATAATTATAGGTACATCAAATCCAGTTACCAATTTTTACAAGACAACAAATTTAATTAATTCAGGCACTACTAAAAATGAAAAAACAGATAAAGATGAAAATAAAAATATAAAAGATAAAGATAAAGATGAAAATAAATCAAATTCAAAAAGCAAAAATGATAATAAGTCAGAGGATAATAAATCAGATAATAAAACAGAAACTCAAAAAAATAAAAAGTTTTTAATTTGTATAGACCCAGGGCATCAAGGAAAAGGGGATAGTAATTTAGAACCAGTAGCTCCAGGTTCTTCATCTCAAAAAGCAAGAGTATCTTCAGGAACAGAAGGTATAGCTACAAAGAAAGCAGAGTATGTTTTAAATCTTGAAGCATCTGTAGTTTTAAAAAATATATTAGAGTCTAAAGGTTACAATGTAATAATGACTAGAGAAACACATGATGTAAATATAAGTAACTCAGAAAGAGCAATACTTGCTAATGAGAAAAAAGCAGATATGGTTGTAAGAATACATGCAGATAGTTTAAATAATTCTTCAAAGACTGGTGCATCTATATTAGTTCCTGAGAAGGATGGAAAATATACAGCTCCTATATATGAAGATAGTAATAGATGTGCAGAATTCATCAAAACAAACATGGAACAAGCTGGGATACAGATAAATGGAATTGTTCAAAGAGGAGATTTGACTGGATTTAACTGGTCAAAAGTGCCAGCTGTATTAGTAGAGATGGGATTTATGAGCAACTATAATGAAGACCAAATGATGTCAAATCCAGAATATCAAAGAAAAATGATGCAATGTGTAGCGGATGGATTAGATGAATATTTTAAATAAAACATAAATAGAGAAAAAAATTGGGATGGTACTATTTTCCTAATTTTTATCTCTATTTTTTATTCAAATAATAGTGAAAAAGCAAATTACAAGGCTACATACCTGTTTGTATAAGAGACTACAAACCTACATTAAATGGAAAAATAGACATTTACATATATGACTATATTTTCATAATAAACCCTAACTATATAATTTTGTAAAGTTAGATAATATTTAGGAAGAATTTAAAGCTGATATACTTTATTAAGAAAAGACCAAAAAAAGAAGAAAACAACAAAAAGAATTATGTGTATTATAGGAAGAAAACTAAATAAAGAAAACTTTTTACTATCACGAGTTTTGATTAATGAAATAATATATGAGATAGGATATAAACCAGCAAGTAGCATAGTAATTAAAGCAATCACAGATTGTATAATCTCACTGAAAATCTTCCAGTTTACCATTCCTAAATCAGCAACAGAAATGATAGTTCCAATCCATGTTATTAGAGAAAATGGAATTGGCAATGCATAAATAATATAAATAATAATGAAATATTTTTTCTGTTTAATAACTATTTTTCACCTCCGTTTAGATAAATAACCTGTAGCACCACTTATCGCCTAAGGCAAGCAAACGTAAATTGGTTTTATTCTATTCTAATAATTGTGTCTATAAATATCAAATGATTTGCATTGTGTCAAAAACTTATATTAATGTTCATCAGAAATTTTGTTTATTTGAGAATCAATCAGAAACCATTTTATAATTTCAAGATTAAACAGGCTACAAAGAAATTATAGCATGCATGTATTTTTTAGTCGATAAAGAAGTTCTATCATTGATGAAAGTATCTATTTTTATTTTACATAATACAGCTATAAAGTTTATTCTCAGTTAAATTATTGTAAATATAACTAAAAATATTGGTAATACTTGATTTAAGTTTAAAAAGAATATATTATAGTATAGAATGTGTAAAATTTTTTTGAGAGGTGTTAGAATGCTAGTAGTAGAAAACGTAAGCCACGGATTTGGAGCAAGAACAATATTAGAAAATGTATCCTTTAGACTTAGAAAAGGTGAACATATTGCACTAGTTGGCGCTAATGGAGAAGGAAAATCGAGTTTTTTAAATATAATAACGAAAAAGCTTATGCCTGATGCTGGAAATATAAAATGGTCTTCAAGAGCTACAGTAGGTTACTTAGACCAACATACAGTATTAAGTAAAGGTAAAAGTATAAGAGAAGTGCTTAGAGAAGCTTTTAAGCATATGTTTGATTTAGAGCAAGAAATGATTGCTATGTATGACAAGATGGGAGAAGCTAGTGATGATGAGATGAGTAAGCTTCTTGAAGAAACAGCAGAAATACAAACTATACTTGAAAATAGTGGTTTTTATATGATAGATGCAAAGATACAAGAAGTTGCAAATGGTCTTGGTCTTGGAGAGATTGGTCTTGATAAGGATGTAACTGATTTAAGTGGAGGTCAAAGAACAAAAGTACTTCTGACTAAACTTTTACTTGAAAATCCAACTATTCTTATACTGGATGAGCCTACAAACTATTTAGATGAGGAACATATAACATGGCTTACTAGATATCTTCAGGAATATGAAAACAGTTTTGTTCTAGTATCACATGATATTGACTTTATAAATAATACTTGTAATGTAATATATCATATGGAAAATGGCGAGTTAAATAGATATAAAGGTAATTATGATGAGTTTGTAAGACTGAATGATATAAAGAAACGTCAAGAAGAGCAAGCTTATGATAAACAAGTTGAAGAAAGAAAAAGGTTAGAAGATTTTGTAGCCAGAAATAAAGCTAGAGTTGCAACAAGAGGAATGGCTAATAGTAGACAAAAACAACTAGATAAGATGGAAATACTAGAAAGACCAAAGGAAAAGATAAAACCTACTTTTTCTTTTAAAGATGCCAGAGCAGCAAGCAAGATAATCTTTGAAACAGAAGACTTAGTTTTAGGTTATGATGAAGCGTTAACAAAACCACTTAACTTCCATTTAGAAAGAGGAAAGAAGGTTGCTTTAAAAGGGATGAATGGTATTGGTAAATCTACATTATTAAAGACATTACTTGGAATAATAAAACCATTTGGTGGAAATGTTAGATTGGGAGATTATTTAGAAGTTGGATATTTTGAACAAGAGAGTTCAAGAGAAAATAATAATACACCTATGGATGAAGTCTGGAGTGAATTCCCTGGTCTTACGAATTTTGAAGTTAGACAAGTCCTTGCAAAATGCGGACTTACTAATGAGCATATAACTAGTCAAATGAGAGTATTAAGTGGAGGCGAAGCTGCCAAGGTTAGACTTTGTAAAGTTATGCTAAAAAATATAAACTTCTTAGTATTAGACGAGCCTACAAACCACTTAGATGTAGATGCAAAAGACGAATTAAAGAAAGCTATAAAAGAATTTAAAGGTACAGTTCTTTTAGTATGCCATGAGCCAGAATTCTATTCAGAAATTGTCGATGATGTATGGAATATAGAAGATTTCACTACTAAAATCGTTTAGGTAATTAATTTGTTACTGGGGGGATTTCATGAAAAAGTTTCTAAATATAATTTTTTCAGTGTGTATAAGTGTGGTTGTAATAGTAGGTGCTATTAATTTTACTGTTGGATTTAAGCAACTTTATTATTTTGATATTGATTATTTAAACATATCAGAGTTATCTGGTTTATCTAAAGATGATATAAAATTAAATTATGATTACTTAATAGATTACAACCTAAGCAAGGATGTATCTGAGTTTAAGTTACCAACATTAGAATCTTCTCCAGAAGGGAAAATACATTTTGAAGAAGTGAGAAATATATTTCAAAATATCAATAAATTAGCTAAGTTATTAATGATAATTTCTTTGGTGGGAATTATATTAAGTATAAAAAATAAAAATATAAAACTACTAAAAACTATATCAATGACATTGATAATAATGCCAGTAGTGTTGGCACTTCCTATTTTGTTGAATTTTGAAAAATCATTTATTATTTTTCATAAATTATTATTTAGAAATGATTATTGGATATTTAATCCTGATTTAGACCCAGTTATAAATATGCTTCCAGAAGAATTTTTCTTTCATGCTGGAATGATGATTTTAATATTGATTTTTGCAGTAAGCATGTTGATTTTTGCAATGTATAAATTATGTAAATTATTTAAAAGTAGAAAGATATAAGGTAGAGCGATATAAATTAAAACTTATATAATAAAAATAGCTATGTAATATTATTTAGACGAAAAGGAGTCAAAAAATATTTATGCATAGCTATTTTTAATAAAAAATTATTTTTTGCAAGTAATTTTAACTAAGTCTTGAAATTTTCCCATAATATAATTATAATTATCTTTTTTATGAGGTAGTATACAGCTACTGCAATCTTTAATGCCTTTCTCTGTGTACTTAAAGTTTCCTCCACAATTTTCTCCTAAAGCATATAAAGGACAATAGCAAAATAAACAGTTAAATTCTTCTGGTTTATCAGTTTTATGACAAGGGAAAAACTCACAATCTTTGTGATTAAAAAATTTATAATTTTCGCCCATATTTTCCTCCTAATTTAAATAAAATATGAAATCTTTTATAACTATATAAGATTTTGGTGATAATATAATTATACAATATTTTTATTAATAGTTGATAATATAGTACTCTTAATCATATTATTAATGGTATAATTAGTCAACAGAGAAATAATGTAAGTGTTTTTAATACAATTAGATTATGTTTTATAACAAAAAATGAGGTGATTAAGTGAAAGAAATTCAAGAAAGAGCACTTCTTGTAGGTCTGAATTTGACAACAATAGTTAAAAAAAGTGATGATATAGACACTAACGAATCCATGGAAGAACTAAAAGAATTAGCGAAGGCTGCTGGAGCAGAGGTTGTAGGTAGCTTAATTCAAAATAAGCAAGCTGTTGATGCAGCTTATTATATAGGAAAAGGTAAGGTAGAGGAAATAAGAGCATATAGTGAATCATTAGATGCTACTTTAGTAATTTTTAATGATGAATTATCTGGCGCTCAAATTAGGAATATTGAAAATGTTGTTGGAAAAAAAGTAATAGATAGAACTACCTTAATTTTAGATATATTTGCTCAAAGAGCACTTAGTAAAGAAGGTAAATTACAGGTCGAATTAGCACAATTAAAATACAGATTACCACGACTTTATGGAATGGGTGGTGAAATGAGTAGAACTGGTGCAGGAATTGGAACGAGAGGACCTGGTGAACAAAAGTTAGAAGTAGATAAAAGACATATACTTAATAAAGCAGCGGATATAAGACGTGAACTTAAAGAGGTAAAAAAGAATAGAGAGACACAAAGAGTTAAGCGTTTAAAATCAAATATACCAATTGTAGCACTTGTTGGATATACAAATGCAGGAAAATCGACCTTACTAAACGAATTAATAAAGACACACAAGGATTATGAACAAGAAAAAGAAGTTTTTGTAAAAGATATGCTTTTTGCAACTTTAGATGTAACTTTAAGAAAAGCTCTTTTGCCAAACAAGAAAGAATTTTTAGTAGTAGATACTGTTGGATTTGTTAGTAAACTTCCCCATGATTTAGTAGAGGCATTTAAGGCTACACTAGAAGAAGTACAATATGCAGATTTAATTTTACACGTAATTGACACAACGAACACTAGTTATGAATTGCAAAAAAGTACAACTGAAGGTGTATTAAAAGAACTTGGTGCAAATGATAAAAAACATATACTTGTATACAATAAAGTAGATAAGCTAGAGTTAGATATATATCCTAAGAGTCAAGAAGATATTGTGTATATATCTGCAAAACAAGGCATAAATATGGATAAACTATTAAATATGATAGAAATTGCTTTAATGGAAAATACTTATTCAGTAAGTTTGATGTTACCTTATGAAAGAGGTGATATATTTAGTAGAATAAAAGATAAATACAATGTGGAGAATTTTGAGTATGGGGAAAATGGTGTAACATTAGATGTAAATTTAGATGAAGAAGATTTTAATATCTATAGAGAGTACATATTAGAAAAATAGGTTTGATATGGATATAAATTGGGAAAATATAGATAATCTTGAAGATTATTTTATAACCTATCTTCTTTACAAAGAATCTAAAACAGTATCTCAAATTAGTAAAATTAGAAACATTTCAAATGTTGAAGCAAGTGAGCAACTTATACAAGCAAAGTTGAAGATAAAAGAAATGCAAAAAGATGATTTTGAGGCATCTAAGGACATTTTAGATAAATTTTTAGAATTAGATAAAATTAAGAGACTTGATTTTATGGATAGCTTAGATGACGAAAAAATGGTATACTTTAAGAGAAAGGTTTTCAAAAGAATCCTTGTAGAGAAAAATGCTGAAGATTTGATTGTTTTAATTTGGGCAACAGGTGAGCTAAAAGATGATAGATTTTTGAAGTTACTCCATCAGCTCACAAACCACAGACACTCAGATATTAGAAGAATAACTTATTCAGCAATAAGAAAGATTGAGTCACCAAGTAGTAGAGAAGTCTTACAAAAAGGTCTCTACGATAAAAATGCACAAACTAGACAATATTGTGCAAAAGCTCTTTCAAAATTAGGAGATGAAAACAGTTTAAAGATTTTACAGCAGTTAAAAGATAAGAATAAGAATTTTGAAAAAGAGTACGTGCTTAGAGCTTATGATGAAGCCATTGAAGCATTATTAAATTTGAAAAAGTAATTTTTTATTAAAGCAATTTGTTTACTTAATGATTTATTTATGGAGTTTAACAAGGTAATTAATAAATTAATGGGAGGGGTTTCAAATGATAGTAAGACGTTGTGCAGGTGGAGTAGTGTTTTATGCTAATAAAGTACTTATTGTAAAAAATGATAGAGGTGAATGGACACTTCCAAAAGGAAAGATACTTGGAGGAGGACTTCCATATGAAAGTGCTGTTGAAAGAGTTAAAGTAGAAACTGGCATAGACGCTAAAATGATAGATGTAGCTGGCGATACTATGTATGAATTTTTCTCAAGAAGTAGACAACAAGAAGTTTGCAATGCGATAATGTGGTATGTTATGGAAGCTTGTAATACTGAATGTGTACTTGCTCCTGAATTCCAAGAAGGTGGATTTTACAAGATAAAAGATGCTTTAGAAATGTTGTCACATCATAAAGAGCAAGCTTTAGTTGAAGTATCTTATAAAAAGTTTAAAGAATTAAAGAAATTAGTTTCAGAGGGCGACGATGTTCCAGCAAACTAGTAGTGAATTTATAGAGTTTTGAGGAAGGGATAGACCCTTCCTTTTTTAATTCCAAGTTTTAGAAATGTATACTTTATAGTTTATCTGATTTGTATTTTAATAAATTATATTGATTTATGTATCAATAAATTATATTAAAAATAAAAATTAAAAATCTTGTGATTTTATTATATAATTATCTTATAATGCTAACTAAATGAATACTAAAAATTCTATTTACATTTTAATTGGAGTAATTTTTATAAATAAAGATATATTTTAGCAAATGACAAAAATAGGAGGAGTTATAATGAGTAATTATAGGACATTACACGAATTTGGAACAGATGAAATAACAATTGAAAAATCTGTTTTTATTGGATATGCTAAGCCTATACAAAGTGAAGAAGAAGCAGTAGAATTTATAAATGAAATAAAGAAAAAACACAAAGATGCAAATCATAATGTGTGGGCTTATACAGTTGGACAAAATATGAATATACAAAGGTATAGTGATGATGGAGAGCCACAAGGAACAGCAGGGATACCAACACTAGAAGTCATAAAAAAAGAGGACTTGAGAGATGTAGTAGTAGTTGTCACTAGATATTTTGGTGGTATAAAATTAGGTGCAGGTGGTCTGGTTAGAGCTTATACAAAAGGTGCTAAATTAGGCTTAGAAGCTGGAAAAATAATTAGTAAGGTAATGTACCAAGAAGTTAAAGTTAAGATAGATTATACTCAACTTGGAAAGGTACAAAATGAACTGATGAATTTAGGGTACTTTATAAAAGATACCATATATGAGGATAATGTTGAGATAATAGTATATTCAAAGTTAGAAGATGTGGAAAAACTATCAGAGAAAATGATTGATATAACAAGTGGAACAGGAAAGATAGTTTTAGGAGAAGAATTTTATTTATCTGAACAGGATGGAGAAATTTTACTATAAAAATCTTACTGTAATTTAAGCTAAAAGTAAAAAAGTAGAGTAGCAATATAGAAGATAAAAGCATAAAAATAGAATAGTTATATAGAAAATAAAAGCCATTAATTTATATTAAAATAATTTAATGGCTTTTATCAGACTTTGCACAGAATCCTTTTTTAACTTCAAATAAACCAACTAAAAGTAAAAACACTCCAAATATTTTCTTCAATATATCAGACGATAAATAATTAGCTAATAGTGAGCCAAATATAGCTCCTAACACTCCAAATACAGCTATTGGAATAACTAATTTGAAAATTACGTTTTTATTTTTGATATGTATAGCTAATGCTATCAAAGTCATAGGTATGGAGGAAAGTAAGTTTACACTCTGTGCTATTTTAGTATCTATACCAGCAAGTAAAACGAGAGCAGGAATAAGAATAGTTCCACCGCCCATTCCCATTCCTCCAATAATTCCTGCAAAAAATCCAATTAAAGCAAATAACATTAAAACACCATCCTTAATGCTGCAATTATCATAATCAAGCCAAAAGAAATCCTAAGAAACTTTCCAGTAACTTTATTTAGTAATTTAGCCCCTATAATACCACCAACAATACTTCCTGCCGCAACTTTTATTGTTAAGTTAATGTCGTAAGTTCCTTTAGAAACATATAAAACAGAACTTGCTGTTGTCAAGAAAATGATTATAGAAAGAGCTGTTGCATGAGATTTATGTTCTTCTACCTTCACAATATCATTTAATATTGGGACTAAAAGAGTACCACCTCCAGAGCCAAATACTCCGTTTATAAATCCTGTAAATACTCCAATTATCGTATTTTTTATATTGAAATCAAAATATTTTTTCCTTAAGTTATTAGTATTTTTCATAAAAACCACCTTCTAAAATAGTTTTACCAAAATAGGCAAATTATATTTATATAAAATAATATTAAATATAATCTTTCATTTTTGCTTAAATTTGAATAAAAAAAAACATGTTAAAACAACATATTAATATATGGTATAATATATTCAAACAAAGTAGTAAATTGAGAGGAGATAACAATGTCGAATATAAAAATACAAATAGACAAAACTGTAGAATGGCTTAAAAATAAGGTTAATGAGGCAAATGCAAAAGGATTAATTGTTGGTGTATCTGGAGGAATTGATTCAGCAGTAGTTGCCAATTTAATTAAAAAAGCTTTTCCAGAAAACTCTATGGGAGTTATAATGAGCATAAAAAGTAATCCTCAAGATAGAGAAGATGCACTTAAGGTTATAGAAGGATGTGATATAGAATATCTTGATTTAGACCTTATAGAACCACAAAGTGCTATATTAGACATGGTGGTAGGAAATTTAAAAGAGAAACATTTATATAGAGAAGAATATTTAAAAATGACAGATGCAAATTTAAGAGCAAGAGTAAGAATGAGTACTATTTACACAATTGCTAATAACTTAGGGTATTTAGTTGTTGGTACAGATAATGCTGCAGAAATACACACTGGATACTTTACTAAGTTTGGTGATGGTGGAGTTGACATTTTACCAATTGCAAATTTAACTAAAGCTGAAGTATACGAATGGGCAAAAGAACTTGGTGTTCATGAAGATTTAATAAATAAAGCTCCTTCAGCAGGTCTTTGGGAAGGACAAACAGATGAAAATGAAATGGGAACTACTTACAATATGATAGATGCTGTATTAGAAGGTAGATTAGATGAAGTTCCTCAAAGAGACCAAGAGATAATAGAAAGACTTCATAGAATAAGTGAACACAAGAGAAAAACGCCTGCACAACCTCCTAAGTTCTAATTTACTATTTTCAAGATTTGTGATAAAATTTACAAGTGATAAAAATTAGAATAATTAATTGTACGTATTAAGGAGTGGAAATATGGGACGTATAGGAAATATAATTAATAGAAAAGGTAAACAAGATGCTCAAAGAGCAAAAATATTTACTAAACATGCTAGAGCAATAGCCGTTGCAGCTAAAGAAGGTGGAGCAGACCCAGAATATAATGCAGCATTAAAAACAGCTATAGAAAAAGCTAAGGCAGATAATATGCCAAATGATAATATAGATAGAGCTGTTGCTAAAGGTGCTGGTGCAGGTGCTGGAGAAGACTATGAAACTATAGTTTATGAAGGATATGGACCTGGTGGGGTTGCTGTTATAGTAGAGACTTTAACTGACAATAAAAATAGAACTGCTGGTAATGTAAGATATTACTTTGATAAAAACGGAGGAAACCTAGGAACTACTGGATGTGTGTCTTTTATGTTTGATAACAAAGGACAAATATTAGTTGGTGCAGGAGATGGCGTTTCAGAGGAAGAATTAATGGATGTTGCATTAGAAGCAGGTGCTGAAGATTTTATAACAGAAGAAGATGGTTATGAAATAATAACTACACCAGAAGATTTTTCTAGTGTTCGTGATGAATTAAAAGCAAAAGGGTATGAATTTATATCTGCTGATGTAAAGATGATACCTCAAACTACAACTGTACTAACTGAAGAATCTCATTTAAAAATGATGAATAAATTAGTTGATATGCTTGAAGAAGATGATGATGTTCAAGATATATATCATAACTGGGAAATGGAAGAATAAATATTCTAATATCTTAGAAATGTATACACCTCTGAGCCATGTTTGCATAATAATATGTTAATATGGTTCAGAGGTGTTTTTATGTCTATAAAAATTGTTCTATAAAAATATATCTTATAAAATATTGTAGATATTAAACATCCTATTATAGGAGATATGAGAGTCAATGGAAATCCAGTTAAGTTGATGACAACAAAAGCTCAAATTAATGTACCAGCGCCATCTTTAGGAGAAAATAATGAGGAGATTTATAGAAGTTGGCTTGGCTTTGATAGTGGTAAAATAAATGATTTAAAAGAAAATGGAGTTATCTAATTTTAGAGGAAAAGTATAAATATAATATTCATTATCTTCTAAAAATTGTAAATCAAATCTAAAATTATCAGAAGCATTTAAGATAGGAAAATCTATTTAGACACTAAGTCTTTTTGGATTTTCCTATTTTCGTTAAAAAATTTATACTATTGGAACAGGTACATAGATGTACTAAGCTAAAATATTAACTATTTAAATTAATAGAGAATAAACTATTTATATGTTGAATAAAGGCTTCTTTATTAGAGTTCAAATAAACTTGTGGATATGTTACTTAAACTATTTTAATGAAAATATCAAAAATGAGACCACATTCTCAAAAATGAGACTGTGTTTTTTAAGTATTTTCTCGAAAATGAGACAAAAATATTGTTTTATGGGTTTTATTGGATAAAAATTCTTTCGTGAATTACAATCTAATCAATTCTAAAGTTAAAAACTATTAAAAATTCAGTGAAATTTATGTATATTTTGTTTATTTTATCAAAAAAAACAGTTTTTTAACAAAAATAGAGAAATTAAATATAAGTTGGCGTAGAACTTGCTACTATATATTAACAAGAAAGTGTAGAAAAAATAACAATAAATAATGGGGGGAATATGATGGGATTTGTAATGGACAATTTGAAAAATCTTAAGGTGGAAGTTAAGGATAAAGTCTGTGTTATTACTATAAATAGACCTAAAGCTTTAAATGCTCTTAACAATGACACTCTTAGAGAATTATCTCAAGTTATTGATGCAGTATCAGAAAAGGATGAAATATTAGGAGTTATTATTACTGGAGAAGGTAAAGTTTTTGTAGCTGGAGCTGACATACGTCAGATGCAAAACTATAAAAGTGAAGAAGGCAGAAAATATGCAGGTTATGCCCAAGGGATTTTCGATAAAATTGAAGCTCTTGAGAAAACAGTAATAGCAGCAGTTAATGGATATGCATTAGGTGGTGGATGTGAACTTGCTATGAGCTGTGACATTAGAATTGCATCAGAAAAGGCTATATTTGGGCAACCTGAAGTTAATTTAGGAGTCATTCCATGTTTTGGTGGAACTCAAAGATTATCAAGACTTGTTGGAATTGGGATAGCCAAAGAATTAATTTTTACAGGAAGGCAAGTAGATGCAGAAGAAGCTAAATCTATTGGTCTTATTAATAAAGTGGTTCCAAGTGATTTGCTTTTACAAGAGTCGATGAATATGATGAACCAAATAGTTGAAAAAGCACCAATAGCAATAAGATATGCAAAAGTTGTTATTAATAAGGGGATAGATATGGATTTAAAAAATGCTCTTGAATTAGAGAAAGATATTGCAGGTTTAACTTTTGCTACAAGAGATAAGCAAGAAGGAATGAATGCCTTTATAGAAAAGAGAAAACCGATTTTTGAAAATAAGTAGCTATTATAATTATTGAAACAAATATAGAACATATTTAAAATCTAAATTTCGTGAAAAAATACATATAGTTTTATAGTTTAATTTTAAAAGGAGTTAATTTATGAATACGGGAGTAATTATAAGTTTAGTAGGGATTATCATAGCCCTATCCCTTCTAGTTGTAATGGTTATGAAGGGCGTAAATATTTTTATAATAGCAATTGTATGTTCATTATTAGTTGCTATAACAGGAAATTTAAATGTGTATGATGCACTTAAGGTGGATTATATGACAGGATTTGTTGGATTTCTTCAGGCAAATTTCTTTATTTTCCTAACAGGTACCTTAATGGGAAAAATAATGGAGATTACTGGAGGAGCAAAATCTATTGCTAAGATGATTGTAAGATGGATTGGGAAGGATAAAGCATTACTTTCTATTCCAATAGCTTGTGGAATATTAGCCTATGGGGGAGTAAGCGTTTTTGTTGTAAGTTTTGCTGTGTTTCCGATAGCTTTAGAAATTTTTAAAGAAGCTGATTTGCCACGACGATTTATACCAGCAGCCTTGACTTTTGGATGTTCAACTTTTGCTATGGTTGCACCAGGGGCACCTCAGATTCAGAATATTGTCCCAGCTTCAACATTAGGAACAGATATTATGGCTGGAGCAGTAAATGGATTTATATCATGTGCAGTAATGTTTATAGTTGGAAGCATTATTTTATACAAAATGGTTTCAAAAGAAAAGGCTAATGGTGGGCATTTTATAGCACATGAATCAGATACATTTGATGAAGTAGCAGCAACTAATTCCAAGAGAAAAAATGGTCCTAATGGTCTAATTGCATTAATTCCATTAATAGTATCAATCTTGATAATCAATGTGAAAATTAATGGAAAAGCAATAGTACCAATTGAGGTAGGAGTATTTATTGGAGCTTTATTAGTGTATTTATTGTTAAATAAATATCAAGATAATACCAAAATAGTTGGACATGTTGGTGATGCATGTAAAACTACAGTAGTAGCAATATGTAATACTTGTGCTGTAGTTGCATTTGGCTCAGTTGTAAAATCAGCAGTTGGTTTTGACTTCATAGTTAATGCTATGACTAATATTCCTGGACCTCCTATTGCAGGGGCTGCAGTTGGGACTACAGTTATTGCAGGTATCTGTGGGTCAGCTTCAGGTGGACTTGGAATTGCAGCTCCACTTCTTGGACCAGTATTTTTAGCTAAGGGTGTTTCTGCTGCTGCATTAACTAGAACTATGGCAATTTCGTCAGCAGCATTAGATTCACTTCCACATAATGGATATATCGTTACTGTAACAAATGGTCTATGTAATGAATCACATAAGGATGCTTATATGCCAATATTCTGGGTAACTGTTTTAACCCCGATTATTGGAACTGTAGTAGCAGTTCTTCTGTTTACGATGTTCCCAGGATTACCATAACAGAAAAGATAAAAAGTATAAATTATATTTTGATATTGTAGAATCAATTTTCAAAGTATGTATAATAAATTTTATGTTTTAATAACATAAATACCATATTTAAAATACCAAGTTGACAGTATAAGGAGGAATTGAAAGTGTTAAATAAACCATTAGAAGGAGTTAAGGTCATTGACTTAACATATTTTGTAGCAGGTCCAGGTACTTCTAAAATATTAGCTGACTGGGGTGCTGATGTTATTAAGGTAGAACCAAGCTTTGGAGACCCAGGAAGAAAGACAGGGGCAACAATGACAATGCCAATAGATGATTATAATAATCCTTTTTACAGCACATATAATTCAAATAAAAGAGGCTTGTCTATAAATCTTAAGAGTGAGGCTGGAATTGAAATTATGGATAAGCTTTTAAGTGAAGCAAACGTATTTGTTTCAAGCTATAGAACAGGAGCGCTAAAAAGACTAGGTCTTGACTATGAATCATTAAGTAAAAAGCATCCACATCTTATCTGGGGTCAAATAAATGGTTTTGGTGATTTCGGACCTGCTAAGGATAATGCAGGTTTTGATACAGTTGCTTTTTGGGCAAGAAGTGGAGCTATGCTTGATATTGCAGAGAAGGATACAAGTCCAATAAACCCACCTATAGCCTTTGGAGATGCCACAACTTCTTGCAGTTTATCTGGAGGTATATGTGCAGCTTTATACCAACAAGCTAAGACTGGAAAAGGACAAAAAGTAATGGCATCTTTATTTGGACAAGCAATATGGAATGCATCATCTTTATTAGCATCTACACAGTTTAGTGATGAGTATCCAAAAACTAGAAAAAATGCCATTTCTCCAGTAATAAACTCTTATCGTTGTAAGGATGGAAAGTGGATATTCTTAAGCATTCTAGAGCATGAAAGATATTTTGAGGCACTTTGCAGATTATTTGGAAGAGAAGATTTAATAAAAGAAGAGAAATTTGCATCTTCAGTAGAAAGTAAGAAAAATGCTACAGAACTTATTAATATTTTGGATGGTGAATTTGCAAAATTTACTCAAAATGAGATGGTTGAAAAGCTTACTACTGCGGATATAGCCCATGAGAGAATTCAACATGTTAATGATGTGGTAACTGATGAACAAGCTATTGCTAATAACTATATATATGAACATACAAGTAAAAATGGAAATAAGACAATGCTTGCATCCACTCCAGTTAAGTTTGGGAATATTGAAGTTAACATGACTTGTGATGCTCCACTTATAGGAGAACATTCAGATGAGATATTGAGAGAGCTTGGATACAGTGATTCTGATATAGAAGTTCTAATTGAGTCTGGAATTGTAGCAATGAATAAAGAAACATGTGAAGTACGTTAATGAATAGGAGGAAATTTTATGGATTTTAGATTAACAGAAGCACAACTAATGCTTCAAAGAGTAGCAAAAGAATTTGCAGAGAATGAAATAGCACCAATAGCTGCTGAAACAGATAGAACAGGTATTTTTCCGAGAGAGCTTTTTAGCAAAATGGCTAAAATAGGATTTAATGGTATTGGAACACCTGTAGAGTATGGCGGTTCTGGTGGAGCAGATATAGAAAAGGTAATTGTTGTTACTGAGGTTGCCAAAAAATGTGCAGCATCTGCAGCAATATTATCAATACACACAATATACGCTCAAGCTATTTTGAAATTTGGTACTGAGGAACAAAAGAAAAAATACCTTCCAATGATGGCTGAAGGTGGGTGTGTAGGTGCCTTTGCTTTAACTGAGCCTAATGCTGGTTCAGATGCTGCAAGAGCTGCAACAACTGCAATTATTGATGAAGCAACTGATGAATACGTCTTAAATGGGACTAAGTGTTTTATTTCTGGTGGAGGTCAAGCAGAATCATTAATAATATTTGCATTGACAGAGCCATCAAAGGGAATAAAGGGCATGTCTGCTATCATCGTTGACAAAGGTACGCCAGGTTTTTCAATAGGAAAAATTGAAGAAAAAATGGGTATCCATGGTTCAGAAACTGCAGAGTTAATATTTGATAATTGTAGAGTTCCAAAGTCTAATTTATTAGGAAAAGAAGGGAAAGGCTTTAACATAGCTATGACTTGTCTAGATGGAGCAAGAATTGGAGTTGGAGCTCAAGCTGTAGGAATTGCGGAAGGCGCTTTAGAAGAGAGTATCAAATATTCTAAAGAAAGAGTTCAGTTTGGCAAGCCAATTTCAGCTTTGCAAGGTATTCAATGGTATATAGCAGATATGGCGACTATGGTGGAATCAGCAAAGTTGTTAGTATATTATGCTGCAGACTTGAAAGCTAGAGGGGAAAGACACACTAAAGAAGCTGCTATGGCAAAATACAATGCGTCACGTACTGCAAGAGAGGTTACAAACCTAGCTCTTCAAATCCATGGAGGATATGGATATATGAAGGATTATCCATTAGAGAGAATGTACAGAGATGCCAAGATAACAGAAATTTACGAAGGTACTTCAGAAATACACAAGGTTGTTATTTCAAGAGCAGTACTAGGATAGGAGGAAGAGCATGAATATAGTTGTTTGTTTAAAACAAGTTCCAGATACTAACGAAGTTAAAATAAATAAAGAGACAGGTACTCTAATAAGAGATGGTGTACCAAGTATAATCAATCCAGATGATAGAAATGCTTTAGAAGAAGCTTTAAAAATAAAAGATGAACTAGGAGCAGTGATTAAGGTTGTAAGCATGGGACCCCCTCAAGCTAAAAGTGCTTTAAAAGAAGCTTTGGCAATGGGTGCTGACGAAGCATATTTAATTTCAGATAGAGCTTTTGGTGGTTCAGACACTTGGGCTACATCTACAATTATTGCTGCTGCTATAGAGAAGGTTGGAAAGTATGATGTAATATTCTGTGGAAGACAAGCTATAGATGGAGATACAGCTCAGGTTGGACCAGAGGTTGCAGAATTCTTAGGTGTCCCACAGGTTACATATGCAAAAGAAGTAAAGGTTCAAGATGATAAATTACTAGTAACTCGTTATACAGAGACAGGAGATTATTTAATAGAAGCAAAGATGCCAGTTTTATTAACTGCTATAAAAGAGTTAAATAATCCAAGATATCCAAGTGTCAAAGGAATCTTAGAAGCTTACAATAATGGAGATGCAAAGATTACTGTGTTAACACTTGAAGACTTAGCTGTTGATACAACTCAAATTGGATTAAAGGGTTCGCCTACAAATGTTTACAAGTCTTTTGTACCAGTTAAAGACAAGCATAATGAAATAATCGAAGGTATAAATAAAAAGGAAAAAGCTGAGAAACTAATAGAAATACTATTCGATTTGAAACTAGTATAGGAGTGTTAAGATGATGAGAGCAAAAGTTAATCAAGGTATAAATTTAAATGATTATAATGGTGTTTGGGTAATAGGAGAGCAAAGGGAAGGTAAAATAAATCCTGTTACTATAGAACTTATTGGTGAAGGAAGAAAGCTTGCTGACCAATTAGGAAAAGAGCTTGCAGTTGTAATAGCTGGATATGAAGTAGAGAAAGAAGTAAAGGAGTTACTTCACTATAGTGTTGATAAAGCTTATTATATCAACGACCCTCTTCTTAAAGATTTCACAACTGATGGATATGCAATTTCAATTGCAGGTTTAATTGAAGAGAAAAAGCCAGAGGTTGTACTAGTTGGAGCTACTTCTATAGGAAGAGATATCGCACCTAGAATTGCAGGTAAAGTTGGAACAGGTCTAACTGCTGACTGTACAAAACTTGAAATAGATTCAACAGATAATAAGTTATTACAAACAAGACCAGCCTTTGGTGGAAATTTAATGGCTACTATTGTTTGTCCAAAAAATAGACCACAGATGTCAACAGTTCGACCAGGTGTTATGGCAAAAGCTGTAAGAACTGAATCAGAGACTGGAGTTTTAGAGGTTGTTACTCCAGAACTTAATGAAAAAATGATTAGAACTAGATTAGTAGAAATTCTTCCAAAAGAAAAGAAATCTATAAATCTAACTGATGCTAGAATAATAGTATCAGCAGGAAGAGGATTAAAGAGGGCAGAAGGATTTGAACTAATAAAAGAATTAGCTGATAAATTGGGGGCAGAGATTGGTGCTTCAAGAGCGGCAGTAGATTCAGGGTGGATAGAACATTCTCATCAAGTGGGACAAACAGGAACTACTGTTAGACCAGAGTTATACATTGCGTGCGGGATATCTGGAGCAATACAGCATTTAGCAGGTATGAGTGATTCTAAATATATAGTTGCTATAAATAAAGATTCAAAGGCACCTATTTTCAGTATATGTGACTATGGAATTGTAGGGGATTTATATGAAATTCTACCTGAAATGATAGAATCATTAAATAGGTAACTTCTAGAAAACATTGAATATATAGAATGGTAAGTCTTATAATATTGTATTGTAAGACTTATTATTTTTGCTGAAGGTTATAGTGGAGGGATGAAACAATGAAAGAGCACTGGTATAAGGATATATTTGCAAGAGTATTATCCATGACTGATGATGGTTTTATTGTTGTAAATAAAGATGGAGTAATCATAGATATTAACGATAAATATTGTGACTTCTTAGGGAAAGAAAGAGACGATATAATAGGACACAATATACAAAGTATTATACCAAATACAAAAATGTTAGATATTATGAGAGATAAATATTGTGAAGAAGGAGCTATACACCATTACTCAGGTGGAAAAACAAAAGAAAAAAGTGTAATAGTAAGTAGGTCTTATGTGGAGAATGATAATGGAGAAGTAGTTGCAGGGGTAGCTCAAGTTAAATTTAGATTACAATCCTTTGATGTAGCTAAAAAGTTAATGTCAGAATATATGGAACTCCAATATTATAAAGAACAGTTCAAGGATAAATGTAGTTTTGACAAGCTCATAGGTGAAAATAGAGATTTCATAGAACTTAAGAAGACAGGTATGAAAGCTTCTAAAACGAACTTCTCAGTGCTTTTAACAGGTGAAACAGGTACAGGTAAAGAAGTCTTTGCTAGAGCAATTCACAATAATAGCAGTAGAGCAGACAAGCCTATGGTTAGTATAAACTGTGCTGCAATACCAGAAGAACTATTAGAATCAGAGCTATTTGGGTATGACGAAGGAGCTTTTACAGGAGCAAAAAAAGGAGGCAAAAAAGGTAAATTTTTAGTTGCAAATAATGGCACAATCTTCTTAGATGAAATAGGTGACATGCCTTTGACCATGCAAGCAAAACTTTTAAGAGTTCTTCAGGAAAGTGAAATAGAACCAGTTGGAGGTCTTAAAACTATAAAAATAGATGTAAGAGTAATCTCTGCTACAAGAAAGAATTTAAGTAAAATGGTTGAAGAGGGATTATTTAGAGAAGATTTATACTATAGGTTAAATGTAATAAATATTCATATGATGGAATTAAAGGACAGACAAGATGATATTTTATTGTTAGCAAATTATATACTAAATAAATTAAATGTTGAATATAAGGAATTGAAGGTTTTAAGTGATAAAGTTAAAAATTGTTTTATTAACTATATTTGGCCAGGAAATATAAGAGAACTGCAAAATGTAATAAAAAGTGCTTATGCTGTAAGTGATGATATGGTCATTATGATGTGTGACCTTCCATCTAAAATGGATAATATAAGCAGAGTAGCTCAATGTAATGTGGATAGTAATTGCTCAATTCATGAAATGGTTGAAAATTATGAGAAGAGTTTAATTATTGATGTGTTAAGGAAGTACAATTGGAAATGTTCCAAGGCAGCAGAGGTTATGGGAATACACAAAAGTCTTTTGTATAAGAAAATAAAAAAGTATGAAATTGAATTAAACAATTAAGATGACTTGAATTAAGATTAAGGCACACAAAAAATCACCCTTATACAGTGAACTATACCCACTGTTTTAACTGTATAAAACAGTGGGTATAGTTCAAAATTAGAGTGATTTTTACTTTATTTAATATTTATAAAAAATGTTTTAAAATATTTATCTTATTATTTAATCATAATTTTCCACTTCTTTATCAAGTTCTTTTCCACAAGAATCACATTTATATATAGCATTATATCCGTAATCATATTCATCAACTATTTTCTTTTGTCTAAATACACCACCACAATCACATAAAAAACCGTTTTTTATAAGAGTAACAATAAATTGTGATTTTATAAATTTTATATCATTACATTTATCATTAGTGTAAAAATTATAAATATAAGAGTTGTCACATTCATCTCTCAATTCAAATTTTTCAATATATGTGTTGTTTTTTAACTCCTCAAATTCTTCTTTAGTTAAGTATGACTTTTGTTGCAATTCGTGTAAGCGCTTAATTTGGTCCATAATTTATATCCTCCTAATAATTTTAGTATTTTAAGCTTAGATAAGGACTCTAAGTTTTATTAAATTTATCTCAAGGAATTATTTAAATTATATTTAGTTTTATTTAATTACAACATAAATAAATTAGCTATAAATAAAAACTAATTTTAAAAATAATTTCCTATGAAAATCTAAATTACTAACCCCTTACTAACCCGAAAAACTAAAAAAGAAAATAAAAAATATATCCAATCTAAATGATATATAAATAAAGATGATATATAAATAAAGGTATTTTATATAAATTTAACTTTAAATATCTCAACTGTAATATATAAAAATATATTATAGTTAAAATATACCACATATTTTGGGTATTGTATACTGGAATTAAAGCAATTAATTTATTTTTTAACACACAAATGATTTTATAAAAAAAAACAAGACTGAAAAATTCTTATATTATTTGATAAAATAAAAATGATAGTAAATTTATTGAATTTTATAAAATTTATAAGGAGTGAACTTAAAATATGCAAGAGAATAAAAATGATATATTTGAATCAATAGATAATGATGACTTTGACAATAAAACAGAAGATGAGTATTTAGAAATAGTAAAGCAAAATGGATTAAATTTAATATACATAAAAAATCAAACAGAAAAGATATGTCTGGAGGCTGTTAAACAAAATTGTAATGCAATAAAGTGTGTTGATAATCAAACAGAAAAAATATGTATAGAAGCAGTCAAGCAAGATTGGAGAATGTTAGAATTTGTTGAAGATCCAACAGAAGAAATATGTATGTTAGCACTTAGTCAAGATGGAACAGCATTAAAATATATAGAAAATCAGACAGAAGAATTATGTTTAAGAGCTGTTGAAAAAAATGGTACAGCTTTAGCATTTGTAAAAGAGCAAACAGAAGAAATATGTATAGAAGCAGTTAGAAATAGTGAATTTGGATTAGCAAGGGTAAAAAATCAAACAGATAAAATATGTATGGAAGCAGTTAAACAATGTAGTTATAACCTAAAATGGGTGGAAAATCAGACAGAAGAAATATGTATGGAAGCAGTAAGACAAAATGGGCTTGATTTGAAGTTTGTAAAAAATCAGACAGAAACAATATGTCTAAGAGCTGTAAGACAAAACGGTATGGCTTTAGAATTTGTAAAGGAACAGACTGTTGGAATATGCTTGAAAGCAGTGAGACAATATGGAATGGCTCTAAAATTTGTGAAAGAACAAACAGAAGAAATTTGCACAGAGGCTGTTAAACAAGATAAAAGAGCTCTTAGTTTTGTCAAAGGAGATAAAGAAAAATATAAAGTTTTATGCGATGGCAATGAGCCATTTGCAAAAAGATACGTTAGAAATGTAATAGAAAAAGAAAATAGAGCTTTGATTAAAAAAGGAGAAGAAAATGCAAAAATCAAAATTGCAGGAAAACTTCATGATAGAGGCATGTCTTTTGAAGATATATCAGATATAGTTGAGATTGAAATAAATAAGTTAAAGGTGAGTTTGGGGATTTTTTAATATAAAATAGTTAATTAAATAATAATTGGATAGTTCTTTGTAGGATAGTAAAATAAGTGCTATAATTTGACATATAATAAATTATTTTTATTACACATTAAGGAGGGATTGAAATTGAAAATTACAATATTGTATCAAACAAGAAGTGGAAACACAGAAAGGGTAGCTAAGTTAATAGAAGATGGTGCTAAAAAGGTAGATGGAATAGAAGTTAGACTTATGAGATTAGATAGTATTGATACAGAGTATTTAAATGAAAGTAAAGCAGTAATATTTGGAACACCAACATATTTAGCTAATACAACTTGGGAAGTAAAAAAATGGTTTGATGAGGATTCAAAAAAGATAAATCTAGCTGGCAAGTTGGGAGCAGTTTTTGCTACATGTGACTATGTCTGTGGAGGTCCTGATGTAGCAATTCTTACTATAGTAGGGCATCTAATGGTTAAGGGAATGCTTGTGTACTCTGGAGGTGGCTCTTTAGGAAAACCATTTATACATTTAGGACATGTACATTCAATTGAAGGACCAGAAATACAAGACGAAAAAGCTGTAATATTTGGAGAAAGAATTGCTACAAAAGCAAAAGAATTATTTGCTTAATTTCTATATACATAACAATGCTTGAAATAAGTTTAATGTTTTAATGGGAATTTAAGGTAAAAATTGTATACAAATAAAAATTTTCCATAAAATTACTCAATATGCTATCAATATGAATTATAATATGATTGTAAACATATTATATTAAATAAAATAGATAAAATTAAACGATAATAGTGAGGTAAGTTTATGGTATGGCATATAGAATATGAAATTTTTTCTGCAATTATAGTTATTTTTTTGATGGTATACTTTTTTAAAAGTAAATTTATACCTACTTTACAAAATAAAATATATTGTGCACTTTTAATTTGTTCATTTTTATTCATAATTTCAAATGTTTTAGGCTCACTTTGTCTAAATAATATAGACAAACTTCCAATTTTTTTAACTGCTTCATTGAATCAAATATATTTATTTTTATTGCCAATACCAGCGGCTCTTGTATTATTTTATGTCATGGCTATTATTTATCAAGATATTAGATATATGAAAAAAAAGCTTTTATTTTTATCTATACCACTTATAATTTGTATGATTCTATCTATAACTAATCCTTTTACACACATTTTATTTGGACTGTCAAAAGAAACAGGTTATGTACGTGGTTATGGATATGCTGCAACTTTTTTATCATTTTTCTTTTATGCAATATATTCGGCATTTTTATCTTTTAAATACAAAAAAGCAATGCATGAATCTAAAATATGGGCTATTAGAGGTTTTCTCATAGTTTCAATTATAGCAATTATTTTGCAGGCAATTTTTTTACAGTATCTTCTTACAGGAACAGCATGTGCATGTAGTTTGCTCTTGACATATCTCTCCATGCAGAATAGAGGTCTTATCATTGATGACCTTACTGGTGTACTTAATAGACAATCCTTTATTCAAGAACTAGATTTAAATATAAATACTGAACAATCAGGATTTATCATTACAATTGCTCTTGATGATTTCAAATTTATGAATGAAACTTTTGGAACTAAAAATGGAGATATTGCATTAAAAGAGGTTGGGAAATATTTGATTCATATTCATGATGTAAATCATGTGTATAGAATAGGAGGAGATATATTTTCTATTGTTGTTAATAGCCAGTTAGGTATATCTCCAGAGAAAATTACTAAACAGATAGAAGAAAGATTTAAAAAAGCATGGCTAATAGAAGAGATAAGTTTTAACTTATCAACTAGTATTGCAGTTGTTTCTTTTCCAGAAAATGCTGAAACGACAGAAGATGTTATAGTTGCAATTGATTTCTCTATACATGAAGCAAAACGCTCTGAATCAAGACAAGTTATTTATGCAGATGCATCTATAAGTGAAAAGATAAAGAAAAAACATATAATAAAAAATTGTTTGAAAGAAGCTCTAGAAAATGATGGCTTTGATGTATATTATCAGCCTATATTTTCTACTAGTAAAGATAGATTTGCTTTAGCAGAGGCTTTGATTAGGCTAGAACATAAAGAGTTAGGGTTTATACCACCAGATGAATTTATACCAATTGCAGAGCAGACAGGTCTTATTAATTCAATTGGGTTAGTGGTTTTTGAGAAGGTATGTAAATTTATAGCTAGTGATGATTTTGAAGATTTAAAGTTAGATACCATAGCTGTCAATCTTTCTGTAGTACAATGCATGCAAAAGAATTTGGCTGATGATTTGTTTGATATTATGAAAAAATACAAAGTGCCACCAAATAAATTTAAACTTGAAATTACAGAAACTGTGGCATCAGGTTCATTTAATATAATTAGAGAGACAATGGAAAAATTAATTACTTTAGGGGTTAAATTTGCACTTGACGATTTTGGGATAGGTTATTCTGGAGTTACTAATATGCTTTCCTTACCATTTTCAGTAATTAAGTTAGATAAGAGTCTGATTTGGTCTATGAATGAAGATAGTAAGCATAAACTCACAGTTGAAACTATTATATCTCTTATAAATAAATTAAATATGAAAGCTGTAGCAGAAGGTGTTGAAACCATTGAATACGCTAAAGATTTAAAGTCTATGAATTGTGAATATTTACAAGGGTATTATTTTTCTAAACCTGTTCCAGAGGAAATTTTAAGGGATTTGTTGAGAGAAAATGCTTTTACAGTTTAATACCCTTTATTTTTTTAATTACAATTTTGTTCATTGACACTATTAGCTAAATATTATAAAATTAACACAATAATAAATATTAAAATTATTATATATATTATTAATATTTAATATTAATTCCTAGAGTAAAGATTTATTATATATTTTTATAGCTTAAAATATATATTTTACTTAATTATTCTAACGTAAGAAAGGAAGATGTGACATGAATAAAAAGAAAATATTAGTACCAATTGATGGAACAGAAAGAAGTATGCATTCTTTGGAATTTATACAAGGAATATTCAAAAAAGATGAAGTCGAAGTGGAAATAATGAATGTAAAAGAACTAGTATTTATTGATGGCATATCCCTAGCTGAAGAGATAAAGAATTCTGAGAACTTAGGAAGACGAATCCTGGACAGAGCAGCAGAGATAATGGGAGAGTATGATGTTAAAGTTCATTTTACTTTTGGTTATCCAGGAGATGAAATAATTAGAAAAGCAAAAGAAGATAATGTAGATATTATAGTTATGACAAAATCTACTAAAAAAGGTCTAACAAGAATGATAGGTTCAGTAACAGCAAGTGTAGTTAAACAAGCAAAGTGTATAGTAATGATTGTACCGGAGTAGAATTAGTGAGGTATCTGAAATATGAATAAAAAAATAGCAGCAGTTTGTGAAAGTGAAAAAAGTTCAAATTCTCTTAAAGAAGCTGCAAATATTTTAGGGTTTGACTTAGTTTATGAAATTCAAAACGATGGAAGTATAAAAAATGAACTTTCTATGTATGATATAGAAGATGCATCTATAGTGTTATTTGTTACAAGTGATTCTATAGAGGGTATAGAAAAGATTGATAGATTTATAGATAGGGAGTTTTATGAGGTCGAACCAAAATATATAATAAGTGATGCAAAATCTATAGTAAATGAAATTTTAATAGATTTAAATTAATCTTAAAAATATAGGAAAAGCTTCAAGTAAATAGTATTTACTTGAAGCTTTTTTAATATTGAGGATTAAATTATATTTGTTATTAGACAATATTTAGATGAAACACTCATTTACTGAAGTTAGAATTCCTATTGAAAAGGACAATCCTGCAATACTTAGGGATGAATATATGTTGAAGAAAAGATGGTTTCTGCTTTAAGAAAATTAGGGGCAGATTATGTATTTGATACTACATTTTCAGCTGATTTAACCATTATGGAAGAAGCATCTGAATTAATAGAGCTTATAACAAAGAATGATAAATCACTAAATTTACAAGTTGCTGTCCAGTTTGGGTTAAGTTTGTAGAAACATTTTATCCAGAACTGATACCAAATTTATATACAGAATATAATTCTAAAAATTACATGTTAAATAATATATTAGAAAATGAGAATATTTAAATAAAAAAAATAATATTATATATAGTTGACAAAATGTGGAAATTAATATACTATATAAATATAGAAATAGTAATCATTACTATTATTAAAAAGGGAGGAATTAATTATGAACTTAAAAGGAACTAAAACAGAAAAGAATTTAATGGCAGGATTTGCAGGGGAATCAGAAGCAAGAAATAAATATACATACTATGCATCAAAAGCTAAAAAAGAAGGTTACAATCAAATAGCTGCTATATTTGAGGAAACTGCTAACAATGAAAAAGAACATGCAAAACTATGGTTTAAACTTTTACATGATGGAATGCCTTCAACAGAAGAAAATTTAAAAGATGCAGCAGCAGGTGAAAATTATGAGTGGACTGACATGTATGCAACATTTGCTAAAGAAGCTAGAGAAGAAGGATTTGACAAAATAGCTTATTTATTTGAAGCTGTTGGAAGAATAGAAAAAGAACATGAAGAAAGATACTTAAAACTTTTAGAAAACCTAAATGAAGGAAAAATATTTAAAAGAGAAGAAGAAGTTGTTTGGCAATGTCAAAACTGTGGTCATGTGTATGTAGGTACTGAAGCACCAGAAAAATGCCCTGTATGTGACCATCCAAAAGCTTATTTCAATATAAAAGCTGAAAACTATTAAAAATTATTATAATTAAAAAGGAATGTTAACTATGAAATTTTCTAAACAAAGAGAACTGATTTTAAATGAAATATTAAATAATCCAGTTCATCCTACTGCTGATTGTTTGTATGAAAGTCTAAAAAAAGATAATCCGAGTTTAAGCTTAGGGACTGTGTATAGAAATTTAGCTCAGCTAACAGAACATGGTTTTATAAAAAAAGTTAGTATTCCAGGAAATCCAGATAGATTTGATGGTAGAATAGAAAATCACTATCATATTATATGTGAAGTATGTGGAGAGGTGTACGATTTAGAATCTGAAATTCTTAGCAATTTAAAAGAATCAATATCAGAAGAAACAGACATAAAAATAACATCTTATAACATAAGTTTTAAAGGGATTTGTAATAATTGTAGAAAGTGTAGTCAAGTAGGTTAACTTTTCAAATTCTAAAAATAATTAATGAGGTGAGTTTATGTGTAGTGAAAAAAGATTTTTTATATGTGAGACTTGTGGTAATCTTATAGGGATGATACACAGTGCAGGTGTTCCTGTTTTCTGTTGTGGAAAGCCTATGAAAGAGCTTGTTCCTAATACAACAGATGCAGCAGTTGAAAAACATGTGCCTGTGATTGAAGTTGATGGAAATAATGTTACTGTTAAAGTGAGTAGTGTT
The DNA here is from genome assembly GCF_020658275.1 of Clostridioides sp. ES-S-0190-01. NCBI lineage: Bacteria > Bacillati > Bacillota > Clostridia > Peptostreptococcales > Peptostreptococcaceae > Clostridioides > Clostridioides sp. ES-S-0190-01. Next base: position 50,778 of record NZ_JACVWA010000012.1, on the reverse strand, counting down.
GCTCATCCAATGACTAAAGAACATCATATAGCATGGGTGTATCTTATGACTGAACAAGGTGGTCAACGTAAATGTCTAGCAGTAGATGGAGAACCTGTAGTTAAATTTGCTTTGAATGATGACGATAAAGTAATATCTGCATATGCTTATTGTAATTTACATGGATTATGGAAAGCTGAATTGTAATATTTAAATAAACTGAATTAAAAAGGAGGCTAAAAAATAGAAATTTATTTCTATAAAAATAGCCTCCTATAAATTTATATAATCTCAAATCTTAATTTATTTTGAGATTAATAGCGTATAAGGAGAAAATAATATGTCAATTTATAAATGTAGTGTTTGTGGATATATTTATGATGAATCTAAAAATGATAAAACATGGGATGAGTTAAGTGAAGACTGGACATGTCCTGTATGTACAAAGGGTCGTAGTTATTTTGGAAAAATAAGTACAGTGTATTTTGAAGGTGAAGAAAAGAAAGAAAATAAAATAGAAGCATCTGTTCAAGAAAAATCTGATGTGAGTAGTGAAAAAACAGGCGATTTAAATTATTTAAATACATATTTAAGAAGAGATGATGAAGTTGAACAACATATGGATATAATTCATGAAATGGCTGTTACAGGAAAGTCTATAATAGAGCCTATGAAAACTAAACTACCAGTAATTTCTTGGGATGATATTTTAATTATGGGAGCTCAATTAAATCCATTACCGCTAAATGAACATGATGAAGTAAATACAACAACGATAATAGGAAAAAAAGCAAAAAAGCCTATGGTAATAGAAAATCCAGTTTATATTTCTCACATGTCATTTGGCGCCTTGTCTAAAGAGTTAAAAATAGCTTTAGCAAAAGGTGCAGCTAAAAATAAAACAGCTATGTGTAGTGGTGAAGGTGGTATATTACCAGAAGAAAAGGAAGCTTCATATAAGTATATTTTTGAATATGTACCAAATAAATATAGTGTAACTGAAGAAAATCTTAAAAATTCTGATGCTATAGAGATAAAAATTGGTCAGGGAACAAAGCCTGGAATGGGAGGTCATCTTCCTGGTGAAAAAGTAACTGAAGAAATTGCAAAAGTTAGAAATAAACCTGTGGGGCAAGATGTTATAAGTCCATCTTGTTTTGAAGAAATACAATCAAAAGAAGACTTAAAGAAACTTGTAGATGAACTTAGAGAAGTTTCAGAAGGACGTCCAATTGGTATTAAAATTTCAGCAGGGCACATTGAGAAAGATATGGAATTTATAGCTTATGCTAAACCTGATTTTATGACTATTGATGGACGTGGTGGAGCTACTGGAGCAAGTCCAAAGTTACTTAAGGATGCAACTTCAGTTCCAACAATATTTGCTCTTTATCGTGCTAGAAAATACATAGATACACATGGATTAGATATAGATTTAGTTATAACAGGTGGGCTTCGTATATCTACTGACTTTGCTAAGGCTATAGCTATGGGAGCTGATGCAATTGCTATTGCTAGTTCTGCACTTATGGCAGCAGCGTGTCAACAATATCGTATATGTGGTTCTGGTAAGTGTCCTGTAGGAGTAGCTACTCAAGATGAGGAGTTAAGAAAAAGATTACATATAGAAAATAGTGCAAATAGAGTGGCAAATTTCTTAAATGTTAGTCTAGAAGAACTTAAGACTTTTGCTAGAATTTCTGGTCATAAAGATATACATGATTTGAGCGTTGATGATTTATATACAGTTAACTCTGAAATATCAAATTATACGAATATACAACATGTATAAATTTTATAAAAAAAACTATTTAAAAATATGAGTTTATAAAAGAAAATAGATTTTATAAAAAGAGAATTTTATATTATAGAATTCTCTTTTTTAATGTGAAAATTGGAGAGATTAAATTGTAAAATACCTTGTAATATCGTACTATTAAACTAAACAACAATTTAAGGAGTGATTAGTATGGAAAAAATGCAGATACAAGTTCTCGTTGATAATAATACATATATTGATAGATACTTTGTTGGAGAACCAGCAGTTAGTTACTATATTGAAATTGATGGAAATAGAATTTTATTTGATGCAGGATATTCAGAAATATTTATATCAAATGCTGAAAAAATGGATATAGATTTAGGTGACTTGACTCATATTATTTTTTCTCATGGACATAATGACCATACAAGGGGTATTCAATTTTTAGAAAATAAATATGATTTATCTAAAGTTAAACTTATAGCACACCCTAATTGTTTTGAACCTAAAAACTGTGGGGAGGATAATATAGGAGCACCATTTTCTATTGAGAAAGTTAGAAATATTTTTATGTATGAACCAACTAACAAACCTTTTAAGATAAGTGAAAATTGTATATTCTTAGGAGAGATTCCATCTGTAAATAATTTTGAAAAAAGAGCTAAAATAGGAAAATATAAATCAGGAGATTCATGGGAGGATGATTATGTTTTAGATGATTCAGCTATAGCATGTAAGACCGATAAAGGTGTTTTTATTGTTACAGGATGTTCTCATAGTGGAATTTGTAATATAGTGGAGTATACCAAAAAATTATGTGGTGATAATAGAATTGCTGGAATCTTGGGTGGTTTTCATCTTTTTGAATTGGATGATAGACTAGATAGTACTATTCAATATTTAAAAAAAGAAGAAATAAAAATGTTGTATCCTTGTCACTGTGTTTCTTTTAAGGTAAAAGCCAAGATGAATGAAATGTTAAATGTAAATGAAGTTGGAGTAGGATTAAACATAAATATATAGTATATTAATAATGAGTTTGGAAAAATAAATTTTATTTAAAAAAATTAAGGGAATTAACAAAAATTACAGGTGTATAAATTAAAAGCAAAAAGATACTTTCTAAAAGAAAGTATCTTTTTTATATTATATATTTATTTTAAGATAAATAGAAATGTATAGTATTAATTTGTTGAAAGAAGAGTTATTTTTAATTATTTAGTATTTTCATTAGTAGATAATTATATCATGTATTAATAATAATGATATAAGAGAAATAAATTAAATTAGTTTATCTAAATACAATATTATTTTAAATATAAATTTATTTTTATATATAAATCTTAATGATTTCAATAAGAACGCAAATACAGTAATAAATAATTATGACCATTATAGGTATGTTAAGTATTTTCTAATTATAGAAATTGATTTGTAAAAAATTTAACACTATAAAAACGATTTCATATAAAATAACAGGATATAAAAATATTATTAATTCATAATAATAAAATAAATATATAAAATTTACTTGAGTTAGAAATAAAAAAACTAAAATTGTAAATTTTTAGAAAAATTACGGTTGAATTAACTTGACAAAAATGTTATTCTTTTGTCAAATGTATGTTAAATTATAAATTTTTACTATTATTTCTAGAGGGGATGATTTTATGCAAAAAAATGTAAAAAAAGCAAAAGCAACAGGCTCTATTCTAGCTATATTTGGAGTTGCAAGTGTTCTTTTTAGTTCGCATGCAGGTGGAGGGTTTGCTACAGGTAATCAAGAAACACAGTATTATGTGCAATATGGATGGATTGCACCACTCATGGCAATTTTAGCAATGATTATACTTACTGCCACTATGAGAGAAGTTATTATAATGTATAATAATAATAATTGTAAGAATTATAAGGACTTATTTTGTGAACTTTGGAATCCATATCCAAAGCTTGAAATAATATGGGAGATATATTATTATTTAATGGTTTTAATAGCTGTAAGTGCTGTTATAGCAGGTGCAGCAGCAGTTTTCCAAAGTATAGGAATTAATTATTTTATAGCTGTCTTTATTATCGGAATTGTACTTCTTGTTTTTACTATATTTGGAGCTATGCTTGTATCTAAAGCAGCAACAGCAATGACAATAGCTATATTAGTATGTACTCTTACTATTTTCATAGTGGGTATAAAAGCTAAGGTACCAGAAATATCTGAAATATTTTCAAATAAAACGAGCTTCACACCTGGATACTTTAAGCCAATACTTAATACTCTTATTTATGCAGGATTCCAATCAGTTGTTATACCTACACTTGCAAGCTGTTCAAGACCACTTCTTAAAAATTCCAAAGAAGCTACTAAAGCAATGCTAGTTTCATTTGTTATGAATGCAGTTGCGTTGGGGCTTGCTGTAACTATGTTAATGGGATGGTATAGAGAATTTACTGCTGCTGGGCAAACAACTCTTCCTACTCTTTATGTTGCAGGTCAATCTGGAAATAACACTATATACATAATTTATAATGTAGCACTATTCCTTTGTTTGATGTCTACAGGAGTAACTACAATATTTGGTCTTGTAAATAGATTTGAAGACCATAAAGCACTTTCTTTCCTTTCTTCAAAAATGAAAAGAAGAGTATTTACAGCATGTGCAATAATGGTAGTATCAATGCTTATATCTTTGACAGGGTTAAGTAACATAGTTAAGTATGGATATGGGTATTGTGGCTATCTTGGTCTATTCACTATAGTTATACCTTTTCTAACATTAGGTCACTATAAGAATAAGAAATTTGCAAAAGAACATCCAGAGGCTAAGTGGCCAGCTGATTTAGATGAGAATGTTGAGAATTTATAGTATAAATTAGTAGTTTAAGTATAAAAAGATGGTCTAGAAAAGATTCATTAATGATGATTTAAGTGAAAAATTAATATAATATTAATAGCAGAAAAAATTTAAAATGATGTTAACAATATTATTAAAATGAAATGATATGAAAATAAAGTAAAATATAAAAATGTATGTGAATTTATCTAGGATAAGTACGCATACATTTTTATTTATGACTTTATTCAATTTTTATTTATACAATAAATATTGAAAATATGTTTTATTATTTGATAGTTGCCTTATATTATAATTCTATAATTCTTCTATTAATTTTAGATTCTATAGCTGTTTCAATTTCACTTAACATTCTCTCATTTTTAGGGTCAATAAAAGCACAAGTATAACCCTGTTCTCCAGCTCTACCAGTTCTACCAATACGATGAATATAGTCTTCAGGCGTTTCTGGTAAATCGTAATTATATATGTGACTTACTCCAGATATATCAAGACCTCGAGAAGCTACATCTGTGGCTATTAAATATTGTATTTCTAAATTTCTAAATGATTTCATTATTCTTTCTCGTTTTGATTGTGCAATATCACTATGCAACTTTTGACAATTATATCCTCGTATAGCAAGAGCCTCTTCAAGGTTGTCAACTCTTCTTTTAGTTCTACAGAATATTATAGCCATAAAAGGATTGTCTTCATTTAAAACACTGCATAAAGCATCTAATTTCTTTCTATCTGTAGTTTCTACTACTTCCTGCTTTATATTAGTAAGAGTAATTTCTTCTTTTTCAATAGAAACAACAACAGGATTTTTTGTATATCTATAAGCTAATTTTTTAACTTGAGAATCCATAGTTGCAGAAAAGCATAATGTCTGTTTTTTATTTGAAGTTTCTTTTAAAATAGCTTCAACTTCATTTTTAAATCCCATAAGCAACATTTGGTCTGCTTCATCTAAAACAAAAGTTTTTAATTTGCTAAGGTCAATTGTTTTTCTATTTAAGTGGTCTAGAAGTCTACCTGGTGTAGCTATAATCATATGAATATTTCCTTTTAGTTTTTTTATCTGAGAACCAATGTCTTTTCCACCATAAGCTGCTAGAATATTTATATCCTTAGATTCTTTAAGTTTTATAGCTTCTTCTGTTATTTGAATAGCAAGTTCTCTAGTTGGAGACAGTACAAGTACTTGTATATCATCTACATCTAATGATATATTCTCAAATATCGGAAGCAGGAAAGCCAGTGTTTTACCTGTCCCAGTCTGCGCTTCGGCTATGACATCTTTTCCTGATTTTATTAAGGGGATACTTTCTTTTTGTATAGGTGTAGGTGTTGTTATTCCTGATGTTTTTATAATATTTATAGTATTTTCGCTAATTCCTAAGCTCTTAAAATCCATTATTATCTTACCTTTCATGAAAAATTTTCTATTTTATTAATCAATTAATAATATCATATTTGTAAGTATTTTTAGTAATTTTTTCGATTATTATTTATATAGTTTAAAAATATAGTGTATAACTCTTAAAATATAGTGTAGATTAAATTGGATTTTAGCTAGAATTTTAGAGGTTTATTTTAAAAGGTTTTTTGAAAATAAATCTATTTATAAATTAAATTAAAATGCAAGAAAAACATAATAACTTTCATTTTTAAGAAGTTTTCACAAAAAGGAAAAAATATAGTGCAATAATTAATATAAAGTAATATAATAGATTACAAGATATGAAAAGCTAAAAAAATAAATTGCAAATGAAATTAAAATGAATAAAAAATAAAAAAATAATCAAAAGTTAGAGACATCACTGAAAGATAAGACCTAATATTATTAAAACTAAATGTATACTAAGGGGGGCATTAATATGTGCATTATATCAAAAGATAGAGCAAAGGAAATCAAAATAGTAGATACTACTTTAAGAGATGGGGAACAAACAGCTGGGGTTGTATTTGCGAATAGAGAAAAAATAATGATTGCTGAAATGTTAAGTGATTTAGGTGTTGACCAAATTGAAGTTGGTATACCTACTATGGGTGGAGACGAAAAAAATGTAATAAAGCACATATGTAATAGAAATTTAAAAGCAGATATAATGGCTTGGAATAGAGCAGTGATAAAAGATGTTGAAGAATCTATTTCTTGTGGTGTTGATGCAGTAGCCATATCAATATCAGTATCTGATATTCATATAGAAAATAAACTTAGAACTTCTAGAGGTTGGGTTTTAGAGAATATGGCTAAGACAGTTGAATTTGCAAAGAAAAACGGATTATATGTTTCAGTAAATGGAGAAGATGCTTCAAGAGCGGATATCGACTTCTTAACTGAGTTTATAAATGTTGGAAAGCAAGCAGGAGCAGATAGATTTAGATATTGTGATACAGTAGGAGTTATGAATCCTTTTTCTATAAAAAATGCAATAGAAACTCTTTACGAAAGAACTAATTTTGACATAGAAATGCATACACATAATGATTTTGGTATGGCAACTGCAAATGCACTTGCAGGATTAGCAGCAGGAGCAAATTATGTTGGAGTTACAGTTAATGGCTTAGGCGAAAGAGCTGGAAATGCAGCATTAGAAGAAGTTTTAATGGCACTTAAATGCATCTATAAATGTGATTTAAATAACGTAGATACTAGAAAATTTAGAGGAATATGTGAATATGTGTCACAAGCATCAGGAAGAATACTTCCTACATGGAAACCAGTAGTTGGAGATAATATGTTTATACATGAATCTGGTATACATGCTGATGGAGCATTAAAAGACCCACATAACTATGAACCATTTGACCCAAGTGAAGTAAATCTTGAAAGAAAAATAGTAATAGGAAAGCATTCAGGAAGAGCAGCAGTAATAAATAAATTGAGTGAATATGAAATGTATATTTCTCCAGAAAACGCTACCAAATTATTAAATGCAATAAGAGCTACATCTATAAGATTGAAAAGAAGTTTGATGGATAAAGAGATTCTTCAATTATATTGTGATATACTAGCACATGAAAAAGGTACAACAGAAGAAGAAGCAGTTAGAGGTTCATATATTTAAGATATAATTGTTTAGGAGGAAAGTATGGGAGATAATATAGTTTATAAAATAATCAAAAAACATATAGTGGATGGAGAGGCTGTTGCTGGCAATTCAATTGGGATAAAAATAGACCAGACTTTAACACAAGATTCCACTGGAACAATGACATATCTTCAATTAGAAGCTATGGGCATAGATAAAGTAAAAACAAAAAGAAGTGTTGCATTTGTAGACCATAATATGTTACAACAAGGATTTGAAAATGCAGATGACCATAAATATATACAAACAGTAGCTGACAAATACGGTGTTTATTTTTCTAAACCAGGAAATGGTATCTGCCATCAAGTATTTTTAGAAAGATTTTCAACACCAGGAGATACACTTTTGGGTTCTGATAGTCACACGCCTACTGCTGGTGGTGTTGGCATGATGGCTATTGGTGCTGGGGGATTGGATGTTGCTTTAGCTATGGCAGGAGGAGCATACTATATAAAAGCACCAATCGTCTGTAAGGTAAACTTAGTTGGAAAATTAAATAATATGGTATCTTCAAAAGATATAATATTAGAAGTGTTGAGAAAACAAACTGTAAAAGGTGGCGTAGGTAAAGTCTACGAATATGGAGGAGAAGGAGTTAAAAATCTATCTGTTCCACAAAGAGCCACAATAACAAACATGGGAGCTGAACTTGGAGCAACTACTTCAATATTCCCAAGTGATGAAAAAACATTAGAGTTTTTTAAGAGTCAAGGAAGAGAAGATGCATGGATGGAACTAAAACCTGATTCAGATGCAGTTTATGATGAAGAGATTACTATAAACTTAGATGAATTAAAACCATTAGCTGCAAAGCCTCATAGTCCAGATAATGTAGATGAAGTTGAAAATATAGGAAAGATAAAAATAGACCAAGTTGCGATAGGAAGCTGTACAAATTCTTCTTATGAAGACTTAATGAAAGTAGCTCAAATCTTAAAAGGAAACAAAGTTCATAAGAATGTAAGTTTGGTAATAGCACCAGGCTCAAGACAGGTTATGGAAATGATAGCTAGAAATGGAGCTTTAGGAGATATAATAAGTGCTGGAGCTAGAATATTAGAAAACTCTTGTGGGCCATGTATAGGTATGGGGCAATCTCCAGGAACTGATTCTGTATCCTTAAGAACTTTCAATAGAAACTTCTATGGAAGAAGTGGAACTCTATCAGCACAAGTATATTTAGTGAGCCCAGAAGTAGCAGCAGTAAGTGCTATAAAAGGAGAACTTACAGACCCAAGAGAATTTGATGTTAAATTTGAAAACTTAGATGTAAGTGAATTTTTAATAGATGATAGTATGATAATAAAGCCTTCTGATGTAGGAAGTGATGTAGAAGTAGTTAGAGGTCCTAATATAAAACCTTTCCCTCTTAACACAGAACTAAGTGAGTCTATAAGTGGAAACGTAATATTAAAGACAGAAGATAATATAACTACTGACCATATAATGCCATCAAATGCCAAGTTACTTCCTTTTAGAAGTAACATACCATATCTTGCAAACTATTGTTTTAATACTGTGGATACAGAGTTTCCTCAAAGAGCAAAAGATAATAATGGTGGATTTATAATTGGTGGAGACAACTATGGACAAGGTTCAAGCAGAGAACACGCTGCTTTAGCACCATTATATCTTGGTGTTAAAGGAGTAATAGTAAAAAGTTTTGCAAGAATACACAAAGCCAATTTAATAAACAGTGGAATAATTCCAATGGAGTTTTGTGATGAAAAAGATTATGAAAATTTATCTCTTTTAGATAATCTGGAAATACCAAATATTTTAGATAGTGGTGTTTTAGAGGTTAAGAATATAAGTAAAGGAACTTCTTTCAAAGTTAAAGTAGAATTATCAGCAAAAGAAGTTGATGTATTAAAAGCAGGTGGAAAATTAAATTACACTAAGAATCAAGCTAATTAATATGAAAAGAGGGAATATTGATGTATAAAGTGACACTTATACCAGGAGATGGAATAGGACCAGAAGTTGCGAAAGCTATGAAAAAGGTTGTAGAAGCTACTGGAGTAGAGATAGAATGGGAAGAAGTTAATGCAGGAGAAGCAGTTATTGAGGAATATGGAACTCCACTTCCTCAATATATTATAGATAGTATAAAAAAGAACAAAATAGCTATAAAAGGTCCAATCACTACTCCTGTGGGGAAAGGGTTTAGAAGTGTAAATGTAACTTTGAGACAAGCATTAGATTTATATGTTAATTTAAGACCAATTAAGAGTTTTAAAGGTATAAAGTCAAGATATGAAGATGTTGATTTAGTTGTAGTAAGGGAAAATACAGAAGACTTATATGCTGGTATAGAGCATAAGATAGGTGATTATGCAGCTGAAAGTATAAAGATAATAACAAGAGGAGCAAGTGAGAGAATTGTTGACTTTGCATGTAACTATGTTAAAGATAACAAGAGAAAAAAAGTCACTGCTATACATAAAGCGAATATAATGAAAATGTCTGATGGTTTGTTTTTAGATGTATTTAGAGAAGTAGCATCAAAACATGGTGTTGAGTATGATGATTTAATTGTAGATGCAGCAGCTATGAACTTAGTTTTAAATCCAGAAAATTATGATGTAATGGTAATGCCAAATCTTTATGGAGATATACTATCTGATTTAGGAGCTGGTCTTGTTGGAGGCTTGGGTATAATTCCAAGTGCAAACATTGGTAAAGATTGTGCTATATTTGAAGCTGTTCATGGAAGTGCTCCACAAATAGCTGGGCAAAATAAGGCTAATCCAACAGCGCTTATTCAATCATCAGTAATGATGCTTAGATATTTAGGAGAATATGAAAATGCACAAAAGATAGAAACAGCTCTAGAAAAAGTATTTCTTGATGGAAGCAAATTAACTGTAGATTTAGGTGGTTCAGCTTCAACTACCGAATTTGCAGATGAGGTATGTAAGTATATTTAGTTGTTGTTTATAATAATATGATGTAAGTTTTAAAAAGAGCTGTTAATTGTATATGGGACAATTAACAGCTCTTAATTTAGTTTTGTAATGATATATTTGTAAACATCCAGTCAAAAACAAAAATAAATGTAAAAAAGTTGTTTTTTTAGTTGAGTATTCAACCAATATATGGTAATATACAAATATAGTTGAAAGTTCAACTAAAAATATTTTGAATTTAGAGATATTGATTGGAGGTGCATTTGATTAAAACTTTAGACAGTAATATATTAAGAGAAGTTGGTACTTTATCTAGAGCAGTAAATTCAATAAATGATATGAAGTACAAAGAATTAAAGTTACAAAAAGGGCAATTTACTTTTTTAACACGAATTTGTGAAAATCCTGGAATAAACCTTGTAGAATTATCAAATGTGTTAAAAGTAGATAAGGCCACTACAACTAAAGCTATACAGAAGTTAATAAAAGCTGGATATGTAGATAAAAAGCAAGATGAGTTTGACAAAAGAGGATACAATTTAACTCCTACCAATAAATCTTTAGAAGTATATGAGCTAATAATTGAAGAAGAAAATAGAAGTATAGAAATATGTTTTAATAATCTTACAGATGAAGAGAAGCAAACAGCAAATAATATACTAGAGAAAATGAGAAAAAATATAGAAGAAGAATGGTTTAGAGTAAAAAGATAATAAATTAATGGATGAATATAAGGAGATATTTTTATGATTAGAAAAGCAAATATAAGTGACTTAGATAGTATTATGGGAATTATAAAATCAACAGTAGAAGAAATGAAAGGCTATAATAATACACAGTGGGATGAAAATTATCCATCAGATAAAGACTTTATTTCTGACATTGAGAAACAAGATTTATATGTAGAAGAAGTAGATGGAAAAATAGCAGGATTTATATGTATTAATTATGATGAACCTAAAGAATATATAGATTTAAATTGGTCATCTAATGATAAGGCTATGGTAGTACATAGAATGGCAGTAAATCCAAGTTTTAGAAAGATGGGAATTGCATCTAGACTAGTTAATTTTGCTGAAGAATTAGCTAAAGAAAACGATGTATCATATTTAAAGAGTGATACATATTCAATAAACTCAAAGATGAATTCATTGCTTATAAAATGTGGCTTTATTAAAATTGGTGAAATGAGTTTCCTAGGAAAAGAGAAATCTTTCTATTGTTATGATAAAATATTATAAAAAGTATTTATCATACAAAGGCTAAAGGATACATTTTTAGTACTAGTAGGGGAATAATGTAAGCCAAATGTCTGCTATTATGAAAGGGTTGATTTAGATGATTGAATTTCTAAAAAAAAGAAGAAGTATTAGAAAGTATAAAAATGTTGAAGTAGAAAAAGAGAAGTTAGATAAGATATTAAAAGCGGCTCTTTTAGCACCATCATCAAAGGGACTTAGAACATGGGAATTTATCGTGGTAGACGATAAAGAAACATTGACTAATTTATCTCAGTGTAGGACTAAAGGTGGTGGGTTTTTCCTAAAAAATGCACCTTTAGCTATTGTAGTTATTGGAGATAAAGAAAAAAATGATGTTTGGATAGAAGATGCAAGTATTGCTGCTTCATATATACAGCTTCAATCTCATGAGCTTGGATTAGGTTCTTGTTGGATACAGGTAAGAAATAGGATGCATGATGATAGTATAGATGCTGATAAATATATTAGAGATGAACTGAACATACCTGATAAGTACAGTGTAGAATGTATAATTTCTATAGGCTACCCTGATGAAGAAAAAAAATCATACTGTGACTCTGATTTGGATTATGAAAAAGTCCATTTTAATAAATTTTAATGTATAATATATTATATTAAGACAGTATGTTTTTTTGATATTGTTAATATATATTTAAAATTGTAAAAATATATCTGAATTTTACTAACTTATATAAGGGTTATGTACAAGGATTTTAAAGATAAGTATAGAAATTAATGTTTATAATCGATACATAACTATAGTAACAAAATTTAAGGAGGTTCAAATATGGGTATATTTAAAACAAAAATTGATGAGGATTGGAAAGTAAATTACATCAAAGAATTTAATGAAATGAGAGACTCTTATGAGAGTAAGCTTCAAAAAAAACAATTTGAAGTAGATAGTTTGAAATCAGAATTAGATAGACTTAGAAGTTATAAAAATAGTCTTAAGCCAAAGGAAAAGCAAATTACTGATGATGATATAAATAATATAAAAAACTTGAGAAGAGATGGTTTAAGCTATAAAGAAATTTCAAGTGAAACAAGTTGGAGTAAAGCAACTGTGAGTAGAGTACTAAATGGACTTTACGATTAGTATACACATGGGGTGATTTAAATTGGGGATGAAGTATAGTTATAAAAAATGTATAATAGATTCTATTTCATTGATGTTCATAGTTCAGATAGTAAGAATGATTTTAAATTATATACTTCTAAGTCAATTTGAATTTACTCTTGAAAATTTTAATATTGTAAATTTAATTTCTTTTACACTAGTTGGATTATCATTAATTTTATTTTTGAAAAATAGTTCTTTGTATAATAAGATGAGAAATAGAAAGATTACAGAAGCTTTCAAGGAAAATAAAGATAGTGTACTTATAAAAAGGTGTAAGTTGATACTTTTTATAGTAGTCTTATCTCTAGCTGTAATCTCAATTTATTATAATAGAAGCTATATGTTTTTTAATGTAACTATGATGACTTTATCTGTATTAATAATTCCAGTATTTGAAGAATTATTTTTTAGAGAGTACATCTGGAATTATTTAAACAATTTTATAAAATCAAAGAGTAAAGTTGTATGTATAACATCTATCTTATCTGGTATTTATAATATAGGATATATAGATGTTATACGTAATTACATAATGTTATATAATAACTCTTACTATACATTTGAAGTTGTTATTTCAAAAATTATTATAGGTACTGTTTTTGGTATTATACTTGGTATTGTTAAGTCAAGATTTAAAGATGTAAGCTTTTGTATAATATTGAGAAGTCTGTTTACTATACTTACTAGACAGATAATATGATTATATATACTTAAATAATTGTAATAAGTGCATGAAGAGAATAAATGATAGCTATATATATAAAATAAACTCTAATATCTGGAGTTTATTTTTTTTATGAAGTTATTTTAATAAATTTATATAAGAACTGGATAAATTGCTACAATACAAATTGAATGTAAATATATTTTCTATCACAAGTAAGAAATAAATGTATTACTTATACAATTTATTTTTTTTAATATTAAGAAGACTATTTGACAGGTTAGCCAATAATATGATATTTATATAAAATAAGATGAGTGTACAAACTAAAACTAATTATGAATGAGAGTGATTTACTTGAAGAAATTTTATGAAATATATTTAGATTTGGAGAAAGATATAAGAAATAATGTATATGAAGTAGGAGAGCTTTTACCAACAGAAGTAAAGCTTGCTCAAAAATATCGAGTATCAAGAGAAACTATTAGAAAAGCACAGTCGCTTTTACTAGAGAAGGGATTTATACAAAAAAAACAAGGTAAAGGGGCTATTGTTTTAGATATAAATAAATTTGAAATAGAAGGGTCAGGGTTGATTAGTTTCAATGAATTACAAAAGAATAAAAATTTAGATACAGAAATAAGTGTACTAAAAAATAAAAAGGAGATTATGCCTTTAGAAATTTGTAAAAAACTAGATATAGATACAAAAACTAAGATTATAGCAGTTGAAAGGCTTAGAAAAATTAATGGAGAAGCTGTTATTTTAGATAAAGATTACTTTATATCTGAAATAATACCAGAAATACCATTAACAGCGGTTCAAAGTTCAATATTTAATTATATAGAGAAAAATTTAGAACTAAAAATAGGTTATGCAAATAAAGAAGTAACAGTAGCTCCTGTTACAGAAGAAGATAAAATATTGCTAGATGTTGGAACAGACACACATGTTGTAGTGATACGAAGTGAAGTTTATTTAGAAGATACAAGATTATTTCAGTATCATGAATCTAGACATAGAGTTGATACATTTAGATTTGTAGATTTTGCAAGAAGAAGAAATCTTTAATTATATAAAAAGAGTGTCTTTTTTGTACTGTACCCTCAATTGTTAAATCAAAATTCTAATGATTGAGTTTCAGTATATTTAGACACTCTTTTTTTATTAGACCATATATTATCTAATTTTCTATAAATTCTTTATTAAAGTATTTGCTCTTTGAGAATATGTATGTAAGGATACAAGTAATGGCTATAGAAAGTCCCATTGCCAAGAAGTAAACACCCCATTGGTCTGTAAATATAGATAAAAACGCTGGTAACCCTGATATACCTATAGAACTTGCTTTAACATTAAAGTAAGATACAACCCCTCCAGCTACACCTGCACCTATCATAGATGCTATGAATGGGAAACGATAACGTAAGTTTATACCAAATATTGCAGGTTCAGTAATACCTAACCAAGCTGAAATTGAAGCTGTTAATGCAACACCCTTGATTTTTTTATTTTTTAATATAAAGAACATTGTCAAAGCTGCTGCACCTTGACCAAGGCTAGCCATAACTTGTATTGGCCATAATGTAGCAAATCCTAAAGTACCTATCATTTGTAAATTTATACCTAAGAATAAGTGATGCATTCCTGTTATAACCAATGGAGATAATATGAATCCAAAAAGTGCTCCTGCAAGGACTGCATTAATTTCAAATAATCCAAGAATTCCACTTGTAATTAAGTTTGCAAATGACATTGTTATAGGACCTATGATAGAGAATGTTAAGAAACCAGTTATTAAT
Organism: Clostridioides sp. ES-S-0190-01; assembly: GCF_020658275.1. Lineage (NCBI taxonomy): Bacteria > Bacillati > Bacillota > Clostridia > Peptostreptococcales > Peptostreptococcaceae > Clostridioides > Clostridioides sp. ES-S-0190-01. The sequence goes on along the minus strand of NZ_JACVWA010000012.1, from coordinate 35,348 downwards.
AATGTAAGAGGAGCAACAAAAATAAGTTGAACCATCTCAGGAATTTTTTTAGTTAAGAACTTTTCAATTGTTGCTAGAAGATAAGAAGAACATAAAACAGGGATTACTTGTCCTTGATAGCCTATTTTAGCAATATTAAAACCTAATATATTCCAGTAAGTAACAGCTTCAGGTGTTTTAGAGTATTGTGCACCAGGCATTAAATCTGGATTAATTAAAATAAGACCTAATACAATACCAAGTACAGGATTTCCTCCAAACTTTTTAACGGCTGACCAACCTATTAGTGCAGGTAAAAATGAAAAAGAAGTATTTGCTATAAGATTAATCATATTAGATATACCAGCCCAATTGCTATGAACTTCTAAAAAGGGTTGTTCATAGAAAATTCCTGGGTTAGCAAGTAGATTATTTATACCCATCAATAAACCAGAGGCAACTATAGCAGGTAATATAGGAATGAATATATCTGCCAACACCTTTATAGCTTTTTGAAGTGGATTTAATTTTTTATTAGAAATCTCTTTAACCTCAGATTTTGTTGCTTCCTTAAGCCCCGTAATTTCTATTAATGTAGCATAAACTTTATTCACAAGACCTGGACCTATAATAACTTGAAATTGACCATTTGAGGTAAAGCTTCCTTTCACTATATCTATTTGTTCTAATTGCTTTACATTAACTTTACTTTCTGAATTTAGAGCAAATCTTAATCTAGTAATACAGTGTGTTGCAGATATTATATTCTCTACTCCCCCAATTGCTTCAAGGATTTGTTCAACCTGCTCTTTATGATATGTATTTTCTTTTAATGTACTCATAAAATTACCTCCCCCTTAGAATGTGATGTTGTATAGACAAATCTTGAAAATAATATACCATAGAGAAATTTTTATGTCAACGTTATCCTAAATTTTTCTGAAATTTAATTACTAAAATATAAATTGTATATTATTGGAAAATCAGAAAAGTAAGAGAAAATTTGGAAGGAGTATAGGGAATATATTTTTTTATTTAGAGTAAATATTGATTTTAACAAAAAAAAGGTTTATTATAAAAATATAAAAATTGTATAGACAAAAATGAAAGGAAAAATTTGCGTATGGATTTCAAGAAGAAAGTTATTTATCAAATATATCCAAAATCATTTAATGATTCTAATAATGATGGGATAGGAGATTTAAAAGGAATTATAGAGAAATTACCTTATTTATATAAATTAGGTGTAGATATAATTTGGATTAACCCATTTTTTGTTTCTCCACAAAGGGATAATGGATATGATATTGCTGACTATACATCAATAGATTCTATGTTTGGAACTATGGAGGATTTTGAAAAGTTAGTGGATGAAAGTAAAAAATATAATATAGAGTTGATGCTGGATATGGTGTTAAATCACACATCAACAGAACATAAATGGTTTAAAAAAGCTTTGGCAGGAGATAAAAAGTATCAAGATTTCTACTTCATTAGAGATGGCAAAGAAAATAATCAACTACCAACAAATTGGAAATCTAAATTTGGTGGAGATGCTTGGGGAAAATTTGGGGATACAGATAAGTACTACTTACACTTATATGATGTTACACAAGCCGACCTCAACTGGCGTAATCCTGAGGTTAGGGAAGAATTATATAAAGTTGTAAATTTTTGGATAGATAGAGGAGTTAAGGGGTTTAGGTTTGATGTAATAAATGTAATTGGCAAAGATGAAGAATTGAAAGACTCTACAAATAATATAGGAAAAGAAATGTATACAGATAAACCTATTGTCCATGAATTTATTAAAGAAATGAATAAAGAAACTTTTGGAAGAGTTGAGGGCATAACAACTGTTGGAGAAATGTCTTCAACAACTATTGAAAATTGTATCTTATATTCTTCTCCAAAAGAAAAAGAGCTTTCAATGACATTTAATTTTTATCATCTAAAAGTAGATTATGAAAATGGAGAAAAGTGGAGCGATATGCCTTTTGACTTTATGATGTTGAAAAAACTCTTAAATGAATGGCAAGAAAAGATTGAAAGTGGCGGTGGCTGGAATGCACTATTTTGGAATAATCATGACCAACCAAGAGCTATTAGTAGATTTTGTAATGAAGAATACAGAGTTGAAGCATCAAAAATGTTAGCTGCTACAATACATCTATTAAGAGGAACACCATATATATATCAAGGTGAAGAAATAGGTATGACAAATCCAAATTTTGAAAGAATAGATGATTATTTAGATGTTGAAACTCATAATGCGTATAGTGAATTTTTAAAAAATAAAATTGAAAAAGAAACAATAATGAATATTATAAAGTCCAAATCCAGAGATAATAGTCGTACACCTATGCAGTGGTCAGATAAATTAAATGCAGGTTTTACAAATGGGAAGCCATGGATTAAAATAGCTGAAAATTATAAAGAGATAAATGTTGAAAAGGAACTTAAAGAAGGGTCAATTTTTAACTTCTATCAAAAGTTAATATCTTTAAGAAAGCAATTAAATATTATATCTGAAGGTTCCTATAAGGGAATTTTACTAGATAATGATAAGGTTTATGCTTATGTTAGAGGCTTAGAAAATGAAAGATTAATAGTATTTAACAACTTCTATGATTGTGAAGTTGAAGTTGAGATTAGTGAGGAATTTTTAGGAAAATCATTTACATATTTGATAGGGAACTATGAAAAGCGAGATTTAGAACCTAAGTTAGAGTTAAGACCTTATGAAACAGTAGCATTTTATAGTAAGGATATAAAAAAATAATGGAAAGAGGTAGTATTAATGAAACCAAATATTTTACTTATGATTTCTCATGACAGTGGTAGAAAATTCAGTAACTATGGATATAATGTGGAAACTCCATGTATAAATAAATTAGCTCAAGAAGGAATTCAATTTGATAATTATTTTTGTGCAGCACCTCAATGCAGTCCAAGTAGAGGAAGTATACTAACTGGATTATACCCTCACAATAATGGTTTAATGGGACTTGCACATCTAGGATTTTGTATAGATTCTAAACATACAACACTTCCTATGGAGTTACAAAAAAACGGATATGAAACAACATTAATAGGACTAAGCCATGAAACAATAAATGAAGCACCACCAATAAAAGATAGAGTATTTTCTTCAACCTATGACTTAGGATATGATAATTTTATAGCGGTTCCAGGGGATAGAGCTCCTAAGGTTGCTAAAGAGGCAGTTAAATTTTTAGAGGAATATAAAGAAAATCAGGAAAAGCCATTTTATTTAAATATAGGATTTTTTGAAACACATAGAGATTTTGATGAATATAAACCTTATGCAGATAAATTGGATGAAGTAGAGGTATTTAAGTTTTTACCCGATACAGAAGATGTAAGAAAAGATATAGCTTTATATAATGGTTCAGCAAAAGTATTGGATAAGGCAATAGGCAAAATATATAATAAATTACAAGAAACAGGATTAGATAAAAATACAATTGTTATACTGACAACAGACCATGGAGTTGCTTTTCCAGGAGCTAAAGGAATGTTAAAAGAAGCAGGATTAGAGACAGCACTTATAATTTTATTACCTAATTCCTCTCAAAAAAATGTAAAAAAAGAAGCATTATTATGTAATGTTGATTTATTGCCAACGATACTAGATTTAATAGAAGCTGAAATTCCTAAAAATATAGATGGAGAAAGTTTTGCCAATTTATTAAAAACTAATGAAGATATAGGTAGAGACTCATTCTTTACAGAAATGACATGGCATGACCAATATAGACCAATGAGAGGCATAAGGACTAATGAATATAGCTATGTTAAAAATTTTGAAGATGGGCCTAAAATATATATTACAGTTGATTCACATTTGAGTTTATCAGGTAAAGCTGTTAGAGATAAATTTTATGTTCCTAATGATAAAGAAGAACTTTATGATTTAAGAAAAGACCCACTAGAAGAAAATAATCTGATAAATGATTCAGATTATCAAGACATAGCAGAGGAATTGAGAAAGAAAGTTGATAATTGGATGTTAGAAACGAATGACCCACTTTTAAAAGGACCTGTAAAAGGAACAGGCTCAAGTAGATGGAAAACAGAAATAGAAGAGGGTAGAGCTTATCCAGGAAGAGACGAATATTATAGACTATTATCTGATAAGTAGAAAATATTAAACAAGTAAAAAATATTTAATAAAGAAGGTCTTTTATAATGAAAAGTATATCAGTTTTAATTAAACCTGTTTCATCGTTATGTAATTTGAGATGTAGATATTGTTTTTATGGAAATGTGAGTGATTTAAGAGAAGTAAAATCCTATGGTATTATGCAGGAAGACACTATAAAAAACATAGTAAATAATACATTTGAAATTTTGGATAATGGAGATATAGTTACATTTGCTTTTCAAGGTGGAGAGCCTACTTTAGCTGGATTAAGATTTTTCCAATATTTTATTGAGTATGTTAGTAAAATAAAAAAAAATATAACAGTAAACTACTCTATTCAAACGAATGGAACTCTTATTGATAATCAATGGTGTGAGTTCTTAAAGAAAAATAATTTTTTAGTAGGATTATCATTAGATTTACTAGAAGACTTGCATGATAAAAATCGTGTATATTCAGATAATAAGGGAAGTTATATAGATGTAATAAATACAAAAAAACTACTGGAAACACACAAGATAAACTTTAACATACTGTGTGTTTTGACAAAACAGATTGCACTTAATCCAAAAGAGGTTTTTAATTTTATAAAATTAAACAATGTGAAGTATATACAATTTATACCTTGTTTAGATGATTTAGACTGTAAAACTAAGTCAGAGTACTCTTTAGAACCTAAATATTTTGCATACTTTTATAAAATAATATTTAAGCTTTGGAAAAATGAGTTTGATAAAGGAAATTATATAAGTATTAATTTGTTCGATAATCTTATATCCGTTTTAATTACAGGAATTCCTAGTACCTGTGGGATAATTGGGAAATGCCAACCGCAATTTGTAATAGAGGCTGATGGAAGTGTATATCCATGTGATTTTTATGTACTAGATAACTTTAATTTAGGTAATATAAAAGATAACACTTTATTGGATATTTTAAGAAAATCTAAAATGCAAGAATTTTTGCATAAAGATATAAACAAAGAAAGTATTTGTTTAAAGTGTAATTTTCACAAAATATGTGGTGGTGGATGCAAAAGAATGAAAAATTCTATGTATATTGATTCTAGTAATAATTACTGTGGATATAAAGAATTTTTAATGTCTACTTTTGGTGATTTAGAAAAAATATCAGTATTAGTATATAAAAATCAAATACCAAAATAATTTTAGTATTTAGCATTCTAAGTTAAAGTGATTAAAAATTATGTATAATTAAAGGGTTTTGAGCAGAGTAAATTTAGTTAGGATGGTTTTAAATGAATGTAATTTTATTTGCAATAGCTGTACTTTCAACAACTATAGGAGCTATAACAGGCATTGGTGGAGGTGTAATAATAAAGCCAGTACTAGATTTGATTGGAATATTTGATGTTTCAACTATAAGTGTGTTATCATCTTTTACTGTGTTATCGATGGCAATTGTTTCTGTATATAAACAAATTAAATCAAAACTTTTTAAAATAAACTTTAGACTTATTTTAATTGGTGTAGCATCAGTATTAGGAGGTACTATAGGTCAAAGGTTATTAGATTTATCTATTTCATATGTAAATAATCCTTCTATAATAAAAATAACTCAAAATATTATGATGATTATTTTGTTAGTAATGGTTTATTTATATAGAGATAAAAGTTTAAATGTTAAGTTTAATACTAACATTACATATTTTATTGTTGGCATTTTTTTAGGGGTTACATCTTCATTTTTAGGAATAGGTGGAGGTCCTATAAATGTGGCCGTGTTTACAATATTATTTGGATTATCAGCTAAAGAAGCTGCGTTTAATTCCATTATAACTATTTTATTTTCTAATATTTCAAAGTTAGTTACAGTTTTCATAAATACAGGGTTTGGTATATATGATTTATCTGGATTACCTTTTATGATAATAGGAGCAGTGTTGGGAGGAATTATAGGTTCCTCTATTAGTAAAAATATGGATGACAAAAGAGTTAAATATATGTTCTCGTATATGACTATAATTATTACTGGAATAAATATATATAGTATATTTCAGGTAATATATTTTATGAATTAAAGTGTATAATGTAGATAATACGAGAAGTTAATTTAAATTATTGGAATGAGGAGATTTAATATGTTCAAAAAGTTATTCTCAAAAAATAAAAATGAAGAAGTAAAAAGTAATTATATAAAAGGAATATTACAATCGCCACTTACAGGGAAAGTATTAAGTATAACTGATGTTCCTGATGATGCTTTTTCTAGTAAAATGCTAGGTGATGGGATTGCTATAGAGCCACAAGAAGGAGTCGTATCTTCTCCTGTTGATGGTGAGGTGATTCAAGTGTTTTTGCCATCTAAACATGCTATATGCATAAAGAGTGAAGATGGTTTGGAGATACTAATACATATCGGATTAGATACTGTAAAGATGAATGGAGATGGATTTGAAGTATTAGTAAATGCAGGAGATAAAGTTTACTGTGGGCAAAAACTTATAAGATTTAATTTAGAAAAAATTAAAAAAAGCGTTAAATCTGTTATAACTCCTATAGTTATAACCAATTCTTATGACATAGATAGAGTTGAAATTTTAAGAACTGGAGATATATGTATTGGAGAAGATTTAATGAAAGTTTATAAGTAAATAGGTTTTACCAAGAGGTTTTGTCTAAATAAAAAATATTATAACTATAAAATGGCTGTATATAATAATATTGAAAGAGTGTAGGTATGCTTATTTTATTAAGGATACCTTTTTTTTATTGTGTTTTATAGAAAATTTATCTGCATAAATAAAGTTTTTAAAACGCCATTCTTATAATTATTTTACTTTTACTAATTATATTACTTATAATAATTTCTGATATTTATGAATTGTTATACTTTTTAGAACTCTATTTTTAAATATATATTGACATATATATATTATCTATTACAATTGATATAAACTAATAAAAATAAAATATTATTAATCAAATTATTGAATGGAGGAATAGAAATGAAATTTGTAACTTTCTGTACTGGCAATGAAGAAAATATAGGTGTATTTAACTCAGAAGCAAATAGTATATATGAAATTAATAGTTTGGGATTAAGTAAATTATATACAGATATGAATGATTTTATTGAAAATGTATCTACAGGTGATTTAGAAAAAATAAAAAACAATTCATTTGAAAATGCAAAGTGTTATAAGTTAGAAGAAGTGAAATTATGTTCCCCAATTGTAAGACCTAAAAAAGATATTATATGTTTAGGTCTAAACTATAAAGACCATGTCAATGAAATTCCAGATGGTGTTATAAAAAATGTAGTTATGCCAGACTATCCAATTTATTTCTCTAAAAGAGCAGATAAGGCAATTGGAGTAGATGATAAGATAAGTTTGCATGGAGATTTAGTAGAAAAGCTGGATTATGAATCAGAGCTGGCAGTAATTATAGGAAAAGAAGGTATAAATATATCAAAAGAAGATGCCTATGAATATATATTTGGATATACAATAATGAATGATATAAGTGAAAGAGCACTTCAAGACAAACATGTGCAGTGGTATAGAGGAAAAAGTTTAGATACACATACCTCTATGGGCCCTTGCATAGTACATAAAGAAGAATTTGAGCATCCTTTAAAACTGGATATAAGTAGTGTGGTAAATGGAGAAGTAAGACAAGATTCTAATACAAAATATTTTATATTTGATATACCTACTGTAATAAGTGATTTATCAAGAGGAATGACTCTAAAACCAGGAGATATAATTTCAACTGGAACTCCAGCAGGTGTTGCTATGGGAATGAATCCTCAAGTATATTTAAAACATGGTGATGTGGTTGAATGTAAAGTCGAAGGAATAGGAGTTTTAAAAAATATAGTTGATTAATGGATAAATATGCCATATAATTTTATTAGTACGAATAATTTAATTAATATGGAATTAGTCAAATTTAAGATTAATTTACTATAGAGAGGGATGAGTATATGGCAAAAGAACTAGAACTAAAGTATGGCTGTAATCCAAACCAAAAACCATCAAAGATTTATATGAAAAATGGAGAACTTCCTATAGAAGTATTAAATGGAAAGCCTGGATACATAAATTTTTTGGATGCATTTAATAGTTGGCAACTTGTAAAAGAATTAAAAGAGGCTACTGGTCTTCCAGCAGCAACTTCATTTAAACATGTAAGTCCAGCAGGTGCAGCAGTAGGTATACCTTTATCAGATACTTTAAAGCAAATATACTTTGTTGATGATTTAGAGCTTTCTCCATTAGCTTGTGCTTATGCAATGGCAAGAGGGGCAGATAGAATGTCTTCTTATGGAGATTTTATAGCACTTTCAGATGTGTGTGATAAAGAAACTGCAACTATTATAGCGAGAGAGGTTTCTGATGGTGTAATAGCCCCAGGATATACAGATGAGGCTCTTGAAATATTAAAAGGAAAGCGTAAAGGTAATTACAATATTGTAAAAATTGATGAAAATTATACTCCTGAACCTATTGAAACAAAGGATGTTTATGGAATTACTTTTGAACAAGGCAGAAATGAAATATTAATAAATGAAGACCTGTTAAAAGATATCCCAACTGATAATAAAATCTTTACAGATAACGCAAAGCGTGATTTAATTATAGCTCTTATCACATTAAAATATACACAATCAAACTCAGTTTGTTATGTTAAAGATGGACAAGTAATAGGAGTAGGTGCAGGACAACAATCACGTATTCACTGTACTAGACTTGCAGGTAATAAAGCTGATATTTGGTATCTTCGCCAACATCCTAAAGTATTAAATTTAAAATTTAAAAAAGATATAGGTCGTCCAGATAGAGACAATACTATTGATGTATATCTTTCTGATGATTATATGGATGTACTTGCTGATGGTATATGGCAAAATTTCTTTGAAGAAAAACCAGAACCTCTTACTGGAGAAGGTAAAAGAGCATGGCTTAAAACTCTAACAGGAGTAGCTCTTGGTTCTGATGCATTTTTCCCATTTGGAGATAATATAGAACGTGCTAAAAGAAGTGGAGTAAGTTTTATAGCACAACCAGGTGGCTCTATTCGTGATGATAATGTTATATTAACTTGCAATAAGTACAATATAGTTATGGCATTTACTAAAAATAGATTGTTCCATCACTAAAGTGTAAAGAATATAAATTAAATACTGATTAAATTAAAAATCTACAACAAGTTTTGTTGTAGATTTTTTTATTTGCTGTATAATTTTAAATAGAACTTTATTTTTAGATATTCAATTTGGAGGATGATATGGCTTTAAATATAAGAGACTATAGCCTATTGTGTAGTCAGGGTACAGCTAAATTTAATGAAGATGTAGTTGGTATAAGCCCATTTGGTGCGTGGATTTTGGATGGTGCGACAGGGATCAATGGAAAAAACTTAGTATCAAATGAAAGCGATGCAAGATGGTATGTTCAGTGGTGGAATAAGTATTTATATAAAAATATGAATAGAGAAGAATCAATAAAGAGTATTATCAGTAGTGGGATAAAAGAAGTTAAAAAAGAGTATGAGATGAAATTAAATGGAATAAAGGTCGAAAAATTAGATTTGCCATCAAGTTCTATAGTCATTGTTAAGTTTCATGAAAATAAAGTAGAGTATTTTTTATTAGGAGATTGTGCTTTGTTTATTAAAAATGGAGATTCTAAAGTCATAAAAGATAGAACTATCTGTAAATTTGATAATGCTGTGTTTGATGAAATGAGTAAGTTTTCTAATTTAAAAGAAATGACTTTTGATGAGATAAAGTCAAGTGTCATGGATACAATAGTAAGCAATAGATTGAAAAAGAATACCAAAGATGGATACTGGATATTGGATTTTGATGAGGATGCTGTGGAAAATTCAATATATGGATACTTAGAAATAAAAAAAGATTTTCAATTGATGTTAACAAGTGATGGCTTTACAAGTGCATGTGATAGGTATAACCTCATAAAAGAAGAAGAATTGATACGTATAGCAGAAAAATTTGGTATAGGATATATACATAATAAAGTTAGAGACTTTGAGGATAACGACTATAAAGCAATTAAGGTTCCAAGGTTTAAAGTAAAAGATGATTCATCCTGTTTGTATCTAGATATATATAATGATTAAATTATATGAAATTGTTTAATTTTAGAGGGGCGGTAAGTAAAAAAGTGAAAATTCTTCATATAATAACACAAAAACCAAATAGTACGGGTAGTGGAATATACATGTGCGGTATGATAAAAGGGTTTGAAAAAATAGGTCATGAGCAAGCTGTAATTGCAGGTATAGATGTTAATGACAATGTAAACTGTTTTTCAAGTGATATAAGTTTTTATCCAGTAAAGTATAATTGTGGAGAACTAAATTTTCCTGTTGTAGGAATGAGTGATTCTATGCCATATGAAAGTACTAGATATAGAGATTTAAATGTAGAAATGATAGATAGATTAAAACATCAATTTAAAATAAATATAGACAGAGCTATGGAAGATTTTAAGCCAGATATTATAATATGTCATCATTTATATCTTTTAACAGCATTTGTCAGAGAGATTGTGAAAGATATTAAAGTTATGTCTGTTTGTCATGGGACTTGTTTAAGACAGTTAAATACTATAGATTTAGAAAAAGAATATATAATATCAAATATAAAAAAATTAGATTTAATATTTGCTCTTCATAAAAAGCAAAAAGATGATATTGTAAAAAGTTTTGGAGTAAGTGAAAGTAAAGTAGTTGTGATTGGCAGTGGATACAATGATAGTGTATTTTATGATAAAAATTATAAAATGCAAGGTGATAAGATAAGGATAGTGTTTGCAGGGAAGATATGTAAGTCAAAAGGGTTGATTCCATTTATAAAAGCTATATCTGAACTAATATATCGTAAAGATTTAATAGAAGTCAATTTTGCAGGTACAGGAAGTGATATTGAATCTTATAATGAGATTGTTAAGCTTGCAAATCAATCTCCATTTAAAATGAATTTCCTAGGAAAATTAGACCAAAGTGACTTAGCGGAGTTATTTAATAAGTCACATATATTTGTATTACCATCGTTTTATGAAGGGTTACCAGTTGTAGTTTTAGAGGCTTTATCATGTGGGTTAGATGTAATTACCACTGATATTCCTGGTGTTAGAGAGTGGATTGGTAGCCAAATTAATGATTCTGGCAAGATAGAATATGTAACTCTACCTTCTATGCATGGAGAAGGTATTCCAAATGAAGAAGAGTTATCTATATTTGAGAAGAATTTATATAATGCAATGGACTCTAAAATACAGTATCTATTATCCAATTTAGAGAAAAGGTCATTTGCAGATATGTCAAAAAAAACATGGGACGCTTTAGCTTATAGGATGAATGAAGTTATTTTAATGGATGAGATGTGTGTAATTTAGAGTGATTTAAATTATAAAAAAAGTGTAACTATTTCTACACTACTTTTAAGCGAATTTATATTATACTAATACTAAATATATTTATTTTGAGGGAGGTAATTTATGAAGTTTAGTAAAAGAATATTAGCATTAGGTATTTCAGCATTATTATTAAGTGTTAGTTTTCCAACATCAGCAAATGCACTAGATAAAATCGAAAATATCAAGGGAACGGATAAATATGAAACAGCTGGTATTATTTCTGATAAGCAAGATTATACAACAGCTGTACTTATCAACTCGGATTCTACGATGGTCGATGGTATTTCTGCTAGTGGTCTTGCAGGGGTAAATAATGCAGCAATTTTATTAACTAATAAGAATGATATACCAGAAGCCACTTTACAAAGGCTTAATAGAGTTACTAAGATATATATAATAGGTGGCGAAAATACTATAAGTAAAGATGTAGAAAAAATGCTACTTATGAGAAGAATGCAGGTTATAAGAATTGATGGAGTAGATAGAGTAGATACAAGTTATAAAATTGCAGCTGAAATAGAAAAGATAAAGAGTAGTGATAAGACGTTTTTAGTAAATGGATTTAAAGACGAGGCTGATGCAGTGAGTGTTGCGTCTGTTGCATACAGAGATGGTGCTCCTATTTTATTGACAAAGGATATAGCTTCAGCAGAAGAAGATACAGATTTAGACCCATGGTTTGGTGTTTCACCTGTTCCAGTATATGCTATTGGAGGAAAATCTACACTAAGTGATTATATAGTAAGTAGATATAGAGCAACTAGAATTGATGGTAGTGATAGATATGAAACTAATAAGAATGTAATTAAGAAGTTTTATAATGAAACAAAAGAGTTCTATGTGGCAAGTGGAGATGATTTAGTTTATGCTTTAGTTGCTTCACCAATGGCTAAAAACGCTCCTGTTGTTTTAGTTTCAGACAAAAGCGATAAGAGTATATTAAATAATGCTAATAAAGTTACTGCAATAGGTATAAATGATAATAAGGTTATAGAGCAATGTTTAGAAGCTACAAAATAATAAAATGTTGTTAGTAAAATGAATACATAATATATAGTAAAAGTCAGTATAATGCTTATATTTTAGTGATATATAGTATATAAATGTTAAACTATATGAATCTTCTAGTTGATTTTATGATAAAAATCAATTAGAAGGTTTTTTTTATTAAAATTATGTATCAAAATTATATACTAAATTGAATTGTATATGTTAAAAAAGAGTACGTGAGCTATTCATATATACGAATCAATTATCCTCATAAGTGAAAAGGCGAATGGAGTCATACACAAAATTGTATGACAATTCCATCCTATCACGTTTACATCAAAAAAGAAGATATGATGCCTATTTTTTATAAAGAATAAATCTCATAAGAGTTATCTTCTTTTAGCTTTTCTAACCAAACCATTTCTAAAATATCTAATTCTTCTAAGTAGTCTTTTTTAGTTTTGTTATCATCGTGTTTTATAAGTTCTAAAATTTCAAATGTAAATGTTTTTTCTCCATATTTTTTCCAATCATTGTTTAAATCTCTTACCATACATGACCCAGCACCAAGTTGAAATTTGAGGGAGTTAAACTTGCTTTTTATGTCATTGCTCTTTCCAAGATAAATCTTTTTAGTAGTATCACTTTTTATCATAAATACACCAATGTCAAATTTCATTTCCTTATATAGTTGTTTTAATTCACGTTTTCTATCCATTTTCTTAGTACCTCTCTTTATAATTAATATGTAATATGTAATATGTAAAATTATTTATATATTACATATTATTATAAAGAGATTAATTTCAAATGTAAATAGATTTTGATAAAATTAATTATAAGTTTACTATTACTTAGTATCAATATCTAGGCTAATTAGAGTTATTATATGACTTAATATTATATAAAATTAAAAGAAGAGTTGACATGATGAAAATTATAGAATAAACTAAAAATGTAATAGTTAATAAATCTTAACTATTACATTCAAAGGAGGCTGTTATTATGAATAAAAATATAGAATTAATTGGAAACTTTGCAAGTGATTGGATTCGCTATAGTGATTATGAATATAAAATTACTGAAGAAGATGAACTGTATATAGTACCAACAGAAGATGCTGTATTTACTATGTACAATCCATTTGATGTTGCAGATGAAATTATAGTAGATATAATTCGCATAGGACAAGAAGCATTACAAGAGATATCAAAAGAAACTAAAGAAATGAGATTAAAAAAAGAAGTACTTGAATTTGTAAAGAAATATGGGTTGTTAGGATTAATTTATTCAAGTGTATATAATAGAGATATTGTTGGTGAAGAAAGAGTACTGATGATTGAAAAGAATTATATTACAAAAGAGAATATATTGAATACTGATGAGTATGTAAATATGTTCATCCCATTTGCAAGTGATGAAGATGTATACTTTAAAAAATATAAACGAGGTATAGATGTATCAAAACGAGAGGAATCACCCAAGTTTTTTGGAAAAAGACCATTGATTTTAGATTTAGTATTTTCAAGGTTTTATACAGAACAATTGGATTGGATTGTAAATTTTGCTAAGGATATGTGTAGACATTTTAATCAAATTTGTGTCTATAAAAACATGTCTAACCTACTAACTGAAAGTCTGACTATTATGTCTGGAGGGTTTAACCCTCAAAAGATTGGATTTTCTATAAGTCAATTAGATAAACCCACAATTGCATGGGAATTTAATTCTTTAAAAACAGCTATTGAAACTATATATGCATTTGCAATTACAAGTGAACCTGCATCTTTAAATAAATGTAAGTATTGTGGAAAGATTTATATACCTACAAATTCTAAATCTCAATACTGTTCACCTTCCTGTAGAAATTGCTCAAATGTAAAGAAAAGCAGAAGTAGAGCTAAAAAAGATAAGTAGATTAATATATCATTCTTTAGATTTTAATTATAAATAACTATTAAATTGATGAATAGTTATAAAAAATATATCTGAGTAATGATATATTTTTTTTATTGAAAAATTTAATTAAAATAGTAATTTTGAGTTGACAAAAACTACTTATAATAATATTATTATAAGTAGTTCTATAAGTTAATAAATATACTAATTTAAATATAACATAAAATGAATTAAAAGTCAATAGAAAAAATAAAAAAGGAGAATTTTAAAATGATATCACCTATTATTTTGAGTTCTATGCATCAAAATTTAAAGGAAATAGAAAGAAATGAATTGCTTGAAACTAATAAAGAATCTAAGTGTTATGGTCTAGTACTTTCCGAAGCGGATGTAAAAGATATAATAACTTCAAGAAATGATACTTTAAAGGGATATGGAAGAATAGAATTAGATATAAAAGTTACAAAACAATTAATAGAAAACATATATACATCACAGTTTACGAATATGGATGATTATTTAGAAATTATTAATGATATGCAAGAAATCTTTTATTACTTAAAAAATGAAACAGATGATAAAATTTGTGATGATGAAATTATAGAAATACTTGATGAACTTTATGAAAAATTTACAGGGAATATGGATAATGTAAGGGGAGAAGCAGAGGAATTTGCAAAAAAGTTTAAATTTGGAGAAGTTTAATCTAATGAGAGGGGAAACTTACTATGTCAAATAATAATCTAACCAACATCAATATAAATGAAAATAATCTAATAAAAAATCAATATGCAATATCTCTACTTAAAGAATGTATGGATTGTAAAGTAATAAATGAGAGAGAAGTATATAACATACAACAGGAAATATCCTTAATTCTTATAGATTTAATTAAAAAATATACAAATGGTCAAAGTACATCAGTAAAGACTGAAGTTGCTGAAAAATTATTGCTTTCAATTTGGTATTCTATTGATGCATATGTAAGTAAACTTGAAAATATAGAAAAAAGAGTTGCAGAATTGACGTCTAAAAATATTAAGTATGTATACTTAGAAGGCATTAAAATTCTTGAATATGATTTACTTGAGTTAGAAAAATTTTATGAAGTAATGAAAAGTAGAAAATTAGACACTAATTTAATGGCGTATAATGATACTTTAATGGAACTGTCTGGTTTCTTTAAAAACTATAGTATAAAATTTGAAGCATATGATATTCCAGTGAGTATAGATTATCCATTGGCATTAGATGATATGGATATTCAAGGAATTTATTATGTGAAAAATTATATTGAGAGTATGGATATAGAAAATAGATTTTGTAATTTATTTAGAAAGAAAGATAGAGAAAAATTATTTTATGATTATGGAATAACTTATAAAATAGATTGTGATGTTATACTTATAAATTTATTTGAACTTATTATAAATAACTCTATTTTCTCTACAATTTTAGGTAATGAATCAACTAATTTGAAGATTTCAGAATATGAATATGAATTTTTAGAAAAACAATTTAAAAACATATACAATCATACTTTTGAAGATGAAATTAAGCAATATGAGGAAAATAATGTAGTTGAATTTATTGAAGAAAGTAATAGTTTTGATTTTAATAATTCTGAAGAGCTCAATAAAGAAAGTATAATAAATGAAAAAATATTTTTATTGCTTGAAGGAGCAATTGATGTTTTGATAGAAAGATTAAATATAGAAGATGAAGCCATGATAAAATACATAAAAGCATATGAGAAGATATTTATTGAGTCTGTACTAAGTTCAATAAAAAGTGGCACTTTTAAAAGTATTATAACTGTAAGTAAGAATGAAAGTGAACCTTTAGAAAAGTATATTGTTGATGATGAAAATAAATTAGATGATGAGTCATTTAGAGCGATATTCAATTCTGTACTAGAGAGTACTTCTATAATTGAAAAAATAAAAATAATAAAGGAAAATATCAATGCAAAAAAAGACTTTATTGATATTCTTGAATCTGAATGCTTATTTGGGGATGATTATCTAATGCTATTTGCTTCATTAAGTGAATTTGAATTGGCAATACTGGGAAGTGTAGTATTTTATGAAGATATGAGAATGGAAGAAATTAATTTATTAGAACTATTACTAAACAAAAATAATAAAACTACACTATGGAAAAGAGAGTACATTGAATTTATGAAGAAAAAAAATAAGGAAAAAATACATTGTATAGAAGAATATATAAATCAAATTAATTAACAAAAAATTGTGAATAAATAGAATGTTAGTATATAATATAATTTGTAAAGCATATCAAAAATACATATCTGTGGAGGAGACTATGAAAGAATATATTATAAATAATATTGAGGAGATAAGAGAAGAATTAATTGATTTATCTAAAAAAATATGGGAAAATCCAGAATTAGCTTTTGAAGAAAAGTATGCAAGCAGTATTCAAAAGGAATATCTAAAGTCAAAAGGATTTGAAATTGAAGAAGTAGACAATTTACCAACTGGATTTATAGCGAGTTTTGGAGAAGATAAGCCCGTAATTGGAATACTTGGCGAATATGATGCTTTGCCAGAACTATCACAATCTGTGAGTACAGAAAAAAATCCATTGGTAGAGGGAGAATCTGGACATGGATGTGGTCATAATTTATTGGGTGTAGCAGGTGTAGGAGCAGTCGTTTCTATCAAAGAACTTATGGAAAAAAATAAATTTAATGGAACAATAAAATATTTCGGTTGTCCTGCTGAAGAAGAAGGTGGAGGAAAGACTGTAATGTGTGTAAATGGATGTTTTGATAATGTAGATTGCGCATTTACATGGCATCCTTTTGATATAAATGGCACATGGAGAGGTGGAAGTCTGGCAAATTTATCTGCTAGATTTAAGTTTAAGGGAATAACAGCACATGCAGCTCAAGCCCCTCATAATGGTAGAAGTGCATTAGATGCTGTTGAACTTATGAATGTAGGAGCAAATTATTTAAGAGAACATGTAATTGACTCTATAAGAATGCATTATGTTATAACTAATGGTGGAGGAAGACCTAATGTAGTTCCTGGTTTTGCGGAAAGTTGGTATTTTATAAGAGGTAAAAAAGCAAAGGATGCAGAGAATGTTCTTGATAGGCTAATAAAAGTGGCACAAGGAGCAGCTATGATGACAGAGACTGAAATGGAGTATGTAATTACTGATGGGATTTATGATTATATACCAAATCAGTGTTTAACTGATTTAGTATACGATAATATGATTCTTGTTGGAACTCCTAAAACTACTCCTGAAGAAGAAGAATTTGCAAAAAAATTATGTGCTACTCTTACTAAGGATGAGAGACTAGGTGTAGCTACAGCATTCCAAGACGATAAATCTATTGTGGACAGTTATATACATCATGGTATAGCTGATGGAGCAGAAGATAAGGGATTAGCTGGTTCTACTGATGTTGGAGATGTAAGTTATGTGATACCAGTAGCTCAATTTGCAATGGCAGCATGGCCTGTTGGTGTGGCAAGCCACACATGGCAGTCATGTGCATCAGCTGGTTCAAGTATAGGATTTTCAGCTATGATAAATTCAGCTAAGGTATTGGCTTGTAGTGCTTATGATGTATTTATGAATACTAAGATTATTGATGAGGCAAATATAGAGTTTGAAAAATCATTAGATGGACAAAAATTTAAACCATTGGTATAATCTTGGTAATAAAAATATTTCTGGGGGGGAATAACTATGAGAGAACAAGTTGAAAAAGTACTTGAACAAAAGATAAAACCTGTATTACAAAGAGATGGTGGAGATGTAGAGCTTATAGATGTAAATGAGAATGGTGTAGTTTTAGTTAGATTACAAGGTGCTTGTAGTGGATGTCCAGGAGCAACTATGACAATAAAAGCTGTTATTGAAAATGTTTTGGTAAGCGAAGTTCCAGGAGTAACTCAAGTGTTAGGTGTTTAATAAATTTAAATTATACATAAGGATTTATTAAGCTGTGTAAAAGAGTAAGTAAAACATTATAGATATATATGAAAAAGTGTGTAAGTGTATATTCATTTTCCTACACACTTTTTTTTATTTATTATCCAGCCATACCAATAAACATACCTATAAAGTATGGAATTAACCAGATAGTCCATACAACTATACTAAACTTATGGAAGAATTTTTTCTTATCTTCATCGTCCTTATACAAAACAAAAGTAGCCCAGCCTGCATGAAAAAGCATAAGCACAATTGCTAGGAGACCAGTTATACTATGAAGATTTTGGGACAATACAGACTTCACTTCAAAAGCGTGGCTATTAGCTATATTACTCATTGTAAATGTTCCTAAAGTATCAAATATTAAACCAAGCCAAAATATAATTACATGTTTCTTTTTTAAAATTTTAGCTTTTCTTTCTCCAAATACACCTATAGTGTAAAAAATTAAAGCTGATGTTATAAACACTATTGCAAGTATTAATTTAGAACTCATAATTATCTCTCCTTTATTTTTGCTAATATATTTCTAAGATTTTTTACTAATTCATTTAATTCTTTTTCATCACAATTTTTAAAAATACCATCAAAGCTTTCTTGCATTTTACTTTTAAAATTTGTGGCGAATTCAAGTCCATCCTCTGTAAATTTAACATATGTATTTCTCTTATCATCATATTTTTTGAACTTTTCTACATATCCAAATTGCTCTAATCTACTGATTATACCTGATACCGTTCCTTTAGCTAAAGACATCTCATCGCATAGTTGTGAAATTGTTAGTTCTTGATTATGAGCTATTAGCTTTATAACTATAATCTGTTGATGTGTTAATCCATTTTCCTTAAAATTTTCCTCTACTGTGTACATTGTTTTAGAATAGAGTTCTTTTAGAAGCATAGCTATTCTAAAACAATCATAATTAGTTTTCAATAAAATCACCTCTTAGATAGTTTGCATAGAAACTAATATAATATAGTTTCAGTAAATAGTCAATATAAAATTTAATAATTATGTAATAAATAAGAGATTAGTAATATCATAAAAATTTAATTTTAGGTAAAAATAAAACAATTTGATGAAATTTTAACAATTTTTCAAAAGTTTGTTTACACACAACATAAATGATGCTAAAATTGGTTTATAGATAAATATTTAAAATTTAATTTTTATTTAATGATAATAAAACCACGAAGGTTTAAACGTCGATTGACGCTTGCTTTTGGTGGTTTTTTTTATTGCAACAAAGGGGGAATAGGGGTTTGTTAAAGGATATAGTTAAAAAGTTGTTGCAGTTTATTTTAGTAATGTTTTTATTATCTTTTGTGGTTTTTTATATGGCAAGACTTGCTCCAGGAGACCCATTAATTTCTTACTATGGAGATGGTGTAGAAAGAATGAGTACTCAAGAAAAAGAAAATGCTATGAAAAAACTTGGTCTAAACGAACCAATATACAGTCAATATATAAAATGGATTTCAGATGCATCAAAAGGAGAATTTGGGATTTCATTTAAATATAAGCAAAATGTTACTTCTGTTATAAATGATGTTTATATAAATACTATCATATTAGGTGGTTCAGGATACATACTTACCTTTGTTCTAGCATTACTTTTAGGAATTTTTTGTACATTGCATGAAGATAAGCTTATAGATAGGGTTATATGTAAACTAGGTACGATAACCAATTGTATTCCATCATTCTGGGTTGCTTTAGTACTTATACTTATATTCAGTATAAATCTAAGTATACTTCCAAGTAGTGGAGCTTATTCAATGGGAGAGGAATATAGTATATCAAGTAGGATATCTCATTTAATATTACCTCTTACAGTACTTATATTGAGCCATTTATGGTATTACACATATATGATAAGAAATAAATTGCTAGAAGAAATAAGAGAAGATTATGTATTGCTATGTAAAGCAAAAGGTTTAAACAATAGAACCATTGTTTTTAAGCATTGCCTGAGAAATATAATGCCATCATATATAAGTATCATGGCTATTTCAATACCTCATATATTAGGAGGAACTTATGTAGTTGAAAAGGTTTTTTCTTATCCAGGGTTAGGAACTCTTTGTTTTGAGAGTGCAAAGTATCACGATTATAATATGTTATTAGTTTTATGTCTAATAACAGGAGCTTTAGTGGTATTTGGAAATATGCTAGCTCAAATTATAAACAATAAAATAGACCCTAGAATGAAGTACGATAGAGGTGATAACAATGAAGCCGCAATGTAGTGATTTTGAGATTGTAGGAGAAAATTATATTTCAGTAGTAAAAGATGAACAAATAGAAATAAAAAAAACTCTGTTTGAAAAATTTAAACAGTTACCATATATATCAATCATAATTTTATCCATTATAGTTATTGGAAGTGTATTTTCATCTTTGATAATGACACATGAGCCAACATATATGGATTTAGTAAGTTCTAATTTAGCTCCAAGTAAAGATTTTTTCTTTGGAACAGATTCAATGGGAAGAGATATATATTCTATGATATGGTATGGAGGAAAAATATCTTTATTTATAGGAATATTTTCGACAATAATATCAACTATTATAGGAATTGTTTATGGTAGCATAAGCGGTTCAGCATCTGAGCTTGTAGATGATGCAATGATGAGATTTACAGAAATCATACTTAGTATACCATCAATATTAATTATAATATTTGTACAAGCGATACTTGGGAATTCAAATCCAATATCTATGTCCATAGTAATAGGGATAACAAGTTGGATGAATATATCTAAGATTGTAAGGACTGAAGTTAGACAAATAAGAAATAGTGAGTACATACTAGCAGCTAAAAGTATGGGTGGAGGATTTTTATATATATTAAAACAGCACTTACTTCCAAACTTTGTCGCATCAATAATGTTTATGGTAGTAACAAATATAGGTGCAGCTATTGGAACTGAGTCAACACTAAGTTTTTTAGGAATTGGTTTGCCAATAGAAATTGTTTCTTGGGGAAGTATGCTATCTTTATCAGAAGAAGCACTTCTTTCAAATAGATGGTGGATTATCCTAATTCCAGGTATATTTTTAGTTACTACATTGGTCTGTATAACTAATATTGGTAATTATATAAGAAAGAGCAATAATAAAAAATCAAGTAATTTATAAATCAGCGTTTTAAGTGTTAAATAAGCAAATACTAAGGTATTTGAAATATCTATTTAAATAAATGGGGTCAAAGCTTTAAAAAATATTTATTATTAAAAGCAAAAGGGGGAGCATCATGAAATTAAAAAAATTAAAAGTTTTAAGTCTAGTAATGATACTTAGTCTAATGGCAGGCTGTTCGAGTGCAGGAAATGGGGACAAAAAAACAGATAAACCTAAAGATGGTAAAGTACTTGTTTATGGAAGTAATGACTATACAAGTATAAATCCAGCACTATATGAACATGGCGAAATAAATTCATTGATATTTAATGGATTAACAGCTCATGATGAAAATAATAAAGTAGTTCCTTGTCTAGCAAAAGATTGGAAATTTGATGAAGCAACAAATACATATACTTTTAATTTAAGAGATGATGTTAAGTGGCATGATGGAGAGAAATTTACAGCAAATGATGTTAAATTCACAATGGAAACTATAATGAATCCAGACAATGCTTCTGAAATAGCATCAAATTATGAAGATATAACAAAAATTGATGTAATTAATGATACTACTATAAAAATTGCTTTAAAAGCACCAAATACAGCAATGCTTGATTATTTAACAGTTGGAATATTACCAAAACATGCATTAGAAGGTAAAGATATAACTACTGATGGATTTAATCAAAAACCAATAGGTACTGGACCATTCAAACTTGAAAAATGGGATAAAGGGCAAAGTATAACACTTGTTAAAAATAGTGATTATTTTGTAAAAGAGCCAGGACTGGATAAAGTAGTATTTAAGATTGTACCAGATGACAAAGCTAAAGCAATGCAATTAAAATCAGGTGAATTAGATTTAGCACAAGTAACTCCTAAAGATATGTCTAATTTTGAGAAAGACGAAAAGAATTTTAAAGTAAATATAATGAAAACTGCAGATTATAGAGGTATACTATATAACTTCAATTCTAAATTCTTTAAAGATGAAAAGACTAAAGGATTACCAAATGCTTTAAGTTATGCAATAGATAGAAAAGCAATAGTTGATAGTGTATTATTGGGTCATGGTGTAGCCGCATATTCACCTTTACAAATGGGACCATATAATAATCCTGATATAGAGAAATTTGAATATAATCCAGAAAAGGCTAAGCAAGAAATTGAAAAATTAGGTTGGAAGTTAGGTTCTGATGGAATATATGAAAAAGAAGGTACTAAATTAGCTTTTGAAATAACAGCTGGCGAAAGTGACCAAGTTAGAGTTGATATGGCTAAAATATGTGCACAACAGCTAAAAGAAATAGGTGTTGATGCTAAAGCTGTAGTTGTAACTGAAACAGATTGGGCTAATCAAGATGCGCACTTAATCGGTTGGGGAAGTCCATTTGACCCAGATGACCATACATATAAAGTATTTGGAACAGATAAAGGTGCAAACTACAGTGCTTATTCTAATCCTACTATAGACAAAATACTTCAACAAGCAAGAGAAACAGAAAATAAAGATGAAAAATTAAAGTTATATAAACAATTCCAAGTAGAGATGACTAAAGATATGCCATATACATTTATTGCTTATATAGATGCTATATATGTTGGAAAACCAAATATAAAAGGTTTAACACCTGATACAGTTTTAGGTCATCATGGTGTAGGGATATTCTGGAACATAGCTGATTGGACAATAGAATAATAGTTAGATTAATTAGAAACCTTAGGGATGAAATATATCCCTAAGGTTTGAATAGCATAGGGGTTGATGGTTTTTGGAACATTTATTGGAGGTTAATAATCTATCTGTAAGCTTTAAAATAGAAGAAGGCGAAGTACAGGCTGTGAGAGATGTGTCCTTTACCCTAAAAAGGGGTGAAACACTAGCTATAGTTGGAGAATCTGGTTGTGGAAAATCTGTATTATGCAAAAGTTTGATAAAGATACTTCCATATAATGGATATATCAAAAGTGGAGAGGTTCTATTTAAATCAAAGGACTTAGTTAAAAAATCTGAGAAAGAAATGGAAGATATTAGAGGAAGAGATATATCAATGATATTTCAAGACCCTATGACATCTTTGAATCCAACCATATCAATAGGAAAGCAAATAACTGAAGCTATAGTAATCCATCAAGGCATAAGTAAAAGTGAAGCTAAGAAAAGAGCTATAGAGCTTATTGAATTAGTTGGGATAGATAATCCTGAAAAAAGATTTAAACAATTTCCGCATCATTTTTCAGGAGGAATGAGGCAACGTATAGTAATTGCTATAGCACTAGCTTGTAATCCAGAAGTATTGATTGCTGATGAGCCTACAACAGCCTTGGATGTGACTATACAAGCTCAAATAATTGACTTAATAAAAGAACTACAAAATAAAATAGGCTTATCAATAATATTTATAACTCATGATTTAGGTGTAGTTGCAACTATGGCTGATAGGATAGCAGTTATGTATGCAGGTAAGATTGTAGAAATAGGAACAGTAGAAGATATATTTTATGACCCTAGACATCCATATACTTGGGGATTATTAGGTTCATTACCTACTTTAGATTCACAAGAAGATTATTTGTATAATATACCTGGAATGCCTCCAAATTTATTAAATCCTCCAAAGGGGGATGCATTTGCAGTAAGAAATAAAAATGCTCTTAGGATAGATTATGAAAAGGAGCCACCAATGTTTAAAATTAATGATACACACAGTGCAGCAACTTGGTTATTGCATCCAGATGCACCTAAAATAAATATACCAGTTAGGGTAAATGGTGGAAGGGTGATTTCTAATGAATAAAGAAAAAATACTAGAAATAAAAAATTTAAAACAATATTTTCATTTGGATAAAAGTACTATTGTAAAAGCAGTTGATGATATAAGTTTTGATATATATAAAGGAGAAATATTTGGTTTAGTAGGAGAATCTGGTTCAGGAAAATCTACAACTGGTAAAACTATAATAAAGTTACATGAGCCTACTGGTGGAGACGTAATTTATAAGGGAAATTGTATCTCAGATAAAAAATCATATAAATTTGTAAAAAAAGATGTAAATAAAAGTATGCAGATTATTTTTCAAGATTCTACCTCATCATTAAATCCTCGTATGACAATTGGAGATATAATTTCAGAGCCACTTAAAATTCAGGGTGTCTGTAAAAATAAAGCAGAAAGACTGGATAAAGTCTATGAGATGTTAAATTTAGTGGGACTTGATAGAAGCTATGCAAATAAATATCCTTCTGACTTTTCAGGTGGGCAAAGACAACGTATTGGTATAGCTCGAGCTCTTTCAGTAGACCCAGAGTTTATAATAGCTGATGAACCGATAGCCTCTTTAGATGTGTCTATACAAGCACAAATAGTAAATTTATTTAAAAAATTACAGAAAGAAAAGAATTTAACTTGTTTGTTTATAGCGCATGATTTATCTATGGTGAGACATATTAGTGACCGTATAGGAGTTATGCATAATGGAAAATTAGTAGAATTAGCGAATTCAGAAGAGTTGTATAATAATCCTATACATCCATATACAAAGTCTTTACTTTCTGCAATTCCTATTCCTGACCCAAGATATGCTAAGGTAAGAAATAGAGTGGAATATAATTATAGTATGTATAATTGTTCAAGTGATGAGTTATCAAGTTGGATTGAGGTTTCAGATGGTCATTTTGTATATGCTTCTAAATCAGATATAAATAAATACCAACAAAATTTAAAAGTTGTTTAGTGTAAAAACCATTCTAGGTAAGAGTTGATTATTTAGAGTGGTTTTTATGTATAAAAGTGTAAGCTTTAGAACATTTTCTTTAATTATTATATTTAAAAATTTTATGATTAAAGTGTTAGCAAGTAGCATATTATTTTATAAAGGTTTATATAAAATACTTAAAATTGTTCTATATTTTGTCTTTAAATATATTAATATTAAAAAATTTACACTTTTAACAGGATTTATGTAAGTGTTTATAGAAATAAATAAGTATGTACATAATACATAATTATTTTTTATAATTCTAAAATAAAAGAATGGAGAGATAGCTATGAAGTGGAGAGATTATGCTGATGATGTAAACTTATTTGAGGATTTTGATAGAAGTATCAAACCTCTAACTGACGAACGAAGAAAGAAAAATATAAACACTTTAATTGCATATTTTTCAAAAGAAGTTCCTTCTAAAATATACAATTTATCAAATGATGAAATCAAGCCTAGAGATATACTTAGAGGACTTCTTAATGTATATCCACCAAAAGAAATTGCTCCAGAGATACTTAGTATGTTACATAACTTATTGTTAATTGAATGTGAAGAAAGAGAGTTAGTAGATGTAAATGATATAGAAGAAGTTGAGGAAGGCATTGCTATATGGAGAGGCAATATAACTAATTTAAAAGCAGATGCAATAGTAAATGCTGCAAACAATAAGCTATTAGGATGTTTACAACCATTACATTTATGTGTAGATAATGAGATACATTCATGCGCAGGTCCTAGACTTAGAGAAGATTGTGATAAAATAATAAAAAAACAAGGACATTTAGAATATACAGGAGATGCTAAAATAACTAGAGGTTATTGTCTACCTGCAAAATTTGTAGTACACACTGTTGGACCTATTGTATCTGGTGGTCAGCCAAGCAAAGAACAGGAAAAACAATTACTACATTGCTACAAATCATCTCTAAATACTATAAGAGAAATTGATGAAATAAAGAATATCGTTTTTTGTGGTATTTCTACAGGGGTATTTGGATATCCAAAAAAAGAAGCAGCTAATCTTGCTGTAAATAGAGTGAGATTATGGCTAAAAGAAAATCCTGAGAAAAATTTAAAAGTTGTATTTAATGTATTCACAGAAGAGGAAGAAGAAAAATATAGAAGAATATTTAGATAGCACTTGCCAATAAAGTATCTAGTAATATTTATTAGATAAGGCAATAGCTTATAAATATTAATGATTGATAAAATATAATTTGTAATTTTAGTAGATTAATAGGTATAATAGAAATCATAAGAGTAGTATAAGTAGCGATTGTATTACTTTTAAAAAACAAAATATAGGAAAATTAAATGGTAAATAAATATGAAAAATAGTTTTAAGAATTATATTAGTTTAAGAAATAAGGTAATAATTGTATCAGTTGTATTTCTGTTAATACCGTTAATCATATCGTATATATTTGGCAAATTGGTGTACGATAGCTCAGTTGGCTCAGAACAGTTAATAAAAAAAGAAGATGTATTAAAAGTATTTTCTAAGAGGAAAGATAAGCCCTTAGATAAATTGAAAAACTACAAGACAGATGAGCTGATGATACAAAGCTCTAATAATTACAAACTTGAAAGTCTTTTTATGAATTCAAATATAAAAACAAAAAATACTATTATAATTGTTCATGGAATGGGAAGTAATCACTATGAAATGCTAAAAATAGCATATGAATACTTAGATAAAGGTTATAATGTATTGATTTACAATCAAAGAAATACTGGTAATAGTGGAGGCGACAATTATACATTTGGTCTTTATGAGAGATATGATTTAGATAGTATAGTTAAGTTTGTAAAAAATAAATTCCCAGATGGTAAATTGGGAATCCATGGATTTTCTATGGGTGCAGGAACAGCTGCTATGCATACAGCTATAAACTCAGAAAGTCAAGAGGTCGATTTTTATATATTGGATTCTCCATATTCTGAAATGAAGGATGCCATTAGAATGGGAGTAATAGAAAAACATATACCAAATGTATTAGTAAATTATGTCGTAGCATGTGGGGATGTGTATAATAAATTTAAATCTGGATTTTGGTATAGTGATGTAGAACCATATAAGGCAATCGAAAAGAGTAATGTTCCTATACTATTTATACATGGAACAAAAGACACTGTTTGTAATTATCAAAATAGCCAAACCATGTATGACTTAGTCAAGCATAATAAAAAAGAGCTATGGCTCATAGAAGGTATTGAACATGTTGCTGGATATGACTCTGATAGTAGAGCATATTTCAATAGAATTTTTAGGTTTATAGATAGTAGTATTATCAATTAATAGAAATTAGTTGTATATTTTAATAGCTTATTTATTTTATTACAAAATAAATAAGCTATTTTTCATATTAAATATAAATATTTAATATGAATTAATTGATTATGAAAATGAAAATAACTACCAATTAAATTCACCTGTACCTCAAATAAAAGAGTTAGTATTATATACAATAAAATCTAACGAAAAGAGAGGTAGTATATATGAAAAACAAAAATAATAAAGAAAAAGGCATGTTGAATATGAGAGTATTAAGAGTTTTGGGATTACTATTAATATTTTTTGACTATACAGGAGATACTTTAAATTTTTATAACTTTTTTGCTAAACCCTTAGTATCAGGAAGTTTATATCAATCAGGAGGAGCTGATTATATAGTATTATTGTTATTTGTTACAGAATGTGTATACTTAGTTGGAAGATACATATTAAAAGTTAAAATAAATTGGAGTGAAGTTATTGAAAATGAAAAAGATAATTTTATTAATAATTTATTAGTTGAGAAGATACAAGAAGAAAGCAACTTTGTATATAACCTATTAAACTCATTTATTTTACCGCATGTATACAAGATAGGAAAATTATTCATATCAAAAACACATAATACGTTAATCTACATTAAGAAAAATTACTATTATGTAAATATATATTAATATATTTAACTATTTAGTATATTGAATTTTATATGTGGCTACCAAAATGAACAATATAGGTTTTTATGATAGACTGAATTTTTTGATGTACGTTTTTGGCATACATAAAAATCGCAATTTACTTTACAATTAATTTATAAATCATGTAAAAATAGATTGCGATTTTTATTTTTAAACTTCTGCTATGATTTTGCCTGTGTCAATCAAATCATATCCACCAAGACCTTGAAGTTCGGCCTTAAATTCAGCTGAATTAATTATACTAATTATAGTTTGGTAGACAGGGTTTTTCAAGTCTTCTTTTTTAATAACCAAATCATAACGTTCCTTGTGAAGAGGAATAAAGTCAATATTGTTTACTTGTAGAGCAGCTTTTTCATTGCCTAATCCAACATCAGCTATACCACGAGAAACCTTGCTTGCTACACCTAAATGCGATAATTCTTCATTATAATAACCATTTATATCAGTGCCATTAAAATTTAAAAGTCTAAGTTTGCCATCAAGCAAAACTCTAGTTCCAGCCCCTTTTTCTCGATTTACAAGTGTTATATTTGGTCTGGTTAAATCATTCCAACCTTTTATTTCCTTAGGATTTCCTTTAGCAACATAAAAACCTTGCATTCTATATGCTAGATTTATAAGTACACATGGGATTCCTGGCAATAGTTTTTTAACAAAAGTACTATTATATTCGTCTGTTTCAAAATCCCATAGATGGGATGATGCTATAGAAACCCTGCCATTATATAATTCATATAAAGCATTATAACTTCCTATATAAGAGCGAAATGTATTTACTCTATCTAATCTTTTTTCAACAGACCTAGCTAAAATGTCTAATATTACATCTTGACCAGAAATAATAATTTTACGATTATTATCAATATCTATATTTTTATTGTTAAAATGTGTATCTTTAATTTTACCAGTTTTTTGATTGTTGATATATTCTTCGACATCTTTAATATCAACTCTTATTTTTTTACCTACTTTGTAAGAAGGAAGTTCACCTCTTTTGATTAATTCATATACAGTATTTTTTGTTATCTTTAATAATTCAGCTACTTCAACAGGTGTCAAAGATGATAATGAGTCCATAATCCACCTCCATATAAGGTTATTTTAACATTAAAAAAAGAAAAATGTAGAAAAATATTTAAAAGTAATATAAATAATTTACTTGAAAATTTATTAGCAGGTATATATAATTAAGTTATACATAACAAAACATGATAAAACATGATAAAACGAATTAAAATATGTATCAAATTTACAAAAAGGGAGAGTATTATGAAAAAAATATTGGGAATATTAGGATTAGTTGCATGTTTAACTTTGGGGACAGTTGGATGTAGTAGTAAAGAAAGTCCAAAAGATGATAGTAAAGAAGAAAAAACAAATAAAAGCAGTGAGACAGTAGAACTAAACATATCTGCTGCTGCAAGTTTAAAAGAAGCAATGGCAAAAATTGAAGAAGAATATAAAAAAGTTGATTCCAATGTAAAGCTTACAGTTAACTATGGAGCATCAGGTTCACTTCAACAGCAAATAGAACAAGGTGCACCATGTGATTTATTTATTTCAGCAGGTCAGAAACAAATGAAAGCTTTAGATGAAGAAAAGTTATTGGTTTCTGATACTATGAAAGATTTAGTTAAAAATGATTTAGTTCTTATTTCTTCAGCTGATAGTGATGTATCTAGTATGAAAGACTTAACTACAGATAAAGTAAAGAAAATTGCAGTTGGAGAAGCTGAAAGTGTTCCAGCAGGTAAATATGCAGATGAAGTATTAACTAATTTAAATTTAAAAGATACATTAAAAGATAAATTGGTGTTTGCGAAAGATGTAAAAGAGGTTTTAGCATGGGTGCAATCAGGTAATGCAGATGTTGGATTCGTTTATTTTAGTGACACTGTGAATAATGATAAAATAAAAGTAGTTGAGAAAACAGATGAAAAAACTCATTCACCTATTACATATCCAGTTGCAGTAATTGAAGCTAGTAAAAATGCAGATGCTGCTAAGAAATTTGAAGAATTCCTGTTGAGTGATGCAGGACAAAAGATTTTTGAGGAATTTGGATATAAAAAAGTAGAATAAGCTTACAAATAATTTATATGTAATTAAAAAGAAGTTGTATATAAATAAATGAAAATTGAAAATAATTGTATATTATAATAAAATGGAAATAGTGAAATTAATATATTTATTAATTTCACTATTTCCATTTAAATTAAGGAGGGAAAAAATGGGGACAGATTGGTCACCTTTATGGATATCACTTAAGACAGCTTTTTTGTCAACGATAATAACTTTTATAATAGGAATATTTGTGTCATATATTATGGCTAACTATAGAGGTAAGTGGAAAGGTATTATAGATGGTATCTTTACACTTCCATTAATTTTGCCACCCACAGTTGTTGGATTCTTTTTATTGTTGTTATGTGGGAAAAATGGCTTTGTAGGTAAATTTTTACTGAATTTTGATAAAACCTTAATATTTAGCTGGACAGCAACTGTAATCTCAGCAGTAGTAGTATCTTTTCCTATGATGTATAGAACTTCAAGGTCAGCTTTTGAACAAATTGATAGCAACATGTTGTCTGCTGCTAGAACCTTAGGTCTTAATGAATGGAAAGTTTTTTTAAAGATTGCAGTACCATTAGCTTGGCCTGGGATAATAGGTGGACTTGTGTTGTCGTTTGCTAGAGCACTTGGAGAATTTGGTGCTACACTTATGATAGCTGGAAATATACCTGGAAAAACTCAAACTATGCCAATCGCTATATTTTTTGCAGTTGAAGGTGGAGATATGAATAAAGCTATGATGTGGGTTATGATTATTGTAGCGATATCTATAGCAATGATTTTATTATTAAATTATTGGTCAGAATTCCAGCAGAAAATAATAGGAAAGAGGTGTAGATAGTTGAGTTTATATGTAGATATTGAAAAAGATTTATCCTCTTTTAAATTAAAAGTAAAAATTGAACAGGAAAAAGGAATTTTAGGATTTTTAGGTGAATCTGGTTCTGGAAAAAGTATGACGTTAAAATGTATAGCAGGACTTGAAAAACCTACAAGAGGTAAGATTATATTAAATGAAAGAGTATTGTTTGATTCTGAAAAAAAGATAAATTTATCAACACAAGAAAGAAACATTGGTTTTTTATTTCAAAACTATGCATTATTTCCTCACATGACTGTAAGCCAAAATATCGAACTTGGTCTTTCAAAGTTAAGTAAAGATGAAAAAAAGGAAATAATAATGAAATATTTAGAAATACTTAAATTAAATGGATTTGAGGGTCGATACCCTTGGCAATTATCTGGTGGTCAGCAACAAAGAGTAGCACTAGCTAGAGCCTTAGCTACATCTCCAGATATACTACTTTTAGATGAACCTTTTTCTGCATTAGACCATCATTTGAGAAGTAATATGGAAAAAGAACTTATGAATATGTTAAAAGATTATAAGGGAGATATATTGTTTGTTACTCATGATATTGAAGAAGCTTACCGAGTTTGTGATGATATTATGGTTTATAATAAAGGAGAAGGTCTTCCAAAAAGACCTAAAAAAGAACTATTTGAGTCTCCAAAATATCTTATAGAAGCAAAAATAACAGGATGTAAAAATATATCTCGATTAAATAGAATAGATAACAATACTATTTATGCTACAGATTGGGGATGTAAGTTGACATTAACTGGAAACATAGGTGATAATATAGAATATGTGGGAATCAGAGAGCATCATATTAAGGTTTTAGATTCTAGTGAAAATTTAGATGGCAAGTTATGTTTTAGACTAATTAACATTATAGAAAATCCATTTACATACACTATATATGCTATAAACAATAATTTATCTAGCAAAAGTATGCCTATTCAGATAGAATTAGAAAAAAACAAAATGAAATTTGATAAGGGAGACAGCATTTATTTAGATTTTCCACAGGAATATTTATTTTGCTTTAAGTACAATTGCAAAGAAAAGGAGTAATTTATATGACTGAAAAAGAAAAAATGTTGTCAGGGAAAGGTTACTATGCAAATGATGAATTGCTAGTAAAAGAAAGAGAGTATTGTAAAAAATTAACTAGGTTGTTTAATAACTCTTTGGAAGATGAATATGAAAAAAGAGTGGATATTTTAAAAAAACTATTTGGTTCAGTTGGGAATCAAATAAATGTTGAACAAAATATAAGGTGTGACTATGGATATAATATACATGTAGGTGAAAATTTCTTTGCAAACTATGACTGTATTTTTTTAGATGTATGTAAAATTGAAATTGGTGATAATGTAATGTTAGCTCCAAATGTTCAAATTTATACAGCTTATCATCCAATTGAGGCACAGCTTAGAATTTCAGGAATAGAGTATGGTTCACCTGTAAAGATAGGAGATAATGCATGGATAGGTGGAGGCGTGATTATAACTCCAGGAGTTACTATAGGTGATAATGTGGTAATAGGTGCAGGAAGTGTAGTGACAAAAGATATACCATCAAATACTGTAGCCGTTGGAAATCCATGTAGAGTAATAAAACATATAGAAGAATAATTTTATTTATATAAATAAGTTAAGATTATTAATATATTATCTTTGGATAAGAAATATATCAATGTAAAATTGAATAGACAATATATTAAAATAAAAAAATATGCCTGTTTTTATGTTTGGAAAGATTCATAGAAACAGGCATATTGATTGTATATAAAAATATCATTAAATTTTACTTTATTTTCATATTTTATATTAATTAGAGTGGTCAAATTATTTATTTTCAGTTTTAATATAAACTATGTTCTTGTCAGAAGGTTTATCTAGAGAAAGTGCCTTTAGAGTATCTTCATTAATAATTAAATTAGTTTCTTCTAAACTTGTTATAGGCATATCTGAAACTTTAGATTCTCCTTTTAGGACCTTAACAGCCATCTCACCAGTCTTATAACCTAATTTTTCATAATCTATACCTTGGCAAGCTAATGCTCCACCTTTTACCATACCTTCCTCTGCAGCTATTATAGGTATTTTATTTTTAGTAGCAAGTTGAGAAACGATAGGCATAGAAGATGCAAGTAAATTATCTGTAGGAGCATAAATAACATCTACGCTACCCATTAAACTAGAAGCAGCTTGATTTATTTCACTAGAAGAACTAATTCCTTTTTCAACAACTTTAAGACCTTTATCATTTGCATATTTCTTCAAGTTATCAACTTGAACTTTAGAATTTACCTCACTAGTATTATATATAACACCTATAGTCTTTGCTTGTGGGATTAGTATATCAAGAGCCTTTAAACTCTTATCAATAGGTGTAAAATTAGAAGTTCCAGAAACATTTTTACCTGGTTTATCTAAAGAATCTGCAAATCCAGCTGAAACAGGGTCAGTTACAGCAGTTATAAGTATAGGTATATCTTTAGTAGCATTGTATGATGCCTGAGCAGATGGAGTAGATATAGCAAATATCAAATCTTTTTTATCAGAAACAAATTTACTAGCTATAGTTTGTGTAGTAGGCATATCATTTTGAGCATTTTGATAATCTATTTCTATATTTTTACCATCTTTAAATCCATTATCTTCTAGAGCTTTAATGAATCCTTCTCTGGATGCATCTAAAGCTTGATGCTCAACTAACTGAGTAATACCAATTTTTTTAATTTCATTATTTTTATCAGATGATTTATTTGACTCACCTTCATTATTTTTAGAACAACCTGTAATGGTAGATACACTAAGAACACCAATTAAAATTAAATTTATCAACTTACTGGACTTCATTTTGACCACTCCCTCATAAAAATCTATTATATTTATTCTTGTTTAGTTTTTACATAAGAAATATTTTCATTAGAAGGTTTTTCCATACCTAAAGCTTTTAGTATATCTTCATTAACAATGATATCTGTATCATCTGATGTAGCTACAGGCATATCAGAAACTGATTCACCATTTAAAATTTTAACAGCCATTTCACCTGTTTTGTAACCAAGTTTTTCATAGTTTATACCTTGACAAGCAAGAGCACCTTTTTCAACTGGACCAGATTCAGCTGCTATAACTGGAATCTTATTTTCAGTAGCTATTTTAGAAACTATTGGCATAGAAGAAGCTACTAAGTTGTCAGTAGGAACATATAAAACATCTATCTTACCAACTAAGCTAGAAATTCCCTGATTGACTTCATTTGAAGTAGTTATTCCTTTTTCAACAACTTTAAAACCATTTTTAGAAGCATATTCTTTTAAAGCATCAACTTGAACTTTTGAATTAACTTCACTAGTATTGTACATAACTCCTATAGTCTTTGCTTTAGGAGCAAATATTTTAAGTAGTTCTAATCCTTTTTCTACAGAAACAAAGTCTGATGTTCCAGATACATTTCCACCTGGTTTTTCAATTGATTTAACTAAGCCAGCAGCGACAGGGTCACTGACAGCAGTTATAAGTATAGGTATATCCTTAGTTGCATTATAAGCTGCTTGAGCAGATGGAGTAGATATTGCAAATATTAAGTCCTTTTTATCAGATGCAAATTTACTTGCAATACTTTGTGTAGTAGGCATATCATTTTGAGCATTTTGGAAATCTATATCAATATTTTCTCCATCTTTAAATCCATTTTTTTCTAAGGCTTTTACAAATCCTGTTTTAGTAGCATCCAATGCTGGATGTTCAACCAATTGAGTTATACCAATTTTTTTAACTTCTTTGTCTTTAGAGTTATTTTCTTGTTTAGAATTGCTAGAGTCTCCACCTTGTGAACATCCTGTAAGCATAGATATTCCAAGAGCACCAGCTAAAATTAAACTTACCAATCTTTTTTTATTAATCATTTTTATATCCCCCTCGAAAATTTTATTATTATATATGTTCATATATTCATATAAATGGTTGTAGTATTGCTAAAAATATTATGACTTTAAAATTATTTTATAAATAAACTAATTTGTAACTAAGCTAAAATTAAATTATCATAATATATACTTTTAAACAGCATATTCAAATTTTTCTAAGATTTCTTCAACTGTTAATTCTTCTTTTTCTTTTCCC